>CAXTMV010000349.1:4632-4860 GCA_964245425.1 uncultured Flavihumibacter sp. | reverse complement strand
CCTTTTTCCCTTTCTGGTATAAAGCTCAAATCATTATTTTACAAACAAACACACTTAAAATGAAAAAACTTCTTTTAGTATTAGCCATCGGCGCATTTGTAGCTTCTTGTAACAATTCAGCTGACACAGCTGCCAAAGCCGTTGATTCTGCTGCTTCTGCTACAGTTGATAGCGCAAAAGCTACACTTGATTCGGCTAAAGCAAAGGTTGATTCAACTGCAAAAGCAG
>CAXTMV010000349.1:3482-4622 GCA_964245425.1 uncultured Flavihumibacter sp. | reverse complement strand
AGCTACTGTTGATACAATCAAAGCTGCTGGTGATAGCGCTAAGGCTGTAGTAGATTCAACTGTTAAAGCTGCTGTAGATACAGTTAAAGCTAAGGTTGATTCTGTAAAAAAATAATTCACCTTTTTTTCATATGGCAAGCAATCGTTAGAGGCCGTCCTGTTCCCAGGAGGGCTTTTTTTTTTATACTGTAAGGTTTAAGGTGTCAGGTTTTTCGCAAACCTTATACCTTAAACCTTTTGCCTTACACCTCAAACCTTAAACCTTTTTCATACTTTTGTGCCCCAAAAAACATAGTAATGCAACTTTCATCCCTACTTCAGCGATTCAACGAGCCCGAAACTTTGAAAATGGCCAAACTCGGCAGAGAGTTACGCGCCAAAGGAATAGATGTAATTGATTTAAGCCTCGGCGAACCCGATTTTGATACCCCGGAACATATAAAGACAGCAGCAAAAAAAGCAGTAGATGATAATTTCTCTCATTATACACCCGTAGCCGGTTACCTGGATCTGCGTGAAGCCATCTGTTCCAAATTAAAGAGAGACAATGATCTTGATTACAAACCCGAGAACATTGTTGTATCAACGGGTGCTAAACAAAGCCTGGCCAATGCCATCCTGGCCGTGGTAGATGATGAAGAAGAAGTGATCATACCCACGCCGTACTGGGTTACTTATAGCGAACTGGTAAAAATTGCCCGCGGTAAAGTGGTAGAAGTAAGAACCACCGTTGAAAACGGGTATAAAATAACGCCTGCCGAACTGGAAGCGGCCATCACACCCAAAACAAAAATGTTTTTGTTTTCTTCTCCCTGCAATCCTTCCGGTGCCGTCTACAGCAAGGCCGAACTGGAAGCCCTCGCCGCCGTATTCCGGCAGCATCCATCCATTTTTATCATCTCCGATGAGATCTACGAATACATCAATTTTGTTGGAAAACATGAAAGCATTGCCCAGTTTAATGATCTGAAGGATCAGATTATTATCGTGAACGGACTCAGCAAAGGCTTCGCCATGACGGGCTGGCGCCTCGGCTATATTGCCGCCAGCGCAGCAGTGGCCAAAGGTTGTGAAAAATTACAGGGACAGTTTACCAGTGGCGCCACTGCCGTAACCCAGCGCGCGGCTATCGTTGCCCTT
>CAXTMV010000349.1:2748-3472 GCA_964245425.1 uncultured Flavihumibacter sp. | reverse complement strand
TGGAGATCATAAAAGAAGTTCCCGGTGTAAAATGTTTTGAACCGGAAGGCGCTTTTTATATTTTCCCGGATGTGAGCTATTATTATGGTAAAAGCGATGGAACCACCACGGTTGCCAATGCAGCTGATTTTTGCATGTACCTGCTCAATACAGCACATGTATCATCTGTAATGGGGGATGCTTTTGGCGAGCCCAACTGTGTGCGGTTCTCTTTTGCCAACAGCATGTCCAATATTGAAAGGGCCTGGGTCAGAGTAAAAGAAGCGCTGGCCAGATTGAAATAATTATATAATCGTATAAAACTGTTCGGGAATGCCACCTTCACCGGTGGCATTTTTATTTGCGCTGTTGCCTGAACGGTAGTACTTATATCTTTGTGAGCTCTTTTTTTGTAAAGCCATCTTCCACATTGCCGGTGTTTAGTGTAGCAGCCGGTTCAAACAGTAATACCGATACTTCTTCCGCAGCATTGGGGCGATGCTCAACGCCCCTCGGTACAATTAAGAACTCGCCTTCCCGCAGTTCCACCTGCCGGTCACGGAATTCCATTATAAAACTTCCTTTCACCACCAGGAATAATTCGTCTTCCTTATCATGGTGGTGCCAGGTAAACGGCCCTTTGAATTTAACCAGCTTCACCTGTTGCCCGTTCAGTTCACCGGCGATGCGGGGATTCCAGTAATCGGTAAACAGCGCGAACTTTTCTGCCAGGTTTATTTTGTCC
>CAXTMV010000349.1:0-2738 GCA_964245425.1 uncultured Flavihumibacter sp. | reverse complement strand
TTATTAAGCCATTACAGCTACGGTATCAAAAAAAACGTTTGCCAGGCGCTCATCACCCTCCATTGTAATAAAATCGGCCACCTCTTTTTTCCGCCAGCTTTTTGTAAATAATTTCCAGGCAACAGCAGCGGGTATGCCAACGCAGGCGGCCACTGGCCTGCTGTTGATGGCAGATAGTTCCCATTTTTCTTTTTTGACCAGGAACCAGTCGCCGCCTGCCTCGCCGCGGAGGGTGATTTGTACCACCGTATCAGCCGCCGCTTCCGTATGCCGGTAAGTATGTGGCAATGCCAGCATGAAAGTGTCTAGCACGGGCTGGTACAATTCCTTTGTCTGGATGCCTGGTTTGTCAACAGCCTCGCGTATCTGCTGCTGGTGGTGCCAACGTTCGGTATACTCGCGCGCAATATGAAACCAGTTGGCAGAATTTGTTTCGCCTGCCCATGATACCGGGAAAATAGCATCTGCAAATGAATCCAGGTTTTGCAACTGCTGGTAATACAGTTTACCACCGGTTTGCTCAAGTAAAGCGATTAGCAGGGCAGGACTTACTCTTTTCATTGCTTTTACCCAGCCGGCATTCAGGCCATTCAGGTAGCCCACCAAATCTTCATACGTATAAATATTACCGGGCGGGTCGTCAAAATAACCATCGCGCAGCATCGATACCAGCCGTATATTGCCGTCCAGCAGGTGCGCCGCCACATCCTTTACCGTCCAAAGGCGCGCAATGGTGCCGCGGTTCCATTCTTCCGGTGTCAATGAATGTAAAAGCTCGATCAGTTTTTTTTCCAGCAAAGGAAATAAATGGAGGGCCTGAACAGGTATCTTTTCCATAGCGGGTCAAAACTACTGCTTCTGTTGTATTTTTAAGGCTTGACAGAAGAAGAAAAAATACAGATGTTTTTTAACCGGCTTACCAAGGTTTTCCGACATACCGGTAAGCAGGCAAAAAGGCTGGGGGTGAGCTGTTACCGGATCTATGATCGCGACCTGCCCGAGTTTCCATTGATCATTGATGTATATGAAGACAAAATTTACCTGTCTGAATACAAGGCAAGGCACCATTTAACCGAAGAACAGCATGAAGCCTGGTTGCAGCAAAGCCTAAACGTAATAGCCCTTGTAACACAGGTACCGGATGAGCATATCTATTTAAAACAACGGAAACGAAAGACCGACCGGCAGGATCAATACCAGAAAACAGGCACAGAAATGGAATTCTTTACCGTGCAGGAATCCGGGTTGCATTTTAAAGTAAACCTGTCTGACTACCTGGATACGGGTTTGTTTCTTGACCACCGCAGCACACGCAGCATGATAAGAGAACAGGCAAAGGGTAAAAATGTCTTAAACCTTTTTTGTTATACGGCTTCTTTTTCTGTGTATGCGGCAGCGGGCGGTGCACAATCGGTGGTATCGGTTGATCTGTCTAAAACATACCTGAATTGGGCAGAAGATAATTTTTTACTGAATCAATTGCAGGCAGCCGACCGGTACTCCTTTGTACATGCAGATGTACTTCAATACCTGGATGAATTACCGACGGGCAGTTTTGATATCGTGGTATTGGACCCGCCTACTTTCAGCAACAGCAAGAGAATGAAAGATTTTCTTGATATTCAGCAGGACCATGTAACGCTTATCAATAAATGCCTGCTGGTAATGAAGCCGGGTGCCGTCTTGTATTTCAGTACCAATTATACAAAATTTCAACTGGCAACGGAACAATTGCAGGCAACAGCCATCAGCGATATTACCAGGCAGACAACCCCTTTCGATTTTGAAGGAAAATTGAGAAGAAGCTGTTTTAAGATTACGAAATAAAAAACGGGGCCCACAAGCGCTTCCCGGCGATGAACTTTTGTCTTTGGCTATTTATCTTTATAAAAAATACCGGCATGTACAAAATAAAAATAATGTTCTTGTTAACGGGCCTATCCTTTGCATTTGTACAGCTGTTAACAGCGGCCACCGTTGATACGGTAGATACCTATAGCCTGTCTATGAAAAAGACCATTAAAGCCGTTGTTATCCGGCCAGATGATTATGCCAATGCAAAAGAGTTTCCGGTGGTTTATTTATTGCATGGCTACAGCGGTAAATATGCCGACTGGGTTACCAACGCAAAGGGATTCGAAAAAGCAGCAGATGCTTACCAGGTAATGATTGTTTGTCCTGATGGTGGTTTTGGCAGTTGGTACTGGGACAGTCCCGTAGATCCGGCCTTTCAATATGAAACCTATGTTTCAGATGAATTGATAAAATGGATCGATGGCAAATATAAAACCATCAAAAATAAAAAGGGGCGGGCCATTACCGGGCTGAGCATGGGCGGACAGGGTGCTTTATACCTGGCCTTCCGGCATCCCGATACATTTGGCGCCGCAGGCAGCATGAGCGGGGGTGTAGACATCCGTCCCTTTCCAAACAACTGGGATATGGCCAAGCGGCTCGGTAATTACAGTGAGCAGCCCGAACGCTGGGAAACACACACGGTCACTAATTTATTGTACCTGGTAAAACCTAATTCCTTAGCATTGATCATTGATTGCGGAACGGAAGACTTTTTTTTCAGGGTGAATGAGAACCTGCACCAGCAACTTTTGCTGCGGAATATTCAGCACGATTATATTACCCGGCCGGGTGCACACAACTGGGTCTACTGGAGCAATGCAGTTGAATACCAGCTCTTGTTTATGCATAATTATTTTAAAAACGCTGCCGCCGTATAGAAT
>CAXTMV010000348.1:0-4923 GCA_964245425.1 uncultured Flavihumibacter sp. | reverse complement strand
GATACATGATATTAATTATGTTAATAAAGGCTTAGAAATGGGAGAATACTTTTGGATTGATATTCGTAAAGAAGGAATTATGCTTTATAATAAAAAAACCGTTGAATTTATTAATCCACGCGAACTTACAAATAGCGAAAAAAAAGAAAAGGAAAAGCGTTATTTTAACTTTTGGTTTTCCCAAGCTAACGAGTTTATTGAGGGAAGTAAATTTTATGCAAGTAGAAAAAATCCCAAACTTGGCGTGTTTCAATTGCACCAGGCAACTGAATGTTTATACTACACTATACTTTTAGTATTTACAGATTATAAACCTAAGACTCACAATCTTTGGAAATTGAGAAAAAAAACAAAGTTATATTCAGAGGAGTTATTTTTAATTTTTAGGGTCGAAACTGATAAAAAAGAAGAGCAATTATTTAATTTATTAAAGAACGGTTATATTGATGCACGCTACAGAAATGATTACTCCATATCAGGTCAAGAGTTAATAAGTCTGATAGACAGAATTTTACTTATGTCCAAATTAATAGAAAACTTATGTATCAGAAGATTAAATCAAAAACACAGTGACTAAGGTTTTGTTCGATAAGATGAAGTGAAGTGAAGATTATTTTTTGATTGATTTTTTTTTGATTGTTTTTTTTGATTCAGCAATCTCTTTTCTAGCATTTATAACTTCTTCTTCAGAAATTGAATCATAAAGTTTGGCAAATTCGCTAAGCCTTAATTCCAAACCATCCTCAATCAAACTTATAAGCGATGTAAATTGCACATCTCGTTTACCGGATAACACCCCTTGAACAATAGTGTAGCTTAAACGCGACGAAGCTTCAAGTTGTCTTACACCGTCAATAAGCTTAACATCTTGAATATACCTGTGTTTCTTCTCCCTAGCAACGTTTTTATTGTTGGAAATAATTTTCCTAAGAGTTGCTGCCAATTTCATTTTAGTCGCTATTTTCTCTTTTTCTTCCATTACTCTGGAAATTCAGAGAAACTGTAATATAATTTGATACACAAACGTGTACTAAACGATTATTTCTTATATTTGAATTGTAAGAAATGCTTTTTGAGTCATTACCGCAGCGTGAGAAACTATGGGATGAGCCAAAAAGTAATTACATATACGCACCGTCTTAAGGGCGGGCGCTCATTTTTTATCGACCGGTGCATCTTCTCACGCTTCGGTAATACAATAATGAGCCCCGCACTTATTTTATTTGTATCCCTGATCCTTTCCAGGGTGCTGTTCGCATGCAAGCCTAAAAACCCGGTTTAATTACGGTTTATATCCCCTTTTTTCTATTGCTGAACCGTCCTTTTTCATTCACCCTGTCCAAATGTCTTCCCGCAATCACTTATACTGCAATACCGCCAGCAGCTATTATCAACAGCTGCATGAAACTGCCTTTGACCCAATACAGTACGAGGATGAAATCCGCCGTATTAAAGAACTTTTACAAGTCGTTCCTTCTAAACAACGCACCCTTTGTCACTGGTATTTCGTTGAGGATTTTACCTACCAGGAAATAGCCCGTTTTACAAATCTGAGCCCCATCACGGTGAAAAACCACATCGCCTGGTCGATGATCATCCTGCGCAATTACATGGCTAAACCAAAAGCCCCGGTATAGCCTCACAGTTTTTCGTCTTTTTAACCATTTTTTGTTACTAACAACTCGCAATCAGCAATGAAAAAATATTCATTTTGTCTGTTGGTAATCCAATTGCTTTTTCTGAGCATGGGTGCCCAGCAGACAACAACCAAAACTATTATCGGTGTTATCGTCTCTTCTGAAAACAATCAACCTGTTGCCAGTGCTACAATTCAATGCAAACTTCTGAACAGATCCGTTGCAGCAGACGCCACCGGTCACTTTTCTTTAGCGATTACATTGCCCGCTGATACGTTGACCATCACGGCAGTCAATTTTCAGGCGATATCAATACCAGTCAATAATACTACACCCCTACCCTTGCGCGTCTTCCTTTTGCAACAATCTGCCCAGCTCAATGAAGTAGTCGTCAGCACAGGTTATGAAAATATCGCCAAAGAAAGGGTAACGGGTTCGTTTGTAAAAATCGATAATACGCTCCTGAACCGCAAAACCGGTTCTTCGGTCCTGGAACGTCTGGACGGTGTGACCAGCGGCCTCATCTTCAGCAAGAACCTCCAGCCGGCAGGGTCCAAACTTGGCATCAGTATTCGCGGCAATAGCACTATTGGCAATGTAGGCGGACTGGTTAGCTTCGACCCATTGATCGTTCTGGATAATTTTCCATACGAAGGGGATATCAACAATATCAACCCCAATGACATCGAAAGTATTACCGTGCTGAAAGATGCCGCCGCCGCTTCTATCTGGGGCGCTCGCGCCGGCAACGGTGTCATCGTTATGACCACCAAAAAAGGGCGGTTGAACCAGCACCTTAAAATTGACCTCACTTCAAATACGTCAGTCGCGCAAAAACCAGACGTCTATTATACGCCTTGGTTTCTGCCCTCCGCGGATTATGTTCAGATAGAACAGTTCCTGTTTGGAAAAGGATACTACGATGCGACCTTAAACAATACCACACAATTTACCGGTGTGTCGCCTGTCGTTGAAATTCTTTCTCAACAGCGCAAGGGCCAGTTGACAGCGCAGCAGGCGTCCGACCAGATATCTTCTTTATCCGCACACGATGTCCGGGACGACTTATCCCGTTATTTCTACCGTAAAGCTGTTAGTCAGCAATATTCTTTAGCGTTGCGGGGTGGGGGTAAAGATATCCTGTATAGCCTTTCCGGAGGCTTTGACCGTAACCTGGATGCGAAGACGCGCAATGATTTTAATCGGGTTAATCTGAATTCCCTGATGACCTTTACGCCAACTAAAAACCTCGAATTGACTGCTGGTATCGGTTATACCCAGTCAAAGCGAGATAATGATAATACCATTAATTTCTCCGGTGGCCTGCCTTCTTACAGCAATCTGGCGGATAACAATGGGCGTCCGCTGGCCGTTCTCGGCACCTTCCGGCAATTCTATGCGGACAGCGTACGTAAACTTGGCTACCTGGACTGGAACTACCGGCCGCTTCAAGATTTAAATGGTGCTAATAATGTTGCACGGATATCCGAGGTAATCCTGCGTGGCGCTGCCAAATATCATATCCGCTCCTGGCTGGACGCCAGCTTCCAATATCAGCTGGAAAAACAACAGACGAACACCCGCAACCTGCAGGATACCACCCTTTTTAACACCCGTAATCTCATTAACAAATTCACTACCTATACGGCAGGGTCACTCAATTTTGCTGTCCCGCGTGGTTCATTACTTGACCAGACCTACAACTCTTTGTCTGTGGCCAATTATCGCGTACAGATGAATGTCAACAAAACTTTTAATACTATCCATCAATTTACTGCATTGGCCGGAGGTGAGATTCGCGAGAACATCCAGCAAAGCAATAGCTATCGGCTTTATGGATATGATGATGCTTTCGGAACGGCAGTGACCAACCTCAACTTTAACAGTTCCCTTGCCACAAGCCCAAAAAGCACGGACCGTATTCCTTCTGGTACGGGCAATATTGCTGTTATAACTAACCGCTACGTGTCTTACTTCGCCAACCTGGCCTACAACCTTCTTAAACGATACACTTTCACCTTAAGTGGCCGAAAAGACGGCGCCAATATATTTGGAGTGACCTCCAATCAAAAGGTAACCCCGCTTTGGTCTTCCGGCCTGGCTTGGAAAATCAGCAATGAATCCTGGTACGTTAGCAAACTGTTCCCGTTCCTCAACTTGCGTGGGAGTTACGGTTACAACGGAAACTTGTATAATGCCTCTGCTTATCTCACTGCCACTTATGACGTGGATGCGCTTACCGCTGTTCAAACAGCCACCATCACACGGCCCCCAAATCCTTCCTTACGTTGGGAACGCGTTCAAAACATCAATTTTGGTATCGATTTTCAACTAACCAGGGGGATTATGGTGGGAACGCTAGAGCTCTACCAAAAACGCGGGCTTGATCTGATCGAAAACGAACCCTTGGCGCCTTCGTCTGGGTTCACCAGTTTTCGCGGCAATGCAGCCAGCATCCGCACACATGGTTTCGATATATCCCTGACAAGCATCAATATTAATAAAAGGATTCGCTGGACAACCAGCTTTTTATTGAATTATGTATCGGACAGAATTATAACTTACGATGAAACCATATTGCCCAGCAAACTCGTAGATTACTCTCAAGTCACCGCAGGCCTAATCCCGGTGGTCGGTAAACCCCTTTCCGGCCTCTACAGTTTTCGATGGGGCGGGTTGGATCCAGTCAACGGCGATCCACTGGGATATCAGGGAAAAATTCTCAGCAAGAATTATTCTTCCATTATTAATACCGCTACCCCAGACAGTCTGGTGTATAGTGGCTCTTCCCGGCCTACCCTGTTTGGTTCGGTGATAAACGCGGTCTCGTGGCGCGCTTTTTCCCTCTCTTTTAATATCGTATACAAACTAGGCTATTGGTTTAAACGACCCTCTGTAAATATTAATTATCAAACTACGCTGGCTGGGGCTGTCAATGATTATGACCAGCGATGGGTAAAGCCGGGGGATGAGACCCGTACGTCAGTACCTTCTATTGTCTACCCGGACGGCACCAATGATCCCACTAACCGCAACCTGTTTTACCAGGGTTCTGCGGCCTTGGTCGAGAAAGGCGACCACATAAGGCTGCAGGATTTGAACCTCAGCTATACGGTCTCCAAACGACAATGGAAGAAGACACCTTTTTCCAGCCTGCAATTCTATTTATATGTAACCAACCTGGGGCTTCTTTGGAAAGCAAACCACGCCGGGCTTGATCCGGATTATGCCACCATCTATTCATTTCCCAATCCCCGAACTTATTCATTTGGCATCCGGATCAGCC
>CAXTMV010000347.1:0-4936 GCA_964245425.1 uncultured Flavihumibacter sp. | reverse complement strand
GAATATATTTTAATGATTTTTTCAAAGAATTAGATATTATGTAATAATTTTAGGTATATTGTAGAATAAATCTAGAAAACAAATTCAAATGGCAGGAAAATTGAATCTTGATAAGCTCGACCTGCAGATCATCCAGGAGATGATGGAAAACGCAGGCATATCCTATGCCGACCTGGGGAAAAAGCTGTTTGTCTCCGGCGGCACCATCCACGTACGCATCAAAAAACTACAGGACGCCGGAATTGTTAAAGGTACGAAACTGAATGTAGATATAAAACAATTGGGCTACGATGTGATCGCTTTTATAGGCATTTACCTCGAAAAAAGCTCCCTGTACGATTCCGTGGCAAAGGAATTGCGCAGTATACCCCAGATTGTACGGCTCAATTATACCACCGGTAATTACAGTATGTTCGCCGAAATTGTTTGCAAAGACATCAACCAGCTCCGTTTTGTGCTGCACGACGAATTGCAAAAAATAAAGGGCATTGAGCGTACCGAAACCTTTATTTCGCTGGAGGAAAGCTTTTTGCGGAATGTGCATGTGCACGACGAAAAATAAATATATCGCCCCGGCGTGTAGGATCCATTGCAGATATACCCGTATCGCCGTATCTTAGAAACCTTATTATTACTGCTATGAAAAAAATAATGCATTCCTTACTGATGGTTTCCCTGGTATTTACCCTGGCTTCCTCCTGCAAGAAAAACGATTCCAATCCCGAAGCCGGACTGGCAGTGGAAACAACACCTGCCAACAATTCCAATAACCTGAATATCCTGGGGCCCGATTTTCCGCTGAAAGTGGAAATAACCTCCACCATGCCGCCCAACGGTGTAAAAATTGCAATTACAGCAAAAAAAGACGGCTCAGCCGATCCGGCATTTTTTACCAGTACCAATAACAGCTCGGCCCCGCAAAATAATTATACCATCACCAATACACCTTCCGGTGTTACCTGCGTAGTAAGCATTACAGTTACCTCGCTTACCAAATCAGATAATGTATGGATGGGCACTTACCGGTACTCGAAGAAGTAGTCAATAGTCTTCGGTCGGTTGGCTATAGTCCCTTTGCAGATCTCCACTAAAAACTATTTGTAGACTGTTCTGACTACCGACTACTCAAAGCGTCGCGCAGCCCGTTGCCCAATAAATTAAAGGCCAGCACCAGCAGCATGATCGCAAACCCGGGCGCCAATGCCAGCATCGGGCTATGGGTAATAATAAAATTATAGTTTTCTTTTATCATCAGGCCCCAACTGGGTTGCGGTGGTTGCACACCAACGCCCAGAAAGCTGAGCCCTGCTTCAATTACAATGGCGGAGGCGAAATTGGCGGCCCCCACTACCAGCACGGGTCCGGCGATATTGGGTAATATATGCCTGAAAATGATCCTGCCATTTGTATAGCCCAGTGCGCGGGCTGCTTCTATATATTCCAGCTCCCGTACGCCCAATACCTGCCCGCGTACAATGCGGGCTACGGTTACCCACATGGTTAAGCCAACGGCCACAAATACCTGCCAGAAGCCCTTACCCAGTAAAAAAGTAATCGCAAATACCAGCAACAGGGTGGGAATGCTCCAGATAACATTGATAAACCACATAATAATGTCATCTGTTCTGCCACCGAAATAACCCGCCAAAGCACCCAATACAATACCCGTGGTCAGCGATATGATAACCGCAATAAAACCCACGCTCAAGCTAACACGTGTACCCACCAGTAAACGGCTCAGGATATCCCTGCCATATTTATCCGTGCCCAGTAAAAATTTTTTTGAAACAATGGCTGCATTCACCTGCTGCAATGAAAATGCCATGCGCTCTTCCACACCCTCATCAATGTATTTCTGCACAATCATGCTGTCTGCCTGTAGCCTGTAGCTGGTAACCGGTATAAAAGTGTAGTCATCGTCCTGCCCGTACAACAGGCGGTGGAGCCAGCCACGACTGGCATCGATCTTTTCTTTTTTTACCAGCAGGAATTGCTGTGTAAACCCGGGGTTTTTTCCGCTTATTTCTACCGTCATACGGTTGGCAAAAGGAGAACCATCAGGTGATATAAAATAAGCGAAGATTGCTGTTAGTATCGCCAGCACAATAATGATGATGCCGGCAACCGCTGCTTTGTTTTTTTTAAGCCTCCGCCAGGCGGCTGCTTGTATGGATTCACTTTCAGGCATCGGATGAAAATACAATTATTTTTTTTACGGTTTTATCCGAAGAAACGATTTCACGCAGGGAAGCCAAGCCAGGAGAAAAGCAAAGGTTTCTTATGCCCTTTTACGTTGTCAGTATCTACCTGCCCAGGACTTAGACTATTTCAACTTCCTGCCTTTCCATTCGTAGGTTTTGAACTGGCCCAGTAAACCCGAAACCACGATGTAGAAAATATGCAATGGCTGTAGCAGGAACAACCAGGGCAACAGTTTTTTCTGCTGAAAAAAATTGGCTACATCAAATACAAAAAATACCTCCATGAAAAATTTGTCGGTGCAAAGTAAGGCGAAGTAAAAAAAAGCCGCTGTCTGCCAGCTACCCATTACCAGGAAACCAAGCAGCAGCAGGTTGGTAATATATACCAGTAATAGTACCAAAAAGATGGCCGGCTGCCGGTAATGCGTTGCCTTGCTGGCCCAGCGGATGCGTTGCTGCAGAAAGGCCTTCCAGTTCTTTGCCGGCAGGGTAGTTACAATGGCTGCCTGCGATCGGATAAAGCCCAACTGTGCGGGGTATGCAGCGGCTATTTTGTTCATGAGCAACATATCATCACCGCTGGCAATATGGTCGATGCCGGCAAACCCGCCTACTTCATGAAATACTTTTTTTTCGTAAGCCAGGTTGGCGCCATTGCACATGTTATGAAAACGTTTGGATACGGCAGCACCGGTAATGCCCTGCATGGTCAGGAAATCAAGTGCCTGGAATTTCGAGAGCAAAGATCTTCCTGCCGCAATTTTTACCGGGGCCGCCATAAAAACGTTTTTCGACTGTTGCCGAAAGGCAGCAATCGTTCTAAGCCAGTCGGGGCCCGACGTGCAGTCGGCATCCGTGGTCACTATCAGTTCGCCGGTAGCCATTGATATGCCTTTTTCAATCGCTCTTTTTTTGGGTGCCCTGTTATTTTCAACCGGGGGTAACCGGTAGCAAACCAATGTAAAATCTCCCGGTGAAACATGGCGGGCTGTTTCCAGGGTGCTGTCAGTGGAGTTATCATCTATTAATATTACCTCTAACAGGTGCGCGGGATAGTTTTGCCGGTAAATACTTTGCAGGCAGGCAGCAATCTGCGCTTCCTCATTACGGGCAGGAATAATCAGCGATATACGGGTAGTAGGTTCCCCCCCGGCAGCAGGCGCCGGTATAAAATCAGGGATGTCTTTCCACCAGCTGCGGTAGAAATGGAACAATATGCCATAGAGAAACAATAATGCCAGCGCGGTATAAATAAGCATCATCATGCGGCAGCAAGATAGGATATTATATTGCCCGGCGATTTCACCCTTTTGCGCTGTGCTGAAAACAGGATGTTAGTTTTTTACAAAAGAATACGCCATGGATCCGCTGGCGGTAATGACTTTGATGTGGTAGATGCCATTACTGAGCAGGGGCGTATCCAGGTAAAGAGTCGTATTCCCGGCTTCCAGTTTACGCGATGCTTTGCTGATGATCATCCCCATATTATTGAACAGCTGGTATTCGGCGTTTTGCGGTTCATTATTCTGCAGTTCTATCGCTACCTGTGAAGAAGAGCGCGCAAAAGCCCTTATGACGGCCAGTTTGCCAATGCTGCTGTAGACGGTCATGACGGGCGAAGCATGCTTCTGCCCGTCTTTATCTACGATCACTATTTTATAATAGGCAGATCCTTTCAGGGGTTTTTCATCTGTGTATTGATACTGGTTATTGCCATTGCTGTTGCTGGCAGCAACCGTGGCCAGGGTACTGAAAGCTGTTCCATCTGCACTGCGCTGTATTTCATAATAAGCAACATCGATCTCCCTGGCGGTTAGCCAGGTAATGATGCTGCTGTTGTTTTTATAAACGCTGTTGAACTGGAGGAAAGCGGCCGGTAAAGTGGCCAGGAAAATACTTTTGCGGATAACACGCCGCGACAGTGAATCGTGCCCGATATCGTTCATATGTGTCTGATCGCCGGCATCATAACGGATGGAACTATCGGCGGGATTGATCAGACCCGTATAAAAATCGATGGCAAAATACCCGAACTCGAACAGGATGCTGTCTTTTAACCTTGCCAGTTTTGCTTTTATGGCGGAAGTGCCAAAATTACCACTGGTTCTGGGCTGGGTAGTGGTAACAAAACAAGGCACGCCGGCTTTTACAGCAGAATCGCGGATGGTACGGAGGCAGTACATGATACTGTCGAACGGTAGCACATCATACCCATTGGTGGGATAATTAACAAGAACAATATTTGGGTGCGAAGCCAGGGCCGCCGTAATATTATGGCCGGGATCTGTCTGGTAAGTAGGATCGGAATAAGGCGATACATAAGAGCTGGGCATGCCTTTATACACGGTGTAACCGCCAACAGAAAATCCGTTGTCGATACTGGTATCGTTGGGCGCCTGCTTATTAAAATAAGTCCTCAGCCGGCCGATATAGCAACTGTCTGTAGTGCTGGCGCCGTAACAGGCTGAAGTAGAGGAACCCACTACCGCCAGATCGCGCTGCGCAAGTGTAGTAAGCGAAAATATCATGAACAGGGCGACCAATAAAAAAGCCGGCAGGTGCTTCATAAGCGAATAGTTTGTGGTTTAAGCAATGGAATGTCAACCGTAGTAAGGGGCAAGCAGTGCTTCAAAGATACTTCATCCCCCACCGTCTATTTTTGGCCGGCCAATTTTTTTTGAAAAATAAGCAGTAATATTTCCGGATGCCGGAACTAAGCAATATATTTATATAGT
>CAXTMV010000346.1:2482-4957 GCA_964245425.1 uncultured Flavihumibacter sp. | reverse complement strand
GGTAGTTACCTGGTAGCATTGGTAATGAACACAAAACGTTTGCCAGTATTGGGCGAGACAGTAATGGCCAGAAACTTTCGTCAGGTGCACGGCGGTAAGGGGTCTAATCAGGCGGTACAAGCAGCTCGATTAGGGGTGGAGACGTCATTTGTGGGCAGGGTGGGAAAAGACAATTTTGGGGATGCCTTTTTGCGGCTTTGTCAAATTGAAAATATTAATACCGATTTTGTATTTCAAAGTAACAAGCTTCCCACTGGTGCGGGATTTATTATTTGTGATGAGAACGGAAACAATATCATTTCGATTGATATCGCTGCCATTAATGAATTTAACAGCAACGATGTTGACGGGGCTTTGGATAAAATTTCTCACAATACGACTGTTTTAATACAATTGGAAATACCTCTGGCTACTGCGTTATATGCAGCAATAAAGGCAAAAGAAAAAGGCGCAACGGTTATTTTGAATCCTGCGCCTGCCCAACCTTTGACTGATTATGATTTGTCTATGATTGATATTTTAACGCCCAACGAAACCGAAGCTAGGATTTGTCTTGGATTGTCCCAGGATGACGTAATATCAGACGAAGAAGTATCGCAAAAATTATTATCGCTGGGTTGTAAAAACGTGGTGTTAACACTAGGAGAGAAAGGAAGTTATTTATGCAATAATAGAATTTCGTTAGCGGTGCCAGGTTTTGTAATGAGCGAGGTGAAAGATACGACGGGTGCAGGAGATGGGTTTAATGCCGGTTTAGCAGTGGCCTTATCTGAAGGAAAAGGTTTAGCCGATGCAGTCAGGTTTGCTAATGCGGTCGGAGGTCTGGCAGTTACCCGGATGGATACAATCCCTGCTTATCATACCATTGAAGAAGTAAATTTTTTTTTGAGTCACTACGAGGCGCTCATTTAACCGCCGCGTTTGTTGCACTTACAATTTCGACGAACCAAATAAAGCATTTAGAATATCAATAGTTTGTTGAGCCCGACTTTATGATTAAAATATAAGAAATTTTTATAACGCGCCGGAGTCCCCTTAGTCATTCCGATAAACGATAATTAACTATAACATTGAATACAGATAGTAACAACATGAGCAGACGAATTTGTAGTTTATTAATAACCTCAATTTGTTTCAGTATTTTCTGCGGAAAAATTATTGGTCAAACCAGGGCGGTGTTGACTTTTCCATTCTCTCAATATGTATTCGGCTTCAATCCTTACGATGGGGTAGCAAACTGGAAATATTCCAAAACAATTAGGCATAATGAATCTGTAATTGCTCCACCGGAACCAGGCGATAATTGGAATTCTTGGTATAAAAGCCTTAAAGAGTACCAGAAGTTCACCCGCACACATCTGAACGATACGGCGGCTTATTTTGTGGAGTTGCCATTAAAAAAAGAGGAGCGGGCGGAGATATCGATTAGTAAGGCTGCATTTCCGATGAATATTCAACCTTCAGAGAAAATACGATTGAGCGGAAATGTAGAAGCGGTTAGGGGTAAAGTAAATCTTATCATAATCTTCCAGCTTAAAAACAAAGGTGAGGAAATCGGCAATCCGGTTCGCAAAACCATAACATCTGATGTGCATATAGAATGCGGTACAGGCAATACCTATTTTAATAAAGAAATTGCTGTTCCGATGTTTGATTCAGAAAGACTATCTGTGACCCCGGTGATATTAATAGAAGCACTGGATAGCAGCTTCCTTTATATCAGTGGTTTAAATTTCTCCGTTCCTTATACAGATGCCCGGAAGCAGCGTTTTGATGAGCTGGCCCTGCGGTTTACAACTACATCGCAAGCCATTGATAAACATATCTATGCAAGGCCTGAAATGCAATGGGTAAGGAAAAATTTTATAACTGGTTTTGTATATATATGGGACAATGATTTTTGGGATTTTTCTAACTCAAGGTATAAGGTGCAGGAATATTGTGATATGATGAAAAAAGAATTTGGTGGTTTGCAATCAATCCTGCTGTGGCAGAATTATCCGAATATGGGCGTTGACCAAACTAATCAGATTGAAATGTTCGACAAGATGCCGGGTGGAAGAACCGCTTTGGCGGCAGCCGTGAAATTATTTCATGATAATGGGGTAAAAGTAATCTTTTGTTATAATAGCTGGGATCTGGACACCCATAGATCAGATACAATCATTACAAGACAGTTTGCCCGTCTTATTGAACAAACTGGTGCAGACGGTTTGTTTATGGACGTCGGAACCGATGCCGGTGAATTTCAGCAGCAATTTGATAAAGTGAACCGCGGCACGACAATTGGGACGGAAATTCACCCTCTGTTGCAGTGTGTACAGGGCAATAATCCTGTTACCTCCTCCTGGGGACAAACACTAAGGCTTTATAATAATCAGGGTATTTACAATACCAAATGGATAGCACCCGAACATATTCAATGGCGAATAAGGCGTTTTGCCACCGATCGGCAGGAAGATCTAGCAATATCCT
>CAXTMV010000346.1:0-2369 GCA_964245425.1 uncultured Flavihumibacter sp. | reverse complement strand
GAAAATGTTTTTGGAATGACGATAAAATGGAATGCCCGGGATCGTAAAACGCTTCGGAAGATGAATACTATTTATCAGTATTTCAATTATTTGTTCACTTCTGATTCATGGAAGCCTTATTTGCCAACCAGTCATCCACAAGCCCATGCATCCTCCTGGGACAATACCTCGTCACGTATTTGGAATATTGTCGCAGGCGGGTCAGGTATCAAATCAATCACACTAGCTGCTGATAAACGTTTTTCCGCATACTATAATTTGTGGACCGGAGAGAAAATTCCTTTGGTAAATGGTAAGATAGAATTAAATATTGACGACCGTTTCAGCTGTATACTGGGTATCAAAAAAAGTCCTTCCGCTGCATTGCTCGCATTGCTGGATAAACAAAAAAAAGAAAACAATATCACATTGCCGGAAGATGACCCTTATTTTCATATGCGTTCAATAAAAGAAGCTGGTAAACCGCCCGTTGTAGCGGAAAAAATTAATCCTTTGATTACAACTTCGGTGCTAAATATTCCGGGCGCAAACTACCATTTCATTGTAAAACACCATTCAAGAGAATACGAATGCTTTCCAGACAAGGATGCGGCAACAGACCGGACTTATAATTATGTCACTGAAAATGGGTTCAGATTGATTATACACCACGATACAGAACTTCTTGCCGATTACCAGATTATGGCGAATGTAGTTACAAATGGAGAATATAATACTTTTATTGAACAATCAGGCTACCAGCCTGCCTCTAAAGCCAATTACCTTAAACATTGGACAAATGGTGTCTGTCCACCGGCGATAAAAAATCTGCCTGTGGTTTATGTGTCACTGGAGGATGCCAGGGCATACGCGCGTTGGGCTGGAATGCGGCTTCCTACGGAATGGGAATGGCAGGCCGCCGCAGAAACACAGGCCGAAAAGTTTATTTTTAATAAGGTATGGGAATGGAATGAAAGCGAGCGTTTTGACGGAAATAACCGGTTTGTGACGCTTCGGGGTGGTTGTGAAACCTGGAAATTAAAAACCTCCCGCTGGTATTTTGGGGGTGGTACTGATAGCAGAGTTCCTCCACCAGGTGGCAAACAACCACTAGATTTTCACTGCAAGTATTCTTTGATGTATCCTGGCATGGACAGGGCGTCTACACTTGGGTTCCGATGTGTGCGGGTAAATAATTGATATTAATTTCGATATGGACAGATCAGGCGAGGGAAAAATTTTTTCAGGGCAATGTTTATTCTGTTTGGATAACTCCAATTATTCTTCAAATCGCTACGTCAATCGGGGAATTACAGGTTAAATACCAAGAAGTTCCGAACGAAAGACACTCATAATTTTAAATTATTAAAATACAACAAAATGAAAAAATACAAAGATATTTTAAATGCTTCACAGGTGCAGGAATTTAAAAATAATGGTTACTTAATCCTACCCGGTTTTTTCAATGAACCTGAGGTAAAAAAGCTATTCGAATTTGCTACAGGAGATGAAGCGATTAGCAAGCATTCCTATGGCATGAAGGATGGAAGCGGCCGTGAATCCAAATTAGCGTTGTGGTTTACCCCGGGAAATGATCCCTTTGGATTGATGGCAAGAAGTGAGCGCATGGCCGGTATGGTAAACCAACTCCTGGATGGTAGTTCCGATGTCGCTCATTACCATAGCAAGTTGATGCAAAAGGAGCCAAGAGTTGGTGGTGCTTGGGAATGGCACCAGGATTATGGTTATTGGTACAGAGCACAGTTTCCTTTCCCGGATCAGTTAATTAGTGTTATGACTGCATTATCCCCTGCCAATAAAGAAAACGGTTGTCTTCAGGTGATAAAAGGTTCGCACAAGTTGGGTAGGATAGAACACGGGCACGATGGGAATCAGATGGGTGCGGACATAAATTATGTAAATCAAGCACTTGGAATAATGGAGCATGTTTTTGTTGAGCTACAACCCGGCGATGTACTGATATTTCACAGCAACATCCTACACCGATCAGAAGCAAATTTGTCGGACTATCCACGTTGGTCATTTATTTCAGCTTATAATCGCGTGGCCAATAAGCCTACATTAGAAAAATCAACGAATTGTGTTACGCCGCTTGATATGGTGCCTGATGAGCAGTTAATGATAGAAAATACTAACCATGGGTTTGTGCAAAGTGATTTTTTGTCTATTGAAACAGATGTAAATATTAAATAGCTTTTGTTTGAAAATATTGCTTGTTACTCTGCTTCCCAGCAGTTTGAACCGACCGCCCATTCATTTATAGTAAGTCTGATTCGGGAATACTGCCTCCAAAAATGAAAAATTTAATTGAATGGATGAAGAAAAATTATATATTTGGTAAACCATTAATTGGTAAACCAATTCTAGGT
>CAXTMV010000345.1:0-4973 GCA_964245425.1 uncultured Flavihumibacter sp. | reverse complement strand
GTATTAAAGCAACTGGCAGAAAATCGATGTAAAGAAATTCAAAGGTACAAGATAGGCTAGCATATCATTATGACTTTCAATTGAATTAACACAATGCGTATATTCTTTTTATTTCTGTTTTTTTCGATGCTAGAACCTGCCGATTCAGGAGAAGGGCAAAGAACTGAAGACAAGTTAAATGCAGAAGATTTACAGCCTTACGGCAGAACCATTTTACATGACAAAGAAGGGCTTGAGCTGATTGGTTCAGCAGTACATTTCGGGTTTACGTTTGAGGGAGAAAGTTGTAAAATTTATGCCTCTATACCTGATGGGCAGGATCATAATTACCTGCAATACGAACTAGATGGAGTGTATCAAAAGAGATTGAAAGTTTTAAGAGGAGCGGATAATTCATTAAGCATTGCGGCAACCAAGTCAGGAAAGCATGTAGTATGGGTTTATAAGGCAACGGAGGCACAAACCGGCCCAATATTCATACAAAAAGTTGAAGGTAAAAATATAAAATCTATAACTCCTTCTTCCTCACCGTTAATTGAATTTATCGGCAATAGTATTACTTGCGGCGCTGCTGCCGACACGTCTGATTTGCCCTGCGGGCAGGGTTTATATCACGACCATCACAATGCTTACTATGCTTATGGCCCTAGGGTAGCAAGAGCCTTAGGCGCTAATTATATTTTAAGTAGTGTTAGTGGCATCGGGATATACCGTAATTGGAATAGTGACGGTCCTACTATGCCAGAAGTGTACGAGTCAGCCCGATTTCAAAAAGATTCCAATGAGGTTTGGAACTTCGCCCGCTATTCGCCAAAAGTCGTAAGCATCGCCCTCGGCACAAATGACCTGAGCTTTGGAGATGGCAGCAAGCAACGGTTGCCATTTGACAGTGCAGGCTTTATATCTCACTACGTTCAATTTATTGCTCGGATAAAAATCCATTATCCTTTGGCGCAAATAGCGCTTCTTAGCAGTCCGATTATTACTGGCACTAACCGTGTTCTTTTACAGAATTGCCTGAATACAATAAAGCAGGTAACTGATACGCTCTATCCTAATGCAAAACCCGTTGCATTATATTTCTTTAAGCCCATGCATGCAAGAGGCTGTTCCGGCCATCCCAGCTTAGAAGATCATCGGATCATGGCAGCGGAATTACAACCATTCTTTCAGCAATTCTTGCATTAAATAAAATTGCATTTGCAAGCAGTTATCAACATTACAACCCTGAACCTTCGGGTATTTTCTTTGGGAAAAACACTGATGGCCGTAGGTATTTACTGTCGATCCTGTCGGAGATTCTGTCAAAAAATATCCTTTATTTTATAAAACAGGTTAATACCCACCCCTTTAGTGTTCCGGGGAATGGGTTGCTGCCTGACTTACTAATTTCACGGTAGACCCTGCCGACACCACTCTCACCGATAGTAACAGCATTTACTTTCTTTTCAGGGTAACGGTAAATATTTTCCCGGTTGGGGTTCGCTAGTTTAAAGAGCGATTCCACCTAGCTAAGAAATGTTTCCTTGTTGAATTGCCAGGAGCCATTACTTATCTCCCCGGTACCCAAGCCGGGTATAGAAATGGATTCATTACCAGGGATGTTCAATACTATCCAACCGCGCTGCACATCTTTTTTAAAATGTTCCCAGTCCTCAAAGCTCCAGCAATCCGCGCTGCCATCTTCTTACACATCGATGTCCACGAAAAAAAATTGACTGTTGGGGATAGTAGCGCGGATCGAAAATCTTTCTTCTTTCTTTCGATAAACTTTTGCCGATGCCTTTGGCCATTTGTTCTTAGCCTCTTAAAAAAATAAAATCGATTTTATAATGATTAAAATTATTCCGTTTTCCGGCCAGTTACTCCAATGCAGGCTGAATGAATGTGTTGTTTGATAGCGTGCGGGGTTGCCTGTTTCCAAAACCGAAGCGATTTTTTGAAAGGTTCCATTCTGGATGGCCGGCTCACCGGACACGCAATCCGGATGAAACCATTCCTGCCACACCCGTATTGCAGGGATACAGGTCAGATTCTGCAGGCTGGAGATACGTTGCCTAATGTTCAGCAAAATTGCTTAGGCCTAACGTGGTTTTGATTAACTTAGTTTCCTGATCCATGATCTGACAATTTGAGGTTGATTAAGCGTATGGTTACCTACAGCTAACCTTAATTGTCAGATCAGACTTTCATTCCCACAATTGATTGTATTATTTTTGACAGCAAGCATTTTCTATTATGAAAAGATATAAGAACTTGGTTTTTTACTTCGTCACAATTTGTTTTTTTTCCCTACTGATTTATTTTACACTCCGCTTCGGCAGTTTCCTTGAACCGGGCAAATTGGCACAACCACCCTTAATTAAAACCAACTCCACCAAACAACAGTTCATACATACCTTTATTGACAGTCTTTCCCATCCGCTGTCTATACTCCTTATCCAGATTATTACTATTCTCATTGTAGCGCGCATACTTGGGTGGGTATGTAAAAAAATCAAACAACCGTCTGTTGTGGGAGAGATGGTCGCAGGCATCTTGCTTGGCCCTTCTTTTGCAGGTTTGTATTTTCATCAATTCTCTGCATTTCTTTTTCCCGCTGCTTCAATTGGCAACCTGCAGTTTCTCAGCCAGATTGGTCTGATACTTTTCATGTTTGTAGTTGGAATGGAGCTGGATCTGAACGTATTAAAAAATAAGGCTAAAGATGCAGTTATCATTAGCCACGCCAGTATTATTTTTCCATTTTCACTTGGAATTATTCTGGCTTATTTTATATATGCCAGTTTTGCCCCGGCAAATGTTCGTTTTATTGCTTTCGCTTTGTTTATTGGTATTGCGATGAGCATTACGGCTTTTCCGGTGCTGGCCCGCATCGTACAGGAGCGCGATCTTAATAAGACAAAGCTTGGCGCTATTGTAATTACGTGCGCAGCGGCAGATGATATTACTGCCTGGTGTATACTTGCTATTGTTATTGCGATTGCAAAAGCGGGCTCCCTGTTAAATGCATCCTACACTATTGCAATGGCGCTGGCTTTTGTTTTTCTTATGCTGAATCTGGTACAACCTTTTCTCAAAAAGCTTGGAGAAAAATATTCCGATAAAGAATCATTTGACAGGCCTGTGGTTGCTATATTTTTCATTGTACTTTTAATTTCTGCATGCCTTACGGAAATCATTGGGATACATGCATTGTTCGGTGCGTTTATGGCAGGAGTGATCATGCCTGCCAACGCCAGGTTCCGGACAGTTTTCATAGAAAAAATTGAAGACATAGCACTAATTCTTTTATTGCCATTATTTTTTGTTTTTACCGGGCTGCGTACGCAGATCGGTTTACTGAATGATATTTATTTGTGGAAAGTATGTTTTATTGTAATTGCTGTTGCTGTTGCCGGAAAGTTTCTTGGCAGTACCATTGCAGCAAAATTTGTCGGTCAGAGCTGGCGTGAAAGTCTATCCATTGGCGCTTTGATGAACACCCGCGGGCTGATGGAACTGGTCGTGTTGAATATAGGATATGATTTAGGGGTATTGAGTCCGCAAATATTTTCAATGCTTGTGATTATGGCATTGGCCACAACCTTTATGACCGGCCCTGCTTTGAATCTTATTGAGAAATTATTCACCGTAAAAAAAATATACATTCCGGTTACCGGAATCAAAGCAGCAATAAAATACAATCTGTTGATTTGTTTTAGCACACCGGATAGAGGGATACGCCTGTTGCAGCTGGCAAACTATTTTGTAAAGAAATCAATTCATGATACAACGGTAACAATGCTACACCTATCGCCTGTAAGCGAACTAAATAAATACAGCCAACAGGAGTATGAACGGGAAAATGCTGAACCGGTCAACCGTGAGGCACAAAAACTCAACATCAATGCTGAAATTGTTTTTAAACCCACAGCAGAAATAGATAGTGATATTACCAGGGCGGCCAATGCGGGCCATTTTGACTGGCTTTTGATCGGTTTTGGATCTTCTGTTTATCAGGGAACATTGCTAGGTAAAATTCTTGGCTTTACAAACCAGCTTATAAATCCTGAGCGGCTGATACAGACAATTGCCGGGAAGGAAAAATTATTTGAATATCCTGTGCTGGATGAACGTGTCAGAAATATTGTCAGAACAACAAAAATACCAGTAGGAATTTTTCTTGATAAAAACCTCAATGAACTAAATAATGTGGTAGTTCCCATTTTCTCTATCAGCGACAATTTTCTGCTTATTTATATGCAGAGATTAATTGACAACAACCCGGCAATAATGGTTGTTATATTGGATATCGCAGGAGCAATCCGGCAAAATCCAGAAATGATGAGGTCTATTTATGCTGCAGGGCATACTATACCTGCAAAGATCTCTATCATTGAAAACGCCGTAGACAATGATTTTTTCAGCCAGCAGGATTTGATGCTTATCAGCTTGGACAGCTGGAAAAAAGCGATTGACGAACAGGTAGAATGGTTGCAACAAATTCCATCTGCGCTGTTACTGAAGCCATAACCTTGGTACCGGCATTGTCAGGCCTCTTCCTATCAGATGCCAGCACAGATAATTTTTTGTTCCGCCGCTGATAAGAATTTTTCCGTTTAATATACCATGGTTCGGCAGCCATCCAGCCTTAATTTTTTCCCTGTTTCGTTTATTTTAATAATTGCCTATAACCTATGCATCAGAACCGGCGAGAAAAAAAATCAGGCAAGATGGTTATGGTAGCCAGCGAACAGGCGTCCCTATGAAATTATTATGTTGATCGTTAACTATAAACGGGATATTTATTCAATAAATTACGGCAAGTAATGATTTGAATGCTCGAATACATATTTTAATTTATATTCTTTCTGATAGTAATCATATTCTGTTAATGCCCGGTCCGACCTGAAAAATTCTTCCAGCGCGTAGTGAAAACGATGGTTCAGCGGAAACGCTTTTTTAAGATTGTTGATCGTTAGTTCGTATAT
>CAXTMV010000344.1:916-5010 GCA_964245425.1 uncultured Flavihumibacter sp. | reverse complement strand
CAAGTTTTACATCATCCAAGCCCCCAATGAAAGACCTGCATCTGCAGGTTTTTTTATTTACCACAGGTGATTTTATCAAGTTCAATTTCCAAAAAACCGTAACCCTTTTGTAAACTTGATAACATCTTACCATGAAACCCTTTATTTGCATTGCCCTGGCACTCGCCATCTTTTCCAATCCATCTTTTGCCGGTCCGGGAACACCTTCAAACATCATTTTCCCTGCTGATTTTACAAATACTTTAAAAGTATTCAGGCATTTATTTGAGCCTGCTGTTCCAAAAGTCTGTGCCTGCCAGATACTACGCGTTGAATCAAAAAACGAAGAAGAAAATTTTATCGCTGTTTTTGCACAAGCCGTTAATACCGGCGATATCAATGGTAACCTGGCGGCAGCCAACAGTGTACTGGAAAAGGAAAAAAAGCACCTGAAGAATCTTTTCTATACTAAAATTCAAATGGCGGGCAACATTGGCACGGCTACTGAATGCAGCCTGTTATATAAAAATATACAGGCGCAATACAGCCAGGTAAAAATGTATGATGTGCTGGATGCGGATGCGTTGAACGACAGAAAAGTAGTAAGTAATAAGTTTTAAGTATTAAGTTCCTTCGCGGGAACAACAGTTCTTCGTCCGGAAATATGTAGTTCATTCGCCCGGTGGCGATGGCTGCAAAACGATGAACGCTCGAATAACGAACTTTTGAATGTTGAACTAGTATTGTTCATTGTCGCTCGGAAAGTCATTGCTCTTTACGTCTTTGATATAGTGCTGCACGGCCCCGGTCACTTCGCTGAAGAGATCGAGGTATTGTCGCAGAAAGCGGGGTTTGAATTCAGTATTGATGCCCAGCATATCGTGCATGACCAGCACCTGGCCATCGCAATATTTGCCGGCACCGATGCCGATGGTTGGGATGGTCAGGCTTTCGGCCACTTCTTTGGCCAGTAGTGCGGGTATTTTTTCCAGTACCAGGGCAAAGCAACCGGCTTCCTGCAATAAGAGGGCGTCTTTTTTTAATTTTTCCGCCTCTGCCTCTTCTTTTGCCCGCACGGTATAGGTACCAAATTTGTAAATAGACTGCGGTGTCAGGCCCAGGTGGCCCATTACCGGCACGCCGGATAATATTATCCGTTTTACGGATTCCAGGATTTCTTCGCCGCCTTCCAGTTTAATAGAGTGGGCACCCGTTTCCTTCATGATGCGGATGGTAGAGTTCAACGCTTCTTTTGAATTACCCTGGTAGGCGCCAAAGGGCAGTTCTACTACAATCAGGCATCGTTCAACACCCCGTAACACATACGACGCGTGGTAAATCATCTGGTCGAGCGTAATCGGCAGCGTGGTTTCATGGCCAGCCATTACGTTGCTGGCAGAATCGCCCACCAATATAATATCGATACCGGCTGCGTCAAATATTTTGGCAAAAGAAAAATCATAGGCCGTGATCATGGAAATTTTCTCTCCCGCCGATTTCATTTTCTGCAGTGTATGGGTAGTTATCTTCTTTACTTCTTTGTAGGTAGACATGGATGGCTGATTTCTTGATGTTGTGATTTCTTGATGTTGAGCGGCTGATATTTTGTGATGTCTGTTGAGGCGGCGTTCTGATCAATGATACGTTGACGACATATATCTACACCAGTACCTCTTTTGTTTTCACTTCTTCGTACAGGGTATGCAGCAGGCCGTCTGCCAAACCTATTTTGGGAACAAAGATTTCTTCAATGGCGGCCCACCGCATTACATTGATATAAATCTGCAGGGCGGGCAAAATAACATCTGCCCTGTCTTCACGCAGGTTATAGGTGCGCATGCGCTCGTATAAAGAAAAGCTGCTAAGCTCTTTAAAATAATCCTTCAGCAAATCGAGTGGCAGGGGCTTCCCATCTTTCTTTTTCGACATCGAAAAAATTTTATTGATATTCCCGCCGGTGCCAATAGCCACCACCTGTTTGTGGCCTTTTGTTTTGTCGCGGATATAGTTTTTCATCTCATCCCAGTGCGACTCCTGCACCTGGTTTTTAAGCAGCCGGATGGTGCCGATATTAAAAGATTGCTTAAACACCAGTTGGTTCTGGCTGAAAAAAGTAAGTTCCGTACTGCCGCCACCAACATCTGTATACAAGTAAGAATGCTCTTTATCCAGGTTCTCCGCTACATGGTTCTCATAAATAACAGAAGCTTCTTCATCGCCGCTGATGATTTTTATTTCAATACCGGTTTCCTGTTTTACCAGCTCAATGATCTCGGCCGAATTAATGGCATCCCGCATGGCAGAAGTAGCGCAGGCCTTTACATGTTTTACCTGGTATACATCGATCAGGCATTTATAGGCTTTAACGGTCTGGAGAATCATCTCCCTTTTTTCCGGAGAGATCTCTTTCTTTTCAAACACGTCGAACCCCAATCGCAATGGCACCCTTACCAGGTTCAGTTTATTATAGTCGGGCTTTCCTTCGCGGTTGGGTACTACATCTGAAATCAGCAGCCGGGCTGCGTTACTTCCTATATCGATTGCTGCCAGTCTCAATGGTTGTCTTTTTATGGTTCTGCTTCAATATTGTACCGGCTTCCTACATACCGTCGGGATACACCGCATCCGGTATGATGGGTCCCTTTATCTCGGCTTCGGGCAGCACTGTTTTTACGGCGGCATGCAGGTAATTATAGATTTCTACCTGCGAGCGAACCCTTTTCCCGGTTGAACGTACGTATTCATTGCTGAGTTCATTATTCAAAATTCTGGCTTTCACATTAGCATTCAGCTGTATATCAAGAATAGTTTTCAACACTTTCTTAATATCATGGTTGAAAATAGGACAGGTAACTTCCACACGGTGGTCAATATTTCTTACCATCCAGTCGGCCGAAGAGATAAAAACCCTTTCTTTACCGCCATTATTAAATATAAGCACCCTGGAATGTTCCAGGTATTCATCTACGATACTGATTGCTTTTACAGGGGTGATGAATTTTTTGTTTTCCGTATACATGCAAAATATGCCCCGGATGATCATTTTTAGCGCTACACCTGCCCTGGCAGCTTCATACAGTTTAAGGATCAGTTGTTCATCGGACAGTGAATTCATTTTAAGTATAATGGAAGCAGGTTTGCCCTTTTCTGCCAGGCGGATTTCTTTTTGGATCATTTTCAGCAATTGCTCACGCAGACTGAAAGGGCAGGCGATCAGTGTTTTGCAGGCCCGGATAAATTTTTCTCCCTCCTTTGGCTTTTCAAGGTACAGAAAGATCTTATTTACATCGGCCATAATGCTACGGTTAGAAGTCAGCAGGCACTGATCGCCATACAAGGCAGCCGTTTTTTCATTCAGGTTACCGGTGCTTACAAATCCATAATGGGTGGTATGGTTGTTGACCCTTTTTTTAATGAGGCATAATTTGGCATGCACTTTCATATTCGGAATGCCGATCAGCACTTTCACACCTTCTTCTTCCAGTCTTTCCTTCCATTCCAGGTTGGCTTCCTCGTCGAACCGCGCCCTTAATTCCATCATGACCGTTACCTGTTTACCATTCCGCACGGCATTGATAAGTGCATTCACCAGTTTTGAATTGGAGGCCAGCCGGTAGGCGGTTACTTTTATTGCGGTGACCTGCGGGTCCATGGCGGCTTCGCGCAGCATATCCAGCACGCCGTTAAATGAATGATAGGGAAAGCTGAGCAGGATATCTTTTTCAAGCACCACATCTGTAACTCTTTTGGTGCCGGCCAGCAAAGGATGTGTAAAAGGTTTTTTGCGCTGGCTTTTCTTGACAATGATATCCGGGAAATCCATGAAATGCCTGAAATTATGAATACGCCCACCGGGTATCAGGTTGTCTTTCTTGCTCATATTCATTTTGCGCATCAGGAATTCAAGCAGGCCGGCATCCATTTCCTTGTCGTACACAAAACGTACCGGTTTGCCCCTGCGCCGGTTTTTAATACCTTTTTCAATTTTCTGGATCAGGGTGGTGGAGACATCATTGTCGATATCCATTTCCGCATCCCTGGTTACCTTGAATATCCAGGAATCATACCGGCTATAACCGAAATAAGCAAATATGGAGGGCAGGTTGAAGCGCACA
>CAXTMV010000344.1:0-906 GCA_964245425.1 uncultured Flavihumibacter sp. | reverse complement strand
ACAATATCTTCCAGCAGGATGATGTGCTGCTCCCCGGGGGCAGAAGGCAGTAATATAAATCTGCCCAGGGCCTTGCTGGGGATTTCTATCAATGCGTATTTCTGTTTATAAGCATTGTCTTTGGAAGACATCACAATGCCCAGGTAAATGGATTTGTCGCGCAGGTAAGGCAGCTGCGGAATATTTTCAATCATCAGCGGAATGATATTGGAACGCACTTCTTCTTCGAAATGCCTTTGCACAAAGACTTTCTGCTCGCGGTTCAGCTGTTTTTCTGTAACCAGGAAGATTTTTTCTTTGCGCAGCTCTTCAATAATTTCATCCCATACACGGTGAAATTCATTTTGCTGGCGCAGCACAATGAGCTGTATTTCTTCCAGTATCTTTTCGGGGCTTTCTTCCATGTGCATATTGGCTTTTACCTTATGCAGTTTGTTTTCCAGTTCTATCATTCTTTTGAGGGTGCCGACCCGAACCCTGAAAAATTCATCTGTATTATTCGAAAAGATGCCCAGGAACTTGATTCTTTCTTTCAGCGGAACCGTATTATCGGCCGCTTCCTGCAAAACCCTGGCGTTGAAGGACAGCCAGCTGATATCGCGGGTAATCGTTTTTTTCTTCATAATTTTCCATTCATGCGTACTACCGGACTATTTTTCCACAAGATAAAAGGTCGTAAGGTCATCGAAATTAATTAATTATTAAGTTGCCCCGCCGGAAGCCCTGTTCGGGGGCGGGGCCGGTAAGCAGCCATTTGGGGTCATTTTCGGGCCCGGGAAGGCCTTTTGGCGTCCCCGGCCAGGAAAAACCTTGATTTTCTTTGTGTGTTTTGCTTACATTTCCCTACCTTCGCCGTCCTAAATTTTGTACATCATGGCCAGAGTATGTCAGGTAACCGGTAAGGTT
>CAXTMV010000343.1:0-5053 GCA_964245425.1 uncultured Flavihumibacter sp. | reverse complement strand
TAAATTCAGTGGCTACTTACCAGAAGGGAAATACCATTTATATTATTCCTTACAAATACAAAGTACAGACAGGTACTGCTTCAACACAGGGTTCAAACCTGCAGATGTTAAACCTCAAGATTAACATTCACAAGTAACAACACTACATAATTATAGACTTTTATTTAGCCGCCGACACCCAGTTTGCGGCTTTCTTCATATGTCAATTCCCGGTAACCGCTCTTAGGAACATCGAACTTGGAGGCCGGCACGGGGTTTAGGTTGATGGTGGAGACCGTATAGCGGATGGACAGCGTGCCTTGTTTTAATTCATATTCAAGTGGTAAACCATCCAGGTTTTTGAACTGCGCATTGTAATTGGCATTTTCAGGCACAATATCCTTGGTATAATAAACAGTAAAAGTAGCCCCGTCTTTCATAGTGGCCGTTGCCTTTATGCACTTGTAACCGGCAATGGTTTTTGTTTCATTTGTATTGCTGAAAGTAATATCATCATATCTTTTGTTTTTGTCTTTCCAGTTTTCTGCCGTCATGCGTATCAGCAGTTTCTGGCCGCTGATCTCCTGTAAAACAACGGCTGTACCTGTCTTGGCATCATGTATGGACGTAAAAGAGGCCAGCGCGCTGACCATTTCAGAACGGCTCATGGTACCCTTTATATACACAGTGGTGGTGGCACCGTCAAAGGCATCTGCCAGTTTCGGCTGACTATCCCCGGTAGTTACTTTTGCATCGTATACCATGGTCAGCTCGGCCACTTTTTTTTGTGCGGCCAGGCTGCCAAACAAAAAAAGGGCGGCAAATGCAGGCAAAAAGGCTTTTTGAATTGTTCTCATGTAACCTGTAATATATTTAAAAGACGCATGCATTTGGATTTACGTTGTCTAAATTAACAAAGACCCGCCGGATATAAGCATCCGGCGGGTCTTTGTATGAGTAGCTTTAACAAATATGGTCACCTGCCCCTGGGTTTGTTTTTAACGTCCTGCACTTTTTTCTGTGTTTCCTGCATCTGTTCCAGCCGCTCCTGCCATTTTGATTTGGTCTTTGGTTTCTTTTTATTTTCTTCCAGTTTTGCGAGAATCTTGCTGTGATCGATGATATAATTCTGTATCACCCATTGCAATATGAGGGTAATCAAGTTAGAAACGGTATAATACCAGGTAAGGGCGGCGGGGAGGCTATTAAAGATGAACAACAGTACAAACGGGAAAATATAAGGCATGTATTTGAGCGCCGGATTGCTCTGGTCGGGCGTCATATTCATGTTATAGATAGAAATGAGAAAACTGGTTGCCACGGCAGTAATGGTAAAAAGGCTGATATGGTCGCCGAAAGCAGGTATGGTAAAGGGGAGTTTCGCAATCACATCAAAGGTCGACAAATCTTTGGCCCATAAGAAATGTTCGCCCCGCAAGGCCAGGCTTGAATTGAACAGGCTGTATAAGGCAAAGAAGATGGGAATCTGCAACAAGGCCGGGATACAGCCTCCCAACGGGTTCACCCCTACTTCCCTGAACAGTTTCATCTGCTCCATACCAAACTGCTGCTGATCAGGAAATTTCTTCTTCAGGATATCCAGTTCCGGGCGCAATGCTTTCATTTTTGCGCCACTCAGGTAACTGGTATACACCAGGGGCGAAGTAACCAGCCGGATAAAGATGGTAAGCAGCATGATAACCAGTCCGTAGCTGCCGATAAAGCTTTTGAAAAAATTAAACACCGGCATGATGACGAACTGGTTGATGGGCCGCACGAATGAATAAATACCCTGGCCAAGATTGATGATCTTATCCATATCCGTAACCCCCGAATTCCGCAGTATTTTATAGTCGTTGGGTCCGTAGTACAGTTGCAGCGGCACAACGGCCATCCCAACACCCGCCAGCTTGGTATTAAAGCTGGCTGTGGCCTGGGTAATCAGGTTGCTGGTATCGTCGCTGGTGCTGTGTGTCCATTGTACCTGTCCCCCATCGAATTTATTTTTCGCGATCAGGGTGGTATTGAAAAACTGCTGTTTGATACTCAGCCATTGAACCGGCTTTTCAAATTTCTTTTCCGTTTTGTTCAGCAGGGTATTGTAATCATATCCGCCCTCTTCCAGGTAAATGATCTGCGATTGCTGGCGCTCATACTTGGTGTATTTTTCGTGCTGTACTGCTTTCAGTTTCCATTGCAGGTTAAAGGCATTTTGTGTAAGCAGTTTATCAACGCCATTGAGCTGCACATTCAGGTCTACGAGGTAATTGTCTGGTTTCAGGGTGTACTGGTGTACAATCGTCTCGCCCGGGGCAATGGTTACCTGGTAGGTGATGACCTGGCTGCCATCAGGCTTTTTTTCAATGGTGCCGTCGTTGAAAAAAAGATCGGTGGTAGCGGCCGATCGCCGGTCTTTGTTCTCTGTGTTTACGGTATAAGAAAGGTAATCCGTTTCGCTGTTCTCCAGTTCTACGAGACTGCTGTCTGCCGACCTGTACTTTTTCAGCTGAACCAATTTGGCCTGTGCGCCCTTGTTGGTAAAGGTTATTTTCAGTACGCCGTTTTCAACAGTCAGGGTTTTTTCTTCGCCATTAAAGAGTTTGGCGCCCGCACTGGTATCTGCTGCCGCGGTTATCTTAACGCTGTCTTTTTTTGCTGCGGTGGCTTGTTTCTGCATGTTCACCAGCGCCACAGAATCTTCGTATCTTTTTTTCTGTACTTCCAGTTCGCGGCTGTTTTTGGAAGAAATAAACAAATACGCGAACAATAGTATTGCCAGCAACACAAATCCAATCACCGTGTTTCTATCCATGCTCTGCATGTGTAATTTTTTTTTGAGGCTGCAAAGATAAGAGGTTTGCGGGGGCTCAGCGCAAAAAAGGAAAAAGGCTGAGGCAACAAGGAGAAAAAGAGCTTATGGGTGGTGGTTGCCGGAAACTGGCCGCCCTATTTGATGACAAGGGCGGGGCAAGCCCCGCCCCATGATTTAGATAATTTTTTTGGCAGATCAACCACTTAAATCATTTCTTTTTGCAAGAGCGGGTTCTTGATCTGCTCCTTTCGGTCGGCAAATTCTTTGGCAGCCCTGATAAAATGCACAAAAACGGGGTGTGGGTTCTCAACGGTGCTTTTGAGTTCCGGGTGGTACTGAACACCTATAAAAAAAGGATGGTTGATGAGTTCCACGATTTCTACCAGGTTGTTTTCCGGGTTTTTACCGCTGGCGATCATGCCTTCCGCTTCATACTGGTTCAGGTAGGCGTTGTTAAATTCCCAGCGGTGCCGGTGCCGCTCACTGATGGCATTTGCCTCATAAATCTTGGCAGCAAGCGTGCCCGCCGTAATTTCGCAGGGATAGGCGCCCAGGCGCATGGTGCCGCCTTTTGCTGTAATCTTTTTCTGGGCTTCCATTAAATCGATCACCGGGTTGGGCGTATCAGGATTCATCTCCGTTGAATGAGCATCTTTGATACCCAATACATTCCTTGCAAATTCAATGACGGCCATCTGCATACCCAAACAAATGCCAAAAAAAGGCAATCCATTCTCCCTTGCATATTTTACTGCCACAATCTTGCCTTCTATGCCACGCAGGCCGAAGCCCGGTGCCACCAGCAGGCCATCCAGGTTACCCAGCTTTTCAGCAACATTTTCATCTGTAATAAACTCGCTGTGCACGTTTACAACCTGCACCTTGCACTCATTGATGGCGCCTGCGTGTACAAATGATTCCAGTATTGATTTATACGCATCCTGCAGTTCAATGTATTTACCTATCAGCCCAATGGTAACCTTGCTTTTAGGGTATTTCAGTTTGTCGAGGAACTCTTTCCACTTGTTCAGTTCGGGCTCTTTAAACCCGGTAATATTCATCTTGCGCAGGCAAATCAGGTCAAGTTTTTCACGCATCATGGCCAGCGGCACTTCGTAAATTGTAGAAGCATCTGCTGCTTCTATAACCGCCTCGGGTTTTACATTGCAAAAGAGGGCGATCTTTCTGCGTATTTCGGGCGAAAGTGCCTCTTCGGTTCTGCAGGCAATGATATCTGGATGAACACCTTCCTGGCTCAGCATCCTGACACTGTGCTGTGTAGGTTTTGTTTTTAATTCTTTGGCCGCTTTCAGGTATGGAATCAGGGTCAGGTGAACCACTACCGTATCTTCTTCCGGCAGTTCCCATTGCAGCTGCCGTACTGCTTCCACGAACGGAAGGCTTTCTATATCGCCAACGGTACCGCCTATTTCGGTGATCACCACATCAAATTTTTTGTCCTGGCCCAGCAACAGCATCCTTCTTTTTATTTCGTCGGTGATATGCGGAACCACCTGTACGGTTCTGCCAAGATAGGCGCCCTCTCTTTCCTTATTGATAACGGTCTGGTAAATCTTGCCGGTGGTTACGTTATTGGCCTGAGAGGTAGCAATATTCAGAAATCGTTCGTAATGCCCCAAATCAAGATCCGTTTCTGCACCGTCGTCTGTAACATAACATTCCCCATGTTCATAGGGATTCAGGGTACCGGGATCTACATTGATATATGGATCAAATTTCTGAATGGTAACACGCAAGCCCCGGGCCTGTAAAAGTTTTGCAAGCGAAGCTGCAATAATCCCTTTTCCCAGCGAAGAGGTTACACCACCGGTAACAAAAATGAATTTAGCCATAAATGGTTCGTTATATTCAGTAAATTAATTGCAATAGGATCAGGGGCAGTATGTACAATACCTGTTATCCTGATAAAAATCAGGCCGGATGTCTGCATAAAAAAAAATGAACTAAAGTGCATCAAAACATGCCCACCTATATATGACCTGGTGGAACCATTAAAAAGTTCTGTGAGGTCGTGCAAAGATACAATGATTACCGAACTATTACCGGGCAGATGTATAAGCTGTGGAAAACTTGCAAAAAATACCGGGAATACTATATAATACAATAGGCACCAGGAAATCCTGCATGCCTATCAGTCTTATTAAAGAGAGGATTATTTTACATTGTTGTCCGGGTAAACTTTTAACAGATTGGCCGCTGGCCGGCCGGGCGCTCGCAGCCTTTTCGATGCCGCGTTTTGCT
>CAXTMV010000342.1:0-5064 GCA_964245425.1 uncultured Flavihumibacter sp. | reverse complement strand
CGCAGCGTTTCAAAGGCAATGCGAGGTTTGAAGATTATATACCGCCTTACCAGAACCTGGGTGCCATATTGATAATGGCTTATAGCAAACAGCAAAAAGAAGGACTTGCCAACTGATTGACTTGCTTTAAAAAGGGAGACCTGTTTTATTATATAAAAGAAATATTTGACATTCCTTTGCCAAATCGGTAATTTAGGAATCTCCTAAACAGCAGCTACATGAGATTGTCTCCCGCACGAAAAACTATATGCCTACAGATTTCTGTCAGGGTAGGTGTTCTTTGTTTATTAAGTGGATTATCTCTCAGCATTTTTTCGCAAACAGCTGCTGGTTGCAATATCGGCGAACTGCCTTCCGTTAAATTTCCCTCCAGGAGTGCCCGGTTGGTTCCTTCCGCCATTGTTATTCTTACTGCAGTGGCGGAGAAAATGAAAAACAATCCTCTCTGCAAGGTAGCCGTTACAAGTTATGGCGCCAACAGCAAGGAAGCCCAGCAGATAGGCTGGGACAGGGTGCATGTGATTACCGCTTACCTGGTAGAAAAGCAAGGCATTTCAGAAGAGCGGTTTGTTGCAAAGCCAGGTCTTGAAGGGGGAGAACCCAATATGGTAGATTTGGCCGACGGAACAAATGAAGAAGGTCCCAATACGGTGCCAGCACCACACCCCAACCTGCGGAAGAAAAAATGATCAATCGCTGGCAAACAGCTATTTTGACAATCGGCCTTCTTCCTTGTATTTCTTGTACAACCACTTGTAATTTTCCTGCAATTCGAAATAGGCTGCCGGGGCAATGGACTTTATAGACAAGTCTGCTGCGGACATTTCTACGCCTGTCTGCAATTTCGCTTTCATTTTCATTAGTTCAGCCGGCAACTGGTAAATGCCTGTATCTGCAGACAGCTTCCATATTCTTGCCGTGCGATCGCCCCAGCTGAGGATCATGCTTTTGTCATTATTGAAAACAGCACCGTTTACGCCATCGTGTATAAGAGAAGGGCCCAGTGTATTTCCTTCTCCATCCCATTCGTCTACCGCAGTATAGATTGATTCTGTATTCCGGCCCCAGGTAAGCACATCCTGCCTGTCTTTGCTAAAACTGGCCCCTTTAATGCTGAGAGTGATGGCCGGGAAAGTAGGAAGGCCGGTAATATCTTTATCTACCACAACAGAATCGATGTATAATTTTTTAAAAAAATTGGCGGAATCGGGTAGGAACTTTTCCTTTAAAGCATTGGAGGCAGCAGAGGAAAAGACTTTAATGGTATCAATGCTGATTAATTTTTTGGCGATGTCATCTGCTTCTGCTACCGCCAACCTGGTATTGGCAGAACGGACCAACTGACCTGTTCTAAGATTCCATTCACTTAACAGGCCGGTCCTCGTCCAGGTATAAATGCAGGTATCGCCTGCCGCAAAACCGGCCCTCACAACATCTGTGTCGTGCAGAAATATATTTTCGAGCGTATAGGCGGGTGTTCGGGGCGACTCTGTTGCCTGCGCAACCAATGCATTGTATTTCTTTTTGTCGTCTTGCAGGCACAAGGTTTCAATCATGTACCAAAATGCCTGCAGGTAATTTTCCTGCAGGTATTTTTTTGTGCAAAGCGTTTCAAATCGTCTGAGATTGATGGCATGTATTTTAGCGGCTTCATTTTTCCGGTACAGCCAATTGCCCGATAAGACTATTATTGCCAGGCCGGCAATAACAGCGGCAGCGGTTATGTACGTACGACGCTGTTTTATTTTTTGTGCGGCAAAACTTTCTTTTAGCAGTTTGTCTTCTTCAGGTCCCAGGTAAAGTTCATCCAAACAGGGTTTGATTCTCGCCAGCTGTTTATTGGTAAAAAAATAATTGCTTTCCCTGTTGATGTCCGTTTGCTGTCTGATCATCCGCCGGATTTCCAGCACTTCAATTTCTTCGGGTGTTCGTTTGGCAGCTATGTATTTTGCCAGTGCATCGTGCATCAGTTCTTCCCGGTCTGTATTCTCCACGTAATGAAGGATCCGGCGGCTAAAAAAGGCGGCAACGCAGTCCGTTACCAGTTGTTTATCAATACCGGGCAATCTCTCCGCCAGCCGATCTTTCGGGATAGGCTCCTTTGTTCCTTCAAGCGTGGCAAAGGGCGAAAGAATTTTCCAGACAGTGGCGGCCGTAACGGAGGTACCCGCTGCAGTTTTTTCGCTTAGGATGCTTTCTACCTGGTCTTCCAGGAAATTGCCCAGCACATCCGGCAGATCTTTCATATCAGAAATGCTGTTGCTGGTGATCAGCGCTTCTGCCTGGTGGCTTTTATCACCGGTAATTTTAACATACAGGTTATCCAAAAAAATCTGGAGATGCGGCAGCTGGATGGTAAAAGCCTGGCTGTTTCCCCGCAGGCGTTCGAGCATTAAGCCAACAATGGCTGGTATCTCTTCCGGTTGTATGCGAACGTTTACGTTTTTGCAATCATTAATCCCCTTCAGTATATCGGTAACATTGTCAATGGTCATGGGCGCTACGCGTAATTTTTTACGCAGGAGCTGGGGCACTGATTTTTCAAACTCGTATAAATGGCCGAGGTATTCTTCGCGGATGGAAAAAATTAATTTAACCGGCAGTTCACTGGCCAGTATCTGCTCTATGCTGCCTATAAATTGTTTTTCTTCTTCTTTGTTGCCCAGGATATAGAGTTCTTCAAACTGGTCGAAAATAAGATAGACAGGTTTGAAATGATTGATGTATACTTCGCTGATGAGCTTGGGAATACCCGTTAGTATCTTTTTATTTTCAGCAGCCATCTCTTCTTCGTCTCTTTCGCTGTTGCCCCGGGCTTCGGTCAATATTTGTTCCAGGGATGCGTTTATGTTGCCGGATCTTCTCACCGTGAGGGCCAGCCAGTCATATGATTTAAACCTGCCTGCCAGCCCGCACTGGATCAGGCTGGTTTTTCCTGTACCGGACGCACCGTATACCAGCAGTATGGAATGCTGGAAAACCATTTTGTACAGGGCGTCCACTTCTTCATCCCTGCCAAAAAAAATATCGTTATCAGCCAGGCTATAAGACTGTAAAAACTTAAAAGGATATTTTTTCATGTGCAGCTATTTGGGGGATAGGTTTGAACGGCTTTTTCCGGGAAACCTTTTCAGGGGGTTATTCTAAAATGGAAGCCTTGGCCTGCTGAAAGGTCTTGTATACTTCGTTTAATTTCATTTCATAAAATTTCTTGCTGTCTGCTTTTAGCCAGGTAATGTCCATATCTATACTGCTGGTGATGTTTTTTTCAATTTCATCGTTATACGAAATGGTAATAACGGCTGCATTTTGCAGGTCGTTGTCGCCATTGGCGCTGGCAATTTCATCAATATGGGTATAGGTCAGGTTCTTGGTATTTTTGCCCTGGTTTTCTTCGTAGTAAGAATAAAAGCAAATCTTGACTTCTTTTTCGTCGGTCAGCGCGTTGATGTCTATGATAAAAGGGAAAAGGTTCAGGCCTTCCAGGTACCTGTTTTTATACAGCAGGATGGCATCTGTGCTGATGGGGTTTTTGTCGTACTTGAATTTCTGGATGGATTTGCTTTCGTAATCGCCGCCCAGCAGGTTGTAAGCGTGCAGGTATTGAGCGGCACTGTTTCTTACTTCTTCATACAGGATGTCTTTGACGGAAGCCATTTTATAGCTGGCCAGGAATTTAAGGGTAACCAGGAAGGTGGTGAGTTCGGCTTCTGCGGTAAAAGCGGTTGATAGGGTAAACTGGCCTTTGTCGAGTGTATTACTAATCTCCTGCAGGTTTTTACAGGCGGTTAGAAACCCGCTGCCATTTGCCAGGTCTGCATCCATGCTTTTTAGTTCTATAAAAGGGTAGTCGAGTTGTTGCTCCCTGAAAACAGCTACCAGTGTTTTTAACAGGTTAGCGTATTCTACAATATTGGGTTCTACATCGGTGGTAAAAAAATTATCGAGGGTGGCATGTTGATCGGATGTGAGCGGGTATTTTGTATTCTTTGAATAATCCCAGAAGCTGGAGATAAATGCATAACATAAAAGCTGCAGGGTGCGGGTAGCCGTGGCAATACAAACTTCATGGTAGTCTTTGTAATTACCGGTAGCCAGTGCGTCTTTTCCGCTGGCAAAGAGTTTACGCAAAAGAATGCCCAGCACACCTACAAAGGAAGAGACAATGTAGACTTTAACTTTGTCTGTGTAGCGGCTTTGGGTTTCCCAGCTGGCTTTGTCTGCCTCTTTTAATTTGTCCAGGAAGGATTTGGCGTCGGGACTGTATTCCTGGATGGCTTCTGTGAGTTTGCGGTAAAGAAACAGGTTAAAAGATTTCTTTCCTATTTCTGCGCTGAAGGTGGCGTTGGTAATGGAGCCGATATTGTATATTTTATCGCCCGATTTAAAGCTTTCTGCCTGTATTCCCTGCAGGAGCGATTTGAGTTCATCGAGCCCGTTCCTGATATTCTTTAGCTCGCCGTTCACATTCACGAGCATATTGTCTGCCGTAACATTTTCTATAACAATTTGCTGGTTGCCGGGCTGCGCGGGTAGATTATCCATATCAATTAATTATGAAACTTGCATTGTCAGTCCATGGGGCGGAAGGCTGGCGGTCATAGTTATTGGGAAGGAAGTCAAGATAATGCTTATTGCAATAAAATCAATAAAAAAACAAATGGCTCTAGCAAAAAGATAGAAACCCGCGGCTGTGCAATTGCCTTGCCTGTATTTATCTATTTATCACAATTTCGTAAAACAACGGAAAACTTTGCATAGTACGCCGGCAATGGTTGCTGCTGTAGTGAAAGGCTGTATGACAGCTAGAAAATATTGTAAGAGACGTTACTGAAAAAACAGCAGGTAAAAAGGAAATATAAAAAGAAGGTATCCGCTGAATAAGAGTTTTTTTTGTTAAGCAGCGTAGCGCCTACGGAAATCTTCATATAGCGCAGGGTTGCCATGAAAAAATTGAAATCTTTTTGTATCAGGGGTCGAAATGAATTTCATAAATTCCTGTTCCGTGAGTGCCTGTACCCATATTTTATTGGACGCTAAAAGCAGGATCATTTCCTCTGACGT
>CAXTMV010000341.1:4816-5083 GCA_964245425.1 uncultured Flavihumibacter sp. | reverse complement strand
CACAACTACCTATACAATGCGCAAAACGCTTTAGCCACGCAAATGGCTATACGGTTGGCGAGGCATGTAAAACTGATGAATAAGTATAAAACGAATTCAATAGAATACAGGCCCCGCAAGAGATTGCGGGGTTTTTTATTAATTATTGGTTATAAGCAACCCTAATTCTAAACGAAATATTTGCTATGGAGCAAAACCGAAAGCAACATAAACGATTTACTATTTCCATGAGAAATGATCTACTGGTAGCAGTGGAATGTGATTGGT
>CAXTMV010000341.1:0-4806 GCA_964245425.1 uncultured Flavihumibacter sp. | reverse complement strand
GGTATGTGCTGATGGCTGAAAATAACACGCCCATTGGCAATGGTAATGACAATAAAATAATATGGTTGGGATCTGTCTGTATATAGGTAAAGATTACCTGTTCAAACAAGCCCGGCCAGTACAAACGGCCGGGCTTTTTTGTGCGGTTGAATACTGAGTTGGAATGATTAAAAGGATGATGAGATTTATTGGTATCATTTGTAATCGCGCATGCATTGGCTGATAAATTCCCGTTCAGACAATGATGGTTTTATATAGCTGATAAATGAAATACAATTGTAAAATCGACATCCCGGCTGTAACAGGCGGGGTGTTTTAAAAACACACCATGGAATCGCTTGTATACCTGAAGCCGTCTTTACAGAAAAGACAGAAGCGAAGAGATAAAAGGCTGGATGAAGAAGTAATTGAGTGCTACCGTGCCGGTACGCGTATTAAAAGATGGAAGGGTTACAAAAAAATGTTTGAGCGTAACCAGTATGAACATGCCAAAAAACAGGAAAGCATCAAATTCATGCATGGAAGCACCCGGTATTTTACAGACAACCTGCAACCGATGATCCGGTTGCTGGAATCAAAAAAAGGAAAATACTGGAATAAAGTCTATGCCGAAATCTGTTCAAAGCTGGATCGCAAAACCGTTTCAGGCGAACACGTCTTTAATCATCTTTTTGATTTTGTACAGACCCGCGTGGTAATCAAAAACAAAAAAGTGATCGGAACAGATCGCCAGGGCAGGCCCGCGCAGCTTTATTCAACACCCTATTGGCCCAGGTTCTATGTGCACCCTGTATCGGGCGTATTGCATAAGGCAAAACCAGGTAACTGGCTGGATCAATATAATATCGATTAAAAATTTCTTTGCATAAATGATAGTACCTGAAATCAAACAACCTGTTAAGACCATTTATATGAGCAAGTTAAAAATAGAAGGAAAAGAATTGCGGGCCATCGGTTACCCCCAGGGACCCGTGGTCAGCATTGCCATGAACACCATGGAAAAGAACTATAAACACACTGGAAAAGAAGAAGCGATGGAAATTTTAAAGAATATACTGGCTGCGCCGGTAGAATATGCCAATGATGCCGTACTGGGTTTGATTGCGCAGCAATTATTACCCAGAGAACCGGCAGGTGCCGCTGAAATAGCCCTGGCAGAAACCAGCATAGGTATCAACATATTCGGCCAGGAACAAATTGAAGAAGGCGCCCTGCAGCAAATGCAGCAGGCCGCACGTTTACCAATAAGCGTAGCCGGTGCCCTGATGCCCGATGCACACAGCGGCTATGGATTGCCGATAGGTGGTGTACTGGTAACCGAAAACGCCGTAATACCCTATGGCGTGGGTGTAGACATCGGCTGCCGGATGTGCCTTAGTATTTTTGACCTGGATCCAAAAGACCTGGTTGATAAGGAAGCCTACTTTGCAAAAGCGATCAACGAAGCTACCCTGTTCGGTAGTGGTGGCCAGTTTGACCGTACAGCCGACCATGCCGTAATGGACAACGAAGTATTTTACCAGTTACCCTTGCTGAAGAACCTGCACGGCCGTGCATGGAAGCAACTTGGATCTTCCGGTTCCGGTAACCATTTTGTAGAATTTGGCATCGTGACAATTGCTGAAAAGGACGCCGTACTTGGCATAGAGGCTGGAAGATATATGGGCTTGTTGTCGCATTCCGGGTCAAGGGCCTTGGGTGCGGGTATTGCCACCCATTACACCAGGCTGGCCATTGAAAAACGGCGCCTGCCACAGGATGCAAAAAACCTGGCCTGGTTAACGCTGGATGAACAGGAAGGCATCGAGTATTGGATGGCCATGAACCTGGCGGGCGAATATGCCGCTGCCTGTCACCAGGTGATTCATGAAAAGATTGCGCGTCAGCTGGGACGTTCTCCTATTAAAATAGTGGAGAACCATCATAATTTTGCCTGGAAAGAAAGCTGGCAAGGGCGTGAACGCATTGTGCACCGGAAAGGCGCTACACCTGCCGGCAAAGATGTACTCGGCATTATTCCGGGTTCCATGACGGCCGATGGCTTTATTGTAAAAGGAAAAGGCGAAACAGCTTCCATCAACTCCGCTTCGCATGGGGCCGGCAGAAAAATGAGCCGTACCCGTGCCATCGCGTCTGTAACGGATAAGCAGTTTAAAGAAGAACTGCAAAAGTTTGCTGTTAAACTGCTGGGTGGCGGCCTTGATGAATCGCCCTTTGCTTATAAAGACATTGAAACGGTGATGCAATCACAGCGTTCGCTGGTGGATACCCTGGGCCGGTTCACCCCGAAAATTGTAAAAATGGATGGCGCGAAACACCACTCCTGGAAATAAAATTGAAGGTTCATTCGTTCAGGCTTGTGGCAAGCTCACCACTTAAACTTCAAACCGTCAACCGCTGCCGGGCGCAAGCGTTCGCTTGTGCCCGTAAGCAAGGAAAGAAATGCCAGGTTCTGGGTTGTAAGTTTTGTCGCTAGCATTAACATTAAGCGTCGCAGGCACTTAAAACTTGGAACTTAAAACTTTGCCTATACCACATCCCCGAAATACAGCATTTGAACGGTGCTCCATTCTTCTTTGAGAATGCTGTAATACACGCTGTCGCGCCGCCGTCCATGCGGCATCTGCATATGGCTTCTTAAAACACCCTCTTCGGTAGCACCAATATGCACCAGCGCTTTTTTGGCGCGTTCGTTCAGGTTATCTGTTTTTATTTCGATGCGTTCAAAACGCATGGCATCGAAGGCATAGCTCAGCAAAACAAATTTTGCATGGTGATTAACACCCGAACCCATAAAAGCGGTGCTCAGCCAGGTCCAGCCAATCTCTATTCTCTTATCGTAAAATGAAATATTGCCCAGGCTGGTGCATCCGCAGATAGTACTGCTTTCTTTATCAATAATCACAAATGGCATTCTTTTCCCTTCTGCTCTTTCCTGGAAAGCGGCATCCATCCACTCCTGCAGTTCTGTTGCTTTATTCAATTCTTTCGTGAACCAGGTCCATATTTCGGGTGGTGTGGCAATGGCCGCCAGGGCATCCCTATCGGTTAGCTGCATCAGGCGTAACTGCACCCTGCTGGTTTCCAGTACCAATGTGTCCGGAAAAAATTGCTGATATCCTTTTTGCATGGTCATATTTAATTTTAGTCGGGTTCTGGCCAAATGCCGGCGCCCTGCCGCAACAGGCTGGGCGGATCGGTGGTGCAATCTACAATTGTTGAAGGTACGATGCCACCAATTCCACCTTCAATAACAATATCCACCAGGTTTTTAAAATTATCATAAATCATTTCCGGATCGGTATAATCTTCTACCTGCTGACCCGGTAACGATGTACTTAGCACAGGATGACCCAGCTCTTTTATAATGGCACAGGCTATTTTATTATCGGGTATACGCAGGCCAATGGTATCCTTTTTGCTTTTTAGTATCCGGGGTACTTCTTTACTGGCAGGTAAAATAAAAGTATAAGGACCTGGTAAGTGATTTTTTAACAACCGGTACAGCGGAGTGGAAATGCTTTTGGTGTACTTACTCAGGTCGCTCAAATCGTGGCACACAAAGGAGAGTTGTGCTTTTTGCGGATCGATGTTTTTGATACGGCAGATGCGCTCGATAGCCTTGTGCTGAAAAATATCGCAACCCAAACCGTATATGGTATCTGTTGGGTACACAATTACACCACCAGACAACAGGCAATTGGTAACGGTTCGGAGATTTCTTGGTTGCGGATTATCCGGGTGCATGTGTAAAAACATAACTGAAAATTAATCATAAAAATGTTGGACAGAAAATAAATATCACCGGGAAATAAACACTACAATGCGTGGAAATAAATTCCTGCAATCGGCCAGCACACAGGCTTACAGCAGAATGACCGGCATCAAAAAAACAATAACAACTTTCTGTTAACGATATTTTATCTTTTTTTTGCAAAAAAAAGTACCGTATGCATTTGAAACCTGTTGACAAAGTGGAGACAATCGACCCTGGCATATTCAGGCAGCAATATTACAACGAAATGAAACCGGTGGTGATAACAGGGCTTGCAAAAGAATGGCCGGCCTTTCACAAATGGAATTGGGATTATTTTAAGCAGGTGGTAGGCAATATGGAAGTTGGCGTATACAATAATGTAAAGAGTGATGCCTATACGCCCGTTAATAAAGCCGATGATTACATGAAATTCGGCGATTATTTAGACATGATAAGAAAAGGCCCGGTTGGCTTGCGTATTTTTTTATTCAATATTTTTCAGCATGCGCCAGAACTGGTAAATGATTTCAGCTGGCCGGAAGATCTGATGAAGGGCTATGTAAAAAGATATCCTATGCTTTTCACCGGAGGCGAAGGTTCCATTACCCATATGCATTTTGATATTGATCTGTCACATATTCTGCATACCCAGTTTATGGGCAGAAAAAGGGTATTGCTTTTTCCGCATGAGGAACAGCATAAACTTTACCGGAAGCCTTTTGAGGTAATGAGTTTTGCCAATTTTGCCAATTATGCCGACCCCCAAAAAAGCCAGCTGGATACAAAGCAGTTTCCGGCAGTGGAGAAAGCACAGGGCTATGAAATTATTCTGGAGCACGGCGATACCCTTTTTATGCCTGCCGGATTCTGGCACCATATGGAGTACCTCGACAGCGGTTTTGCTATGAGTTTAAGGGCTTTGCAGCATTCCGTTAGCGGAAAACTGCTGGGCGCCTGGAATCTTTTCGGCATGCGGCATATTGACACCCTTATGAAAAAGAGTTTTCCGGAATGGTGGTACAATAATAAAAAGGAAAAAGCTTTTACAG
>CAXTMV010000340.1:0-5104 GCA_964245425.1 uncultured Flavihumibacter sp. | reverse complement strand
GTTTTTCGACTTTACCCAGGGTGAGCCGCCCAAAAAGGGCGACCCACCCACTTAAAAAGGGCGACCCACCCACTTTCAGTCAACTTCAATTTTTGAGTCGGGCCAATTCCGCCCGTAATACTGAGCAACCTGTTTTTCATGTTGTTCAATAAAATTTTTAGTATCTCCGAAAAAAATCAGGACTTCGGCCGTTTGAACAAACAATGAATTACCTGATAACGATTCGTGATAGGAAGAGTGCCCATATAACCGGTAATCTGATACCAAACCATGCTTCTGCGCGTTTGCATGCACATATATAATTGCCTGTTGCAAATGAGATTCATTTTCTATTTTTGATCTCCTAAACGGCGATTGAAATAACCCACCCGTTCGCGCATACATCTTGTTATACGCGTTGGCATAAGATACCATAAACCTATTAACCTGCCGTTCAATTAAATCATCGACCAATTGGTCATTTTGCACAGCTGCCAAAAATTTTTTCATTGCTATTGTTTTTATTTCATCCCTTACAGCTGTTAGAGAATCCCGCAATGATTCACTTGTTTTAATTGAAATAATAAAATGGGCATGGTTATCCAAAAGGCAATATGCAAAGCAACCGGCAACAGGCTTCATATAAAATGAAAATCGTTTCAGAAAAAACGTCTTGTTTAAGTCGTTTTTAAATAAGACAAGCCCATCTATGCATTTAAAGACAAGGTGAAAGTGATGACCGCAATAAAAAGGCGATTTGAAAAGTTCAGGCGTTGGCATATTACACGATTTGTGACAAACCTAAGCTTGCCTTTTAAAGCTGCCAAGGTGTTTCAATCAGGTTATAATCGTGTTTTTACCGTTAAAATAGGGGGGCGTCTATGTAGTTAGGTCGCCCTTTTTAGGTGGGTCACCGTTTTAGGTGGGTCGCCCTTTTTGGGCGGCTCACCTTTCATTGGCGAAGTTATAATTATCTCGTCCTGAAAAACCTTCCACTTTTTGTTAATAATCCTGTTTTTTCTTTACCCCATATTTTACCAATCCTGATTTTACATTACAATAGCACCCGATTAATTCTGATTAGGATTTAGTTTCGCGTTAATATTTTCATTCATATTATCTCGTCCTGGCATTAAGGTGAGCCGCCCAAAAAGGGCGACCCACCTAAAAACGGCGACCACCTAAAACGGTGACCCACCTAAAAAGGCGACCCACCTAAAAACGAAGACCCATCTAAAACGGCCCGATTAAAAGGACGAGTCGCCTAAGGCAAGTCATCCGTTTACCGGTCATGCGATTCCGCCGCGAAATAAGCCGTCAGCTGTTCTTTCATACCGGCGATCTCGTCTTTATCGGCGAGTGTATTTTCCAGGATCTCCTGCATGCCTTCATTGATAAACAGCATATTGCTGCCGATCTTTATCTTAGCCGAAGAGTGAAATTCTGTTGCCCCCGTTTTTTTAGCCACTTCTATGATGTTGGCCGTACGTATGCCTGCGCCCGGCATGATGACAATTCTATCATTGGCCTGCCTCACGAGGTCATTCAGCAGCTGCGCGCCCTCCAGGGCTGCCGGTTTATGTCCGGAGGTCAGGATACGCTCGCAGCCGATTTGTATAATATCTTCCAGCGCCTCAAAAGGGTTATTGGCCCGGTCGAATGCCCGGTGAAAAGTAACGCCCATCGGGTAAGCCAGCGCCACCAGTTGTTTACAATATTCCTTGTCGATGCTGCCATCCTGCTTCAGCATACCAATCACCACACCCGTACAACCCAGTTCTTTGCACAGCAGGATTTCGCTTTTCATGACCTGGAACTCTTCCGCATTGAAAAAGAAATCGCCGCCCCGCGGACGTATAATGGGATAGATGTCGATAGCCAGTTTTTCTCTTACCAGTTTAATGGTGCCGAATCCCGGGGTGGTGCCACCTTCTGCCGCATCTGCACACAACTCTATGCGCTGCGCACCTGCGGCTGCTGCAATAACACAGGACTGGTAATTGTAACAACATATTTCTAAGGTAAATGACATGCTTTTGATCTTTGGGCGTAAAACGAGAGACGTTTCACGGCATAAAATACTTCGACTCCACCAGTTTTTCATCTGCGCTATTCTTCAGCGCATAACTGAATCCTTTGTGAATGGCATAGGCGCCCGCTTCTCCTTTTTTATTCAATGCCAGAAAGGCAACCTGAATATCCTTTGCCTTATCACCCTTTATTTTCATGATGCGTTCAACTGCTTTTTTACAGGCGGCTTCGGGCGATAAACCTTGGCGCATGTATTCTACCACGGTATGCGAACCGCACATGCGTATCACATCTTCTCCCTGGCCGGTAGACGTAACAGCGCCCACTTCATTGTCTACAAATAAACCAGCGCCAATAATCGGCGAATCACCCAACCGGCCCCGCATTTTAAAGCCCATGCCGCTGGTAGTGCAGCTGCCACTGAGGTTACCCTGGTTGTCCATCGCCACCATGCCAATGGTATCGTGGTTCCAGTCGCCATTCTCCAGCTTTGCAGGCGCGGCCGCGCCATTGCCTTTTGAATTTTCAATATTAATCACCGGTTTGTATTCAGATTTTTTCAGCCATTGTTCATAAGATTTCCTGGCATCGTCGCTGAGCTTTTGTTCCTCCAGGGGAAATCCTTCTGCCACCGCAAACTGCTGTGCGCCGCTGCCCACCAGTATTACATGCGGTGTTTTTTCCATTACACGCCTCGCCACTGATACCGGGTGCTTGATCCTTTCCAGGAAAGCAACACTGCCGCAATTGAATTTTTCATCCATGATGCAGGCATCCAGTGTTACAAACCCGTCGCGATCGGGATTCGCTCCCAATCCTACACAACAGCTCTGCTCAGCTTCGGTTACCATCACACCGGCTTCTACCGCATCCAATGCGGTGCCGCCGCTACCCAGTATTTTCCAGGCGCCTTTATTGGCGTTGATCCCCGCATCCCAGGTAGAAATCACGATAGCCTGCCCGGTTAACACCGGGTATCTTTTTTCCTGTGCCATTGCTTTTTTACCCAGCAACAACGCCGCCGAGCTGAACAGCGAAGACGCTAAAAATTTTCTCCTGGTGGCCATGAAAGAATATTTTAAAAACTAAGATAAGCCATATGGCTGATGTCTGGTGTGATGATGCCTGATGTATTCTGCCAAAGTAAGCTAGCAACTAATCTTACGGTCTCGCGCAATTGTTTTCCACTCACCGGTTATTTGTCCGTTTTCAATGCTGATGGCGCGTTCGTACAAGGCAACCGTAGGACAGACATGTCCCGGCAGTCCATACAACACATCGCCGGTTTTATAAATATGATCTTCTGTTGTTTCCAGCACCAGGTGTTCTTCGCTCTGACTAACGGGCAACAGTGTGGGTGCATTCAGGAAATACACGCGCCGGGTCAGTTCATTTTCTGCGGCAATGGATTTATGCCCCAAATCGGTGCAAATGCGACCCGGCGAGGGCAAAGAAATGATCCGGCTGATCACCAGTACCGCCGGCAGGAAAGGCTGTTCCGGGCAGAGATCGCTGTATCCTTTGTCCCAGTAAATAAAAGTACCCGGACTGCATTCAATAGCAGGTCTTTTGCAATGAACCGAATAGCTGGGCGAACCGCCCATTACGATTACCGGTTGCGGAAAGCCCTCGTTCATGATTGCCCTTTGCATTTGCTGTACGGCGGCAAAAGCTTCATCGCAGCGCTGTGTGCGTGTGGCAAAATCAATATCCCTGATATGCCCGTCATAAGCGTGCAGCCCTACGGGTTGAATACCGGCCATTTTACCCGAAGCCAGGTACAATTCTACCAGTCCCGTCCCCGGCACAATGCCTGTACGGTTCATACCTATGTTTACATCCAGGTATACGGGTACGGTGATGCCTGCCTTGTCGAATGCCATGGCCATTTGCTGTGCCGCCACAATATTATCGGTGAGGCAGGCGTATTTTGTAGCCGGGTATGTCTTTATAACGGCTATGAACCGCTGCAGTTTCGGCCCGTTGGGCTGGTAGGCCAGCAACACGTCGGGTGCCTGGCAAATACCCAGCAGCTCTGCTTCGGCAATGGTAGCGCATTTAAACTTTTGTATGCCCGCGCCCATCGTCAGTAAAACGGTTTCGCGGCATTTGCTGGTCTTGATATGGGGTCTTAATCGCAGTATATCGTCTATCATGTTTACAGCGGCGGCAATATTGGCCGCTACCCTTTCGGGATACAGCACCAATGCAGGAGAATCCAGTTCGTCTATTTTGTCAATCAGGTACCAGTTCGTATTCAATTCATTTAACATTTAAAAGTCAAAAATCCAAGCCCATCCGTTCAGCTTAACTCAAACAATCCTTCCACTTCTACCGCTACATTACCCGGCAGGGAGCCCATGCCCACGGCGCTTCTCACGCCGATGCCATTTTCTTCACCCATCAGTTGTACGAAGAGTTCACTGCAACCGTTTACGATAAGCGCATGCTTTTCAAAATCGGGCCCGCTGTTTACCATGCCCAATAATTTTACCACGCGCTTTAAGCGATCGAAGCTGCCCAGGTGATCTTTGATGGAGCAAAGTATGGCCAATGCACATTGCCGCGCCGCCATTTTGCCGTCTTCTTCGCTCATGTTAACACCCACCTTGCCTTTTATGAACTGGCCATCTGTTCTTACCGACACATGCCCTGAAACAAATAAAAAATTCCCCACCGTCAGGCAACGTTTGTAAATACCTTTTGATACCGGAATAGATGGAAATTGCAAACCCATTTCATCCAGTTTTTTTTGAATGTCATTTGTTTCCATAATTTATTTTATAAAAAGGTTTAAAATTAATACCCCTGCCAGGCCAAAAACGGCAACAATGGTTTCCATCAGCGACCAAGAGCGCAGCGTATCTTTCATAGACAAGTTAAAATACTCCTTGAACAACCAGAAACCGGCATCGTTTACATGCGAGAACATCAGGCTGCCTGCGCCCACGCTTAGTACCATCAGGCTGGGGTTTACATGTGTTGCCGTCATCACCGGAGCAATGATGCCCGCCGCCGTTAACCCCGCCACCGTAGCCGACCCCAGGCAGACGCGTATGATGGCGGAAATCAGCCAGCCCAGCACCAGCGGGTT
>CAXTMV010000339.1:4672-5125 GCA_964245425.1 uncultured Flavihumibacter sp. | reverse complement strand
TTTTTATGGAGACAGGGTTATTGCCATTCCCCATTGCGGTAACCATACAGCCTGAAAGAACACCTTCGATCCTTCTGGCAGTCACATCGTTTTTGGTGATGGTTATGGTGTCTCCGTGCAATGGATGCATAAAGTCGTCGTAATAGGTATTTACATCCTTGTATAACAGGGAAGCGTTATGGTTAGTGCTGAAATCGATAACGGCACCCGCGGCGTACAAAGGGTCGGAGGGAGAAAAAAAGAATTGCATTGTACAAAAAGTGCCGGATTGGTGGTTCAGGTAAGCCTTCATATTAATAGCAGTAATAGATGCATTGCTGCTGTTCACAGAACTAACCACCGAATCAACTGAAGGTTGTGCGCCATTCAATTTTATAACGGCATTGTTTACCGGGGCAGGCGTACTGTTACTTTTACTGCAGCCGGTTAGCGATGCAATGGCAATAAATAACA
>CAXTMV010000339.1:0-4621 GCA_964245425.1 uncultured Flavihumibacter sp. | reverse complement strand
GTCTTTTTCATAATCTGACTTTTAAAGTGATGATTTAAATTTTTACATTTTCTGGTCACTTTAAATAGTCGGAAGAGTAGAAAGGGGGGAAACAGGGCTCAAAGAAAAAAGAAAAAAATAGGCTGAGCTTTTGTGCGATTATTTTCTGCGAAAATATAAGTACAGCAAACAGCCCAGGGTAAATAAAACGGTGGCCAGGGCCAGAAAATAAATGGGCTTTACCCCTGCTGCCACAATGCGGGTGTTTTTACCCACCAATACACTGGCAGCCCAGTAATAAGGATATTGCTTTTCTTTTGAAGCCGTTCGTAGAAAAGCCAGCTTTGCCTGGCGGAGTGCTTTATCGGTTTCCAGGCCCTGTGCAAGGAACTGGTAAAATAACCCGTTAAGGCGGTAGGTAGATTCATTGTCAACCGACCAGCAATTACTGATCGCCGCCGGAATACCCAGTGCGGCAAAACCCCGGTTAAAACTGAACACACCCTCGCCCTGGTACAGCCGGCCATTCGCAGTTTCGCAGGCAGATAATACTATCAGCTTTGCAATGGGTTTGCGCTCACTTATCAATTGCGACAGGTAAAGCGCCGAGTCGGCAAAATAAATGACCGGCTCATTACGATTGCTGCTATCGGCCGCATGCGTATACAGCTGTATAATATCATAATCCGGAAATTGCTGCAGGAAGTTCTGACGGGTGGCCTGCTCTTTTATACGGTTATTGGCATTGCCGAAATAAGACTTAATATATTCCAGCGATGCATCACTACCCGGCAGGCTGGCAAGCTGTAGAGAGGGCGCAAAAAATACCGGCGCCACACCCAGCAGGCTGTTCCCCTTACTATCATTAATGGTTGCCTCGCTAAGATAGCGGGCAGAATAAGTATAGCTGACCGCATATTTTTCAATAAAATATTGCAGGGGCTGGTTTTTCTCATTTATTACCAGCGCTTCAAAAGGGAAAAATCCGGCATCCGTAGAAATAACCAGGCGCCCCGGTGCGGGCGCCTGGTTATTGAACAATAATGAATACAGCGGATGGGAGGTTTGCAGGTAAGCGTCTACATCTGCCTGGTAAATGGCAGCATGTGATAACAGTGATATAAATGAATGAGACAGGCTATCGTAGATCGATTTGTCCAGTTTTTGCAAAGACTTTTTGCCGGTTGCGATACTAAGAACGTATACCGCACTATCGCCTGTAAAAATTTCCAGCAGGCTTCCGCCATCCAGTACCGACAATCGGGCTGTTGCAATTGTCAGGTCAATCGCAGCCGGGACCGCCAGGGCCGCTGACGCTTTTTGCCGGTTCAGCTGCTGCGACAGCCGTTGGCGTTCGGTCGATTTCGCATACAATTTTTTTAACAGGTCAAGTGGGTGTAAGGGCGGGTTAGTCGGATTTTGCAGATCCGCCAGCAACTGGCTGATCTCCTGGTCGGTTTGCGCAGCCAGGGCAATGGATTTTTCCGGTAACAGGCTTTGCTCATTTATCTGATCACTTAGTAATACTGCGCGGCTTTCTTCAAAAAAATAAAAGGCAGCATCCATATCGCCTTTTGCATAACAGGCTTCAATCGCTTTTTCATACATGGCATGGGCGCTCAGCCGCCAAACCAGGTTAGACGAAAACTGCAAGGCCTGCGTTGCTTTTATCCTGGTTAAAAAAAGGTGACCGTTTTTAAATACCCTTATCGCTTCTTCCAGCCATCTTTTGTCTTTTGTAAATTGATATTGTTGCAGGTAGGCTGCTCCTTTGTCCGTTACCAGGTCAAGCACCAGCTGGTAAATATTAAACCCTTTCAGCTGGCCGTTTTGCTGCAGCAGTTTCACGTCATCCATATTTTGCCTGACCCCACAACGGAAGAAAGGCTGTCATTTGAGCAAAGGGTAGGATCGGATCCTGGTTTTGCACAGGTTCATGAAACGTTATTATCATGATGCTGACAGTATTCAACTGGCGGCTTACTTTATTGCAGCCCAGGCCAACCCCCTGTATTTCTCCCGCAAAATACCAACGCTTGAAAAATTATTAATGGCCAGGGAGCCGGCATTCGTTTCGGCCGGCCAAACCAATTGCCTGAATGCGATATATGGGTTGCTGGGCAGCATTTACAAAGATCGCGGCAATTTGTCCGCTGCGCTTTCTTACTATAAAAAAGCGCTGCAGGCAAACAGGCTCATACAATACCGGGCAGGCAGCTGCTCCGATTTAACTGATATTGCCATTTTATATGCAAAAGGCTATCGCCAATACAACAGGGGGCTGGCTTATTGCGACACAGCGCTTAACTATGCTGATAGCCCGGCAGATTCGCTGGCCGTTTTAAAAGAAATGGCCAATATGTATAGCCAGCAGGCGACTGGTTTTTACTACGTCGGCTGTTTTGTATCCCAACGCTTCTGCGAGTTGTCTATCAGCGTATCCCCCTGAAAACAGCATCAGCATCTCCCTGCATTTTTCACCCAGCAACTGCAATTTTTCCAACAGTAAATCAATATCTGCCTTTTCAGCGAGCTGCTGCAGGGCAGACTTGGTAGCATCTGACAAACCAGTCATAAAATCTGTGATGCCGGTTGTCTGGTGAACGCTGTTCTTCTTGGTCGTCTTTTTTCTTACCAGGTCAACACATTTGTTTTGAAATACCTGGAATGTATAGGTTTTTAAGGACGATCTTTTTTCGAACCGGCCTTTCCGAATGTTTTCCATCACCACCAGCACTGCATCTGAATAAGCATCAAATGCTTCATCTTCGGTAATCCTGAATTTCTTTATCCCTTCTTTTATAAAGTAATCGTGCCGGTCAAAAAAATAATTCTCGGCCTTTCGCAAGGCCAGATCATCTTGCAAAAGAGCCGTTATCAATTCTTCGTCTGCCAAATGGTGCAGGGGCTTTTCCATATTCCTATCGCAGGCGGGTTAGCGGCGTGCAGCACATACCGGTACATCCCACCCAGTTTTTGTTTTATAATCAGGTTTTCCGCTTGTAGTATGAAATGTACGGATTCTCTATGCAATACCAATATTCGGCGCTTTATTTTTATTTGCCAGGCGGTTTCCGGACCAGTAGGTTGAAAGCAACACGCATATAAGATATTTTTCATTCTACGTGAAAAGCTATTATATGCAAGCCGTGAAGGGCTGACACCTTTCGCTTTTAGACAACAGCGCTTGGGCCTTTTCTTACCAGGCCCAAGCGCTGATGTCTGTTAGCATCGGGGGAAGCCCGGTGCGGGTAAACCCGTTCGGATAACCCATTGGGTAAACCCATTCGGATAAGCCGGTCGGGTTAAACCGTGCGGATAAGATCAATAGGAATGCTTTGCACCCGTAAAATTCCTGTAATTTCAGGTGGTCAAAGAAGAAGCATGCCAACCGATCCGCTGCTACAAAATATTGCCCGGCACATTGCACCCGGTGAAGCGGACAGGGCTTTTTTTTTATCGCTGTTACAGCAAAAAGAAATTCCCCGAAAAGCATTTTTACTAAAAGAAGGGCAGTTCTGCAGGCATATTTTTTATGTTCAATCGGGCATACTAAGAGCTTATTATACGGATAAGGGCGGCCGCGAATCGACTATTATGTTTGCCATGGAAGATTGGTGGATAACAGATATGTATTGTTTTATCAACCCGCAACCTGCTATGCTGAACATTGAGGCGGTGGCAGACAGTCATGTTTTTCAATTGCTGAAAGACGACTGGGATAAACTGCTCACCCGCGCACCGGTATTTGAAAAATATTTCAGGATACTAATGCAGAATGCATATATCAGGGAGCAGTTGAGGGTAATTCAAAACCTGTCTGTTGGCGCGGAAGAACGCTATCAGCATTTTCTGCGTAAATATCCTTTGGTAGCAAAACAGGTAACGCAGAAACAAATCGCCTCCTATTTAGGCATCACGCCAGAATTCCTGAGCAGCATCCGCTCCAATAAAAAAAAATAATTTCTTAAGCTACCTTAATTTTTCTTTGTTGTTTATTTTCTTCTTTTGCACAAAATTGTATAGTATGATGATATTGATTGCCGGCCCCTACCGCAGTGGCACAAACGATGAGCCTGCTTTAATGCAGGCAAACCTTAGCAGGCTGGAATCCGTGGCCTTGCCCCTTTTCCGGCTGGGTCATATACCGATGATCGGCGAATGGGCAGCACTGCCCCTGCTGGCTGCGGCCGGTTGTACAAAACCGGGCGACGCCGCCTGGGAAGAAATCCTCTATCCCGTTGCCCACCGGCTGCTGCTGAAATGCGATGCCGTACTCCGGCTCGAAGGGGCTTCCAAAGGTGCTGACGAAGATGTAAGGCTGGCAAAAGAACGCGGGTTGCCCGTGTATTACCGGCTGGAAGAGGTACCGAAGGAAAATTAATACTTAATAATGGCCGGGGTGCGGTGGTATCATCTTTTGTAAACAATATAATCCACCGGAAACATATCGATGCCCTGCATCTTGCACAACGTAATGATTTGCGCCCTGTGGTGGGTGGAATGATTGATAACGTGAAATAAAATATCCTTTACCGTATTGCTGTAAACATCGCCCCGGGAAGTCTGGTATGCAATGATGGCCGGCAGCGCCGCCGTAGCCAGTACCTGCATCGTGTCTTCATAATTCTTTTGATCCAAT
>CAXTMV010000338.1:0-5128 GCA_964245425.1 uncultured Flavihumibacter sp. | reverse complement strand
AATCCGGTCAATACACCCAGGCCGGCTCTCATGCAGAGCCGGCTTTTTTTGTATGCTGCAGCACGCCTATCAAACCATCCAGTTCTTCCCTGGTATTAAAAGCATGCAGTACTATCCGCAAACGCTCTGTACCCCTGGGCACCGTTGGATAGAGAATGGCCCTTACATCAAAATGATTTGCCTGACAACAATCGGCAACGGCTTTCGCCTGTTCATTGCCGGGTATGATAACAGATTGAACAGGTCCGGTAGCCGGTAATATGTCATACCCGGTCTCCGCCGCCTTAAAAACAGCCACCAGTGATTGTAGGTGCGCCCGCGCGTCGCCCATGGCGGGGAATAGCCGGTAGGCCAACTGCACAGCCGCAATGCTTTGGGGTGGCAACGCCGTGGTATAGATAAACGGCCGGCAGAAATTAACGAGGTAATGGCGTAAGCTTTCACTGCCCAGCACCACCGCACCGTGGCAACCCAGCGCCTTACCAAATGTATGGATGCGCGCAAAACATTGTTGCTGCAAACCCAGCACCTGCACCAGGCCTTCTCCCGCGGCACCAACCACGCCCGTTGCGTGTGCTTCGTCTACGATTAAGCCCGCCTGGTACTGCTCGCAAAGAGAGGCCATTGTCTGCAGGGGTGCGGTGTCGCCATCCATAGAAAATACCGATTCGGTAACCACAAAAATATTTCCCTGGGCCGCAGACATTTTTTTTTCCAGATCGGCAATATTATTATGCAAGAATGAAAAAGCCGCGGCATGACTGAGTCTTACGCCATCGCGGATGGATGCATGTGACAGTTCGTCGTACAAAATGGTATCGCCTCTTTGCGGCACACAGCTTAGCAGGCCGGTATTGGCATCATAGCCGGAATTAAAAACCAGCGCAGCCGGCGCCTGCTGAAAGGCTGCAATCATGGCTTCCGTTTCTTCTATCAGCGGATAATTACCTGTCAGTAACCGGGAGCCGGTACTGCCACTGGCATACGGCTGATCGTCCAAATCCAGCAGGCGATTTTTCACCATACCCAGGTAATCGTTCGAACAGAAATCAATACCGGTTATGCCCGAACGCAACTGGCGGTAGGCCTGCTGCTCTTTACGCGCGGTTATTTTTTTATGCAGAAAATCTTCATTCATACCTTTGAGAAGTTTTAAGTGGCAAGTTGTACATAATAAGTTGCTTTTGTTGCGCAGGATAACACAATAAGCAACATTACTTACAATACCTGGGTAAAACCCGGCTCATTTCACAGGGTCGCAACAGGACTTATAACTTATGACTTAAAACGTAAAACGCTTTAAAATGACTACTGACGTAAAAAATATTCTTGGTCTTGAACTGCCAACCGACCCGCGCTGGGTTGATCTGGCCAGTTTGTCGCTGCAGGCCATCCTGACCGACCATGCCTACTGCGAGCAAAAAGCTGCGCTCACCTGCATATCGCTGATACAAAAATACCCCGATAAGGAATTGCTGGTAAAAGAACTGGCACCGATAGTGACGGAAGAATGGGGCCATTTCAGGCTGGTGCTGGCAGAATTGCACAAACGCGGGTTATCATTCGGCTTACAACGCAAAGATATCTACGTAAACCACCTGCTTACCTTTCAGCGGAAAGGTGGCCGTACGGAAGAACGGTTCCTCGACCAGTTGCTCACCATGGCTTTGATAGAAGCCCGCAGCTGTGAACGTTTCAAGCGGTTGAGTGAAGGCCTGAATGACGCGTATATGCGCCAATTTTACCGTCGTTTTATGGAAAGCGAGGCCGGCCACTATACCCTCTTTATCGAATTGGCAGAGCATTATGCAGACAAAGAAAAAGTGCAGCTGCGCTGGAAGGAATGGCTGGCTTTTGAAACAATGATTGTACGGGAGATGGAAGTGCGGGGCGACCGGATTCATTGATCTTTCCCGTGATGGAAATCCTTTACCTTTCAGTCCCAAAGCAATACAGTATGAAAAGAAGAACCTTTGTACAGCATTCTATAATGGCCGCCACAGCTTTCAGCATCCTCCCTCCATCGCGGTCTACCCCCGCCGCAGATAAAAAAGCCCGGCTGGCTTTTATCGGCGTTGGGCTGCGCGGGCAAAGCCACCTGGAGAACGCCCTGCGCAGAAACGATGTAGACATTGCAGCCATCTGTGACATCAACGACCAGATGCTGGAAATGGCGGGCAACCTCATAAAAAAATCAGGCAAACCAATGCCACCTGTTTTTAAGGGCGACCCTTATGCTTACCGTAAATTGCTGGAACAAAAAAATATAGATGGCGTCATCATTGCCACGCCCTGGGAATGGCATTGCCCGATGGTGATCGACAGCCTGCAGGCGGGCATAAAATACGTAGGCACCGAGGTAATCCTGGGTATTACCCTGGATGATCACTGGAAAGTGGTGCACGAGGCAGAGAAGCAAAAAGCCCATGTAAGCATGCTGGAGAATGTATGTTACCGCAGAGATATAATGGCCGTTATGAATATGGTCAGAAAGGGCCTTTTTGGTGAGCTGATCCACCTGCAGGGCGGCTACCAGCATGATCTGCGTAATATCAAATTCAATAATGGCACAGCCGCCACCGGTGCAGAATTTGGCGAAAAAGCGTTTTCAGAAGCAAAATGGCGGACCAACCATTCCGTTCATCGTAACGGTGACCTGTATCCCACACACGGCATCGGACCAGTGGCACAAATGATCGATATTAACCGCGGCAACCGCTTTTTATCCCTCAGTTCCTTTTCTACCAAATCCAGGGGCCTGCATGAATACGTGGTGAGCAAGGGCGGTGAAAGCCATCCCAATGCAAAAGTTGAATTCAGGCTGGGTGATATTGTAACCACCCATATCAAATGCGTAAACGGCGAAACCATTTTACTGGAACACGATACCAACCTGCCCCGCCCTTACTCACTGGGTTTTCGCGTGCAGGGCACCAGGGGGCTGTGGATGGATGTAAACCAGTCTATTTATATAGAAGGGCTGGCCGCCAAACCCCATACATGGGATGCAGCACAAAGCTGGCTCGACAAATACGATCATCCCTTATGGGCAAGGTGGAGCAAGGAAACAGAAAATGCCGGTCATGGCGGTATGGATTTTTTTGTGCTGCATGGTTTTGTAGAAGCCATCAAACGACAGGCACCCACGCCGCTGGATGTATACGATGCTGCCGCCTGGAGCGCCATTACACCGCTCAGCGAAAAAAGTATTGAACTGGGTAACCAGGCCGTTGAATTTCCTGACTTTACCAGCGGGCAGTGGATGTACAGGAAGAATGAGTTTGCATTAACGGATGAATATTGAAGAAGCGCCGGGCTGGAACTGCCAGCCATGGGTACGCGCAGCTGGCAGATCACAGCAAAAGGCTTTCGATTTACAAAAACAGATTACCTGATGAATCCTATCTATTCCGCCGCAGCAGAAAAAGCGGCCATCCATTTCGGGCATGGCATTCCAACGGTTCAGCCGCTGGGCAATGGCCTGATCAACCGCACCTATACAGCCAGTTTTACCGGCAGCCCTGCAGTTGTTTTGCAATGCATCAACCAGGCTGCTTTTCCGCAGCCCGAAAATATCATTAATAATTACCGCCTGCTGCAACACTACTTGCAACAGGAAGGTCACAGCCCCGTGCCGGCTTTGCTGGCTGCCAACGACGGAAAGTATTACTGGATAGATCCGGAAGGAAATTTTTGGCGGGCCACGGCATTGATAGCGGATGCTTTTGCCAGCAGCCTGCCGGCCAATGCTTCGGAAGTGTATGCCGCAGCCCGTTGTTTCGCCGGTTTTACAAAATCACTGATAGGGTTAGCCGCAGATCGGCTGGACATCATTATCCCGCATTTTCACGACCTGGCTTTCCGTTACCAGCAGTTTGAAGAGACCGTAAAAAATGCCCCTATCAGCCGGCTGCTGAAAGCTACCCATGTTATTTCAGAGATACGAGATCGTACAGCGCTGGTTGATTTTTACCTGGCCATTCAGAACAATCCGGCCAACTACCCCATGCGTATTATGCACCACGATTGCAAGATCAGCAACCTACTTTTCAGCAAGACGAGTAAATCGGTTATTTGTCCTATCGATCTCGATACCGTTATGCCCGGTAAATATTTTTCAGACATTGGTGATATGATACGAACCATGGCCTGCACAGAGGAAGAAAACAGCACGGCCTGGGAACAGATTGATGTACGGCCAGATTATTATGCCGCCATTCTGGATGGCTATATGGAAGGGCTGGGCGAAGAACTGACCGCTACTGAAAAACGGCATATTCACCAGTCGGGCCTACTGCTTACCTATATGCAATGCCTGCGTTTTGTTACGGATTTTTTAAACAACGACCTCTACTATAAGACCAGCTATCCAGAGCAAAACCTGAACCGCGCACTGAACCAGCTGGTATTACTTGAAAAACTGGAAGCGTTCATATCCCATGCATACCAGTCCGACAGCACAAGTTTATAGTTCGTTTGTTTCGAAAACAGCTATGAACGGTGAACTTTGAACTGGTTAGGTATTAAAGGGATTGTTCAAAATAATTTATCTCGTCCTCCAATGGTAAGAAAGGATACCGCTTTTGCAGATCCCTGGCTTTTTCAGCGTGGAGGGCCAGGAATTGTTTGTGTGCCTGGGTAGCTGGCTGAAACGGCTTGTGTTTACGGGCGATCATTATTTTTTTTACGTCTTCCGATAGCTGCCGGGCAGCGCCGTCCACACATGCCTGCATAAATTTTTCCATTACAAATTCCGTTGCAGGATAATTAGGATGTACCATATCGATATCATAAAAACGATAATCGCGCAATACGTCTATTACCAGTTCGTAGGCAGGAAAATAATACAGCTGCTCAAAGGTATTTACGAGTTCGTGTACCGCTTCTATGAGCCTTGCCTTGCTGCGGTTGTTTTCGGTTACTCCATCGCGTATATGCCGTACAGGGCTCACCGTAAATATAATATTCAGGTGGGGGTTGAGCTGCAATAACCGGCGGATCGCCTCTTTCAGCGCTTCGCTGGTTTCGTCTATGCGCATCAGGTGCTTGTGAAACCATTGTGCCGGTGCACGGTGACAATTCGCTACTGGCTGAGGAGTACCGTTCCAGCCAGCGGCCTGGTTGGAGA
>CAXTMV010000337.1:3512-5258 GCA_964245425.1 uncultured Flavihumibacter sp. | reverse complement strand
CAGCCACGATCATACAGTTTTCAAAGCGCCTACAAAATATAATTAATTAAAAACAACTTAATCCCATACTAAAAACATGAAAAATATACCAACGCTTTTCGAGTGGGCTGGCGATATCAATACCTTTGAAATGCTCTTCACAAAATTTTACGACAAAGTTCTGCAGGATCACTTGATCGGCCCGGTTTTTAAAAACATGTCGCCTGAACATATTAAACATGTATCCCATTTTGTAGCGGAAGTATTTGGCGGTCCGAAATTGTACAGCACAGCAGATGGTGGCAGCCATTCCCAGATGATCGGAAAACATATCGGCAAAATGCTTTCAGAAGAGAAGCGGCAACGCTGGGTGCACCTGTTGATTAAAACTGCCGACGAACTGGGATTAAAAAGCGATCCGGAATTTCGCTCTGCATTTGTAGGCTATATTGAATGGGGTACACGCATTGCCGTTATCAATTCACAACTAATTACTAATCCAATGGAAAAATCAGCGCCCATGCCCAAATGGGGATGGGGTGAAACCGGTGGGCCCTATACGCCTGCACAGTAAGTACCCGGGAAAAAAGGAAAAGGGTTGGATAAAGCAACACTACCAACCCGTTACCAAACGCAGCCCTGTGGAAATGCCTCCGCACCCCGTAGCCTCTTTTGCGCATTTATACTTGCCCAAACGGTGTAAAGGCGATATTTACCGGGAGCACCCAAGCCCCGGCGACCATTATTACCTGTTTTGATATGGCTTGATTTTAGTGACCATTTTCCATAGCGGCCAACTGATATCTCTTCGTTTACTACTACCCAACTTATTTGTTCTATAAACAACTGTAATATGAATTGTGATGCAAATGAAGACCAGGACAGCCCGGGTCTTTCAAAATCTACCCGGAGAGAATTTTTAGTTCAGTCCTCCGCACTGGGCACCGGTATACTTATTCTATCGGCAGCAAAAGCCCCTTTTGAGAAAATTCCCTTTGGCAAGCCCGGCTACACGACTATCAATTTTACCTTAAATGGAAAAAGCAAAACAGTAGAAGTTGACCCCAGAACTACCCTGCTGGATTTGCTGCGAGAAAATCTCCAACTGACCGGCACAAAAAAAGGGTGCGACAGAGGTCAATGCGGTGCGTGTACCGTGCTGGTGAACGGAAAACGGATCAATTCCTGCCTTACGCTGGCGCTGATGTGCGGCGGAAAAAGTATCACTACCATTGAAGGCATTGGCAGTTCTGACAACCTGCATCCCCTGCAGGAAGCATTTATAAAACATGATGCCTTTCAATGCGGCTATTGCACACCGGGTCAGATTTGTTCTGCAGCAGGATTGTTGCGGGAAAACCACGCAAAAACCGACCAGGAAATCCGGGAAGCCATGAGCGGAAATATCTGCCGCTGCGGTGCTTATCAAAATATACTGGAAGCCATCAAAGAAGTGCAACAGCATCACCCATCATAACATAACCCATGCAGCCATTCACATTTTTACAAGCAAAAGATGAGCAGGAAGCAATTGCTGCCGCTATCAATAGTACAACCAATAAATATATTGGCGGTGGCACCAACCTCATCGACCTGATGAAAATGAATATTGAACAGCCCGCCCAGTTAATTGACATCAACAACCTCAACTTAAAAAAAGTTGAAACAAAGAGCAATGGCAATTTGCTGATAGGGGCGCTGGTGAGCAATAGTGATCTTGCCTACCATCCCCTGGTGGTTAAGCGATATCCATTGTTGTCTGAAGCC
>CAXTMV010000337.1:0-3502 GCA_964245425.1 uncultured Flavihumibacter sp. | reverse complement strand
TATCCGGCGCCTCTCCGCAATTAAGAAATATGGCCACCGCAGGCGGCAACCTCTTGCAGCGCACCCGTTGCTATTATTTTTACGACATAGCAACTCCCTGCAATAAACGGGAACCAGGATCTGGCTGTTCGGCCATCAGCGGATATAATCGTATGCATGCGGTATTGGGTACCAGTGAACAATGTATTGCTACCCATCCTTCTGATATGTGTGTTGCCCTCACTGCATTAGAAGCAATCGTACACACAAAAAGTGAAAACAATGAAAGAAGTATTCCTTTTGCAGATTTTCATCTCTTACCGGGCAACACACCCCAGAAAGAAAACAGCTTAGCCCCGGGTGAACTGATTACGGCAATAGAAATTCCGGCGCTGCCCTTTGCTTCCAAATCAACCTATGTTAAAGTGAGGGATAGAAATTCATATGAATTTGCTTTAACATCTGCAGCCGTTGCATTGGATATAAAAGGCGGAACGATACGCGCAGTAAGAATTGCATTGGGCGGTGTGGGTACCAAACCCTGGCGTTCTAAAGAGGCTGAACAAATGCTGGAGGGCAAAAAAGCGTTGCCGGAGAATTACCAACTGGCAGCTGATTTGGCAATGAAAAATGCGAAAGGTCTTTCCTTTAATACATTCAAGATAGCGCTGGCAAAACGAACCATTGTAAGTGCATTACAAAAATTAGCTTAATATGGAATCCATTGGTCAACCCGTTAACCGAAAAGATGGAAAAGCAAAAGTAACCGGAACGGCTACTTATGCAGCCGAATTCCAGTTGCCTGATCTGCTATATGGTGTTACCATTCAAAGTACCATCAGTAAAGGGCATATTGAAAACATTGATGCCAGTAAAGCAAAGGCGATAAAAGGCGTATTGGAGGTGATGACCTATAAAAATGCCATGAGCCTTCACCAGTTAAATGGCAGCGACCCCAGTAGCGGGAAGTTCGCGGAAAAAGATTTACTGCCTTTGCAAAGTGAACGGATCTATTATAATGGCCAGCACATTGGCGTAGTAATAGCAGAAACATTTGAAATAGCAGAATATGCCGCCTCCCTGGTAAAAGTCACTTACAATGAAGAAGCAGCCATTGTTTCCATCGATCATCCGGATGCTACACCTTACCAGCCTAAACAAGGTCTTGGCGGAAGCGATGTACAGGTTAAACGGGGAGACGCCGAACAAGGGATGCAGGCGGCAGCGGTAAAAATAGAAGAAACCTATTCCACGCCTGTCTATCACCACAATCCCATGGAACCGCACGCTACAATGGCCAGCTGGGATGCTGATAACCTGCTGGTGTACGATGCCACACAATCTGTGCTGGGCAACCGCAATGCCATTGCGGGCATGCTGGGCATTGCGCCTGAAAAGGTAAGGGTGATATCCCCATTTATCGGCGGAGGCTTCGGGTCGAAAGGATTTATGTGGGCCAACTCTATTTTAGCGCCCATGGCTGCACGCCTGATGAACAGGCCGGTTAAAGTTGTACTCCAAAGAACCGGGCAGATGTTTACCTGCGCAGGGAGGCGGTCCTTTACCATTCAAAAAATAAGTCTTGGCGCCGGTAACAACGGCAAGTTCAGCACTATAAAGCATGAAACAACTTCAGAAACATCATTTGTAGATGAATTTGTGGAAACGGCTGGTGTTGCCACCAAGATGATATACGATTCGCCCAATCTCGATGTTACCCAGCATTTGATTCGGCTGAATAAAGGAACGCCCTGTCCTACCCGGGCACCGGGAGAGGCAACCGGCACCTATGCACTGGAAGCTGCATTGGATGAGCTGGCATGGAAACTTAACATTGACCCTGTGCAATTGCGGTTAATCAACTACGCTGAAAAAAATCCGGCGGATGGTCACGAATGGTCTTCCAAACACCTGCGTGAATGCTATGAAAAAGGTGCAGCCGCTATCGGGTGGTCGGAAAGACACGCCGTACCCGGCAGCAGGAAAGAAGGCAACTATTTGGTTGGATATGGAATGGCCACAGCAACCTATCCGGCCAATCGCAGCAAGGCAACAGTCCGACTGAAATTATACCAGGATGGCCATGCGGAGGCTGCCTGCTGCACACAGGACATTGGCACCGGCACATATACGGTAATGGCACAGGTAATGGCAGATGCCCTGGGCTTACCGGTAGATTTGGTTGAATTCAGGCTGGGGGATACTATTTATCCGCCAGGGCCTAATTCCGGTGGATCCCAAACCATGGCCACAACAGGCCCTGCTGTGCGAGCCGCCGCATTAACCGTTAAAAGCAAGGCCGTTCAAATGGCCATCGCAGATAAAAAATCACCTTTGTATGGCCTGGCCGAAAATAATATCGAAGTAGACAACGGAAAAATGTTTACTGCAAATAATCCTGCAAACGGAGAGACCTATGCGCAATTGCTGACAAGAAATAAGACCAGCCTGCTGGAGACGGAGATCACCACTAATGTGTCTACCCGCGAAAACCAGCAGGCAGATACAAAGAAAAGTGGCGGCCCAAAAGACGAAAGCAAAGACAATCGTTTTGTTGAAATGGATGAAGGCCTCGACCGAAAGAACTTTTCATTTCATTCTTTTGGAGCGCACTTTGTAAAAGTGCTCGTAGACCCGTTAACCGGCATGGTAAAGGTGGATAAATGTGTTTGTGTAATGGACGTTGGAAAAATATTAAATGTAAAGACTGCAAAGAGCCAGATCATGGGAGGCGCCATATTTGGAATAGGCATGGCGCTGATGGAAGGCAGTGTCTACGACCATAACAATGGACGAATTGTAACAAAAGACCTGTCCGAATACCTGGTGCCTGTTCATGCTGATATGCCGGAATTCGATATTCAGTTTATTGATGCGCCGGATCTCAATATCAGCCCTGTAGGCGCAAGAGGTGCCGGAGAGATTGGTATTACTGGCATAACCGCCGCCATTGTAAATGCTATCTACCATGCTACCGGCAAAAGAGTGAGGGATTTACCGGTTACACCAGACAAACTAATATAGTAACCATTGCTTTGGCTTCCGCTACAGCAGTATGCTGCATAGATAAAAAATTTTGCCAGTCATTTATTAAATCGTAATTTTGCGATTGAAATGGGGTTAACTAAATCGTCAATATTCACGGCCAACCAGAACAAGCTTGCGCAGATGATGAAGGCACTTGCCCATCCGGCCAGGATTGCTATTATTCAATTTCTCGTTAAAAAAAAGGCTTGTTTTTGCGGAGATATTGTTGATGAACTCGGTCTTGCGCAATCAACCATTTCCCAGCACCTGAAAGAATTAAAAAACGCCGGTTTAATACAAGGCACTATCGAGGGAACGGGCGTTTGCTATTGTATCAATCCCAAAGCCTGGCAGCAGTATAAAAAGGAAATGGAAAATTTCTTTGTGGCTTACCAGTTGATCAACACCTGTTGCTAAAAAATTTTCGCTTATTCATCGTAATATTACGCTTAATATTTAAATAAAAAATATGCAAACATCCAACGAACTTAAAGAA
>CAXTMV010000336.1:0-5274 GCA_964245425.1 uncultured Flavihumibacter sp. | reverse complement strand
AGTATATTGGAGGCAATCCTTTCTTCAGACGATTGCAACTCGCCGTACGATCGTTTGTCGGTAAACATAAGATCGCGCAGGATTAGCAACGACCATTTATCACCCACAGCCTCCAACGCCATGCTGATGGCGCAATCTGAACGTTTGCCGGTAACCGCCGAATTTATTTTCATTTTTTTGCTTGCAATTTGAAAGTAAACCCTATTTTTACACTTGCAAATTGCAAGTAAAGTTAATTTCTTTTTTCTATCCAGGTACAATATAAAAAACAAATTTAATATGAGTCAGCAGTATCCACAGCTTTTCAGTCAGTACAAACTGGGCAATATCCAGTTGAAAAACCGCATTGTAATGGCCCCGATGACCCGCAGCCGGGCAACAGATAATATACCCAACCAGCTGATGGCCGATTATTACGGCCAGCGCGCATCCGCCGGCTTATTGATTACCGAAGGCACATCGCCTTCGCCCAACGGATTGGGCTATGCCCGTATACCTGGCTTGTACAGTCCCGCACAGGTGGCCGCCTGGAAAAAAGTAACCGGGGCCGTGCATGCCGGGGGCGGTAAAATATTTGTGCAGCTGATGCATACGGGGCGCATCACCCATCCCTTCAATTTGCCCGAAGCTGCCAAAGTGGTAGCGCCTTCGGCCATTGCAGCCGTTCATTCTACCATGTATACGGATAAAGCCGGTATGCAGCCCCTGCCGGTTCCGGAAGCGCTGTCAACAGCAGACCTGGCCCTGGTAAAAGAGGAATTTGTGCACAGTGCAAAATCGGCCATAGAAGCCGGCTTCGACGGTGTTGAACTGCACAGTGCCAACGGGTACCTGCTGGAACAGTTTTTAAATGCCGCTGCCAACCAGCGCACGGATGCCTACGGCGGATCGCCTGCCAACCGCAATCGTTTTGTACTGGAAGTTGCCGAAGCCGTGGCTGCTGCCATAGGAAAAGACAAAGTAGGCATCCGCTTATCACCCTTTGGCGCATTCAATGATATTGTATGGGATGAACAGACAGAAACCCAGTTTACACAACTGGCTGCCGGATTAAAAACCCTGGGTATTGTTTATGTGCACGTAGTGGATCATTCTTCCATGGGAGCACCGGCTGTTCCGGCATCGGTAAAAGATGCGATCAGGAAAACATTCGGCAGCACCTTAATCCTTTCCGGCGGATACGATGCCGCCAGGGCGGAGTCTGACCTGGCTGCCGGCAAGGGTGAACTGGTGGCTTTTGGCCGTCCGTTTATTTCTAACCCAGACCTGGTAGAACGCTTTGAAGCGGGTATTGAACTCGCAACAGCCGACCAGCAGACTTTTTACAGCCCGGGCGAAAAGGGATACTCAGACTATCCAACCGCCCAACAGGCTGTTCCGGCATAAAAGACATTCAATAGTAGAAGGCACAACACCACGGTGTTGTGCCTTTTTTTGTGCATTGCCGCCGGTGGGGGCAACCGGGCACCAGAATAAACCGTAACTTAACATATCTAATTCTTTAACCAATTAACTTGCTCACCATGAAAAAGTATTTATTATTACTGGCGGTTTTTTGTTCCTGTATTGTTTATGCGGCAGATAAAGGTACCTGGACGGGTTATATCAGTGATTCGGACTGTGGTACAAAAGGCAATAGTGCTGATCATGCTGCCTGCGCAAAGAAATGTATAAAAGCCGGCGCCACCCCTGTACTGGTAGTGGGCGATAAGGTATATACCATCAGCAATCCAAAAAAGGTAGCCAAATTCATCGGCGATAAAGTAACGGTGTCCGGTACGCTTACGGGCGATGCCATTGCCATCGATAAGGTTAGCAAATAATTCCATTTCCAATTTATACCCGTTCAAAGTTCGGAGGGTCATCGTTCGTTTGCGCAGTAGTTGCTGCAACGGCCACGAACGGTGAACTTCCGAACGTTGAACTTTCCCAACTTTTTTGATTTTTCTGCAATAAAGGATCGGCTGACCCGTCTATCAGGGTAATAAAACAAATTGATTATGTCAGCCATTCATCGAATTGAAATTGCTATCAGAAGGTTCTTACAGATGATCTACCTGAAAAAAGGCCTTTCTGACTACGCTATTTTTTAAACAGCCCCTGGTTCGCCAGCGGTCTTCTTCAGGACATTGATTCCTGCAGACAGGCCTCACCGATAGCAAGTTGAAATAAAAGGATTCCTTTCAAATGAAAAATGCAATAACTCATTTGCGTTATTTACAGCGAACCACCATGTGATAGGGAGATAAAAATGGCTATGCAAGAAAGTTTTTATACTTTAGTTGGCATTGTTTATCCATGTTCAAGCAGGTAAAAAAAACCATATATACTTTTTTTTGTTGGCTGTTGTTGTTGCCCGCATGCAGCCTGGCACAGACCCGGCGGATCGATAGTCTTAAGAGAAGGGTGCAACTGCTGTCCAGCAAAGCAGACATCCTGGATGCCCTGCTCGGCATCTGCAAAATGCAATCGGGCTACAACCCGGATACACTGTACCACTATGCAGTCAGTGCCAGGGCCCTGGCTGTTTTGCAAAAGGATGCGGAAAAGACGGTGCTGGCGGATTATTATATCGGCACCCAGTACCTGAACCGCGGATTAACAGACAGCAGCCTGGCCATCGCAGAAAGGTATCTCACAAAACTCCGTTATGCAGGCCCGGAAAAAGAACTGTATGTTAATTTTACCCTGCTACAGGCAAAAGCCTACAATAATATAAATAAAGCCAAAGAAGCACTCAACCTGTTGTACCCGCTTTTAACAAAAGCAGATAAGGAAGAAGACTCCCTTGCCCAGGTGCGCATCATGAACAGCCTGGCGGCAGTTTTTGTCAGCACAGGCGATGATAAACAGGCGCAGCAATGGTGCTACAAAGCCTTGCAGTTGTTTCCCCGGCCCATACCCGCCGCCTTCCAGGAGATCTATGGCATTACGCTGAACAATACCAGCCTTACTTTTATGCATTTTTATTCGGCATCGGGTGAAAAAAAATTACTGGACTCTGCTGAATATTATACCAGCAGGGCTGTACAGGTAAACAGTGAGAATGAATTACTGGGCAGCCTGGCCTATACCCTTGGTTTAAAAGGCACCATACTGGGCATGAACCATAAACCTGCTGAAGGCGAGCGCCTGCTCAAAGAAAGCCTGGCTACTTACCGGCAGATTGGGAACAACTATTATATCATCAATACCATGGCCGTAATGGGTAATTTTTATGGCATTACCGGTCAGCCAAAGAAGGGCATCGAGATCTGTAAAGAAGGCATTGAATTCAGTAAAACTTCGCCCCGGAATATCTACCTGTACCAGAACCTGGCCGGTAATTATAAACTGGCGGGCGATTATAAACATTATGGTGAAACAATGGAAATTGTTACTGCCATCAAGGATTCACTGCACCAGAAAAATTCAGCGGAAGCTTTGTCGGAGGTGCAGACCCGTTACGAAATCCAGAAAAAGGAAAACACCATTATCCAGCAGAACTATGCACTGGCCAAAAAGAATTACCTCGCTTATGGCTCGCTGGTATTGCTGCTCACGGGCGGCCTCTTTGTTTTTATTCTTTTCCGGCTAAACAGGAAACGGCAGGCCTTCCGGTTTGAGGCCATGCAAAAAGAGGAGCAAACGCTTAAGGAAATAGCCATTAACTCGGTGCAGGAAAAAGAACGCCGCAATATAGCTGCCGAACTGCACGACAACCTGGGCGGCCAGCTCAGCTATATCAGCAGCAATATGGATTTTATACTGGAAGCGCCCGCCATACTTACAGACGATGAAAAGAAAGAACACCTGAATAAAATTAATGCAACAGCTAAAAGCACCATTGCAGACCTGCGCGAAAGCATCTGGGCATTAAAAAAACAAAGCGTTGAAATAGACGAACTGGCAGATAAAATTAAACTCTATGCGCAGAGCCGGCTGGTACAGCAGAACGCTGTGCACCTGGAAATCAAAGAACATATTTTGCAGAAAACATTCTTGTCTTCTGTAGCGGCATTAAATATTTTTCGTATTTGCCAGGAAGCCATTGACAATGCCGTAAAACATTCCGGGGCAGATAAGATCAGTATATCTATAGAAACCAGTGCAAATGGCGGCTATTGCATGGCCGTTAGTGATAATGGAAAGGGCTTTAATACAAGCGGATATGTCAATGAACACAATGGGCTTGAAAATATGCGGCAAAGGGCAAGAGAAGTGCAGGCCGTTCTGAGAATTACCAGCACCATCGATAACGGCACTCTCGTCCAACTCCTGTCAGACGGCCCAAACAGTCCGGTATCACGCACCACATAGACAGGACAGGGGCAGCGCAGAACATAGCAAAAGCCATGATGACCTATGGATCTAAGTGCCTGTGTAGGCAAGAAGACCAGCAAAGCAATCCTGTCATTTTTATTTTCCCCCGTAGATTTTTACAATATCCGGAACTTCATCGCGGGTTATTATCAGATCATGGTGATAGATCTTCTTTAAATAAACGGTATCCATCTTGCGAATATGCTGTGTATGCCATTCCATCCACCAAGACCACATAGCACCCTCTTTCAGGCATTTGTCAGGATCAGGCGCCACACCACATTCATGATAAGCGATGGGAACGCGAGTGCCCGTGATATTTTTTACGGATTTGTACATGGCGGGCATGGCGCTATCGCCTTTGTCGTACGTGTCAGCACCGGCAATGTCAACATATTTATCACCGGGATACCAGGCGCTGTCAGGATTGCCGGTATAACACAATACCCATATTAAATTATTCAGCTTTCTTTCCTGCACAAAATAATCGTACATCGTTTTCCACAGGCGTTTAAAATTGTCCGGCCCTTGTTTACCCCACCAGAACCAGTTTCCGTTCAGCTCATGAAAAGGCCTCCACAAAACCGGTACATTTTCTTTTTGTAAACGCTCTAACAGATCTGCTTTTGTTTTGAGTTCCGTCCAGAACGAATCATTTTCTACGGTTCCTTTCTGAAAACATTTGCTTATATCAATCTCTTTTTTGCTATTTGGATAGCCTTCGCCAATACCAGGTGCACCCCAATGCCACATGATAGTTGGAATGCCACCATTCTTCCACCATTGAACAGCTCCTTTCACTACAGAATCATTTAATGAGGACTGAATGAAATCGAAACCTTTAATGGCAGGATACCTGTTGGTGAATCTATAGATGTAATTGATTTCGTCGAAACCCCAGCCGGAAAACATCTGGCCGGATAATATTTTTTTGCCATACATATCATTGATATAGGCATACAGGGCTTTGGC
>CAXTMV010000335.1:0-5303 GCA_964245425.1 uncultured Flavihumibacter sp. | reverse complement strand
TATAGAAACCATTGAGCCCTGCACATTGCGCTGGATACACAAAACTGATTTTGACCGGGTGCTGGCCGACAGCCCGGAAATAAAAGCCCGCCTCACAGAAATCAACCTGGAAAGACAATTCAGTTATATGCACCAGTTTCTTTCACTGCTGAAAGACACGCCGCCCGAACGTTATGCCAACCTGCTCAAAGAAAGACCTTATATACTGCAAAGGGTGCCCCTTCAATACATTGCCGCTTACCTGGGTATTACAGCTGTTTCACTTAGCCGGATCAGGAGCCGTTTGAATGGTTGATAAGAAACGATGTTGAAAAACAGGCTAGCGCATTTCTTTACAATTGTTAATTTTTCTCCGGCCGGCAAGATCCATTTTTGTGTTGTAAAAAAATCAACACATATGAAATTTGTCATCATCTTCAATCATCCTTACGAAGGCAGTTATTGCCACGCCATACTGGCCGCTGTAAAAGCAGGTGCAGAACAGGGCGGTCATACCGTAGATATCATACACCTGGACAGGGAAGGGTTTAACCCGGTTATGACAGCCGCTGATCTGAGCGGTTTTTTAAACAGCCAGGCAGTGGATCCAAAAGTAATCGAGTATCAACAGCGCATGAGTACCGCTGATCACCTGGTCTTTATTTTCCCGGTTTGGTGGGAGCTGATGCCGGCCATGACAAAGGGTTTTATCGACAAGGTTATTTTTCCCGGCGTTTTTTATGAGAATGACCGGAGTGGCCGTTTTCCGCGGATGGCAAAAAAAATGCAGCAGGTAAACGGTATAACGGTGATCACCACTATGAACACGCCTTCATTGATGTACCGCCTGCTGTTTGGCAATGCGCTAAAAAAAGCACTCTTTACCGGCACGTTCTGGAAAACAGGCTACCGCCACAATAAATGGATCAGCCTTAATATGGTAAAATTTGTGTCTGATACCAAACGCAGGAAATGGCTGGGAAAGATCGAAAATCGTTTTGCAGGTTTGGCAGTTGGGTAGCAAATCGCTATCAGCTGTTCGTTGTAGAAGAGCGAAGGAATAGGCTTATCGCCGGAAGCTCATAGCCCGCCGCTTCTTACGCGTTGTTATATACTTTCAGGACGGATTCCCTTACTGCGTTACCGTTCTCCGATACCACAAAGGCCATGGTTGCTGCCAGGGCCGCCGGGGTAACCCAGTTGTCGGGGTTAGCATCGGGCATGCTCTGGCGGTTAAGCGCTGTATCAATGGTGCTGGGTACAATAACGGAAGCTGTAATGTTTTTGCCTTTGCAGGTTTCATTGATGAATTCGGCCAGTTTAAACAGCAGCGATTTGGTTAATGCATACGCCATCAGATCTTTGCCCTGTGCAGCCTGCAGGGCAGGCCGGGCGCCAATAAAAACAAGCCTGCCATAATTGTTTTGCTGCAGGTGGGCCAACAAAGGTCTCGCTATAAAATAAGCTGTTTCAAAATTAAGGGTAAACATTTTATGAATATCGGTGCCCGATGTGGTGGCTATATCACCCGCGGCAAAACCGCCCACCAACAATAAAGCGCCTTCCAGTTTTTCATATTTTTTGATTAGGCCAGCGATAAAGGAAGCGGCCGCTTCTTCATCAGTAAGATTTACGGCGGCAAAAACATAGTTGGGGTTGCCAGCTGCAAAGGAGAGGTGGTTGTCGTGCCCATCAACGGCAATAACCCGGTGGCCATCGGCTAAAAATTTCTCTACGCAGGCGGTACCCAGATTACCATTGGCTCCGGTTATGATAAATGTTTTCATATTCAATTTTTTTTAGTGTTAATACCCGGAACTTCACCCCAGCCTTCTTCCCCGGCGATAATAGTCTTTCCCGCTAAAATTGGGGTCGGTTACTGGCTATTTATGACTTAAAACGTATTACTTTTTTTTCAGGGCTTCGTACAAAACCGTTACAGGGTGCAATGCTTTTTTGCCGGTGCCATCTTTTATCTGGTGCCGGCAACTGGTGCCGGGTGCAGCAACAATGGTATCCGGCGCCTGTTTTTGTACAGCAGGAAACAATACCAGGTCGCCAATCTTCATAGATAAATCATAATGCTCTTTTTCGTACCCGAATGAGCCGGCCATTCCGCAGCAACCGGAAGGAATGGTTTCAACCGTATACTGCTGTGGCAACGATAATACCGCCACCGATGCCGCTACAGTAGACAATGCTTTTTGCTGGCAATGCCCGTGCAAAACTATCTTTCTTTCTTCCTGGGTGAAGGAGTCCGCTGTAATATTTCCTTTTTTTATTTCTGCCGCAATAAATTCGTCGATTAAAAATACATGGGCCGACAATTCCCTGGCCGCTGCCAGCTGGTCATCATGGGCCAGGTCAATGTATTCGTCCCTAAACGTCAGAATAGCCGAAGGCTCTATGCCAATCAATGGTGCCGATTCATTCACCAGCGGGTGCAGCAGGGCAATATTCTTATTGGCAATTGCTTTTGCTTTGCGCAACAGTCCCTTCGACAACCAGGCCCGGCCGCTCTCTATATGCTCGGGAATAATTACCTGGTAGCCCAGCTGCTCCAGTAACAGGATAGCGTTTATGCCGGTTTCCGTATCATTATAGTTGGTAAACTCGTCGCAGAAAAGATATACTTTTTTTAAAAAAGTTGCGCCGTGTTGTTGCGGAGCCCTTTTTTTATACCAGTGCAGTAAGGTGGTGCTATGCAGGGTGGGCATCGACCTGGCGGGCGCAAAACCAGACAGCTGCTTGATGGCGCCGCTGATGGTTTTATTGGTCACCATAAAATTATAGACACGGGGTAACAAGGCTCCCAAGCGGGCAGAAGCGCTGAAATTAGCAATCAGTTTTGAGCGAAAGGGTACGCCGTTGACATCGTAATATTGTTGCAGGAATTCTGCTTTCAGTTTAGCTACATCTACATTAGACGGACATTCGGACTTGCAGCCTTTGCAGCTCAGGCAGAGGTCCATTACATCATAAATCTCCTGGTGGTTAAAGCGGTTCATCTTATCTGAGCGGGTCAGGAATTCCCGCAGGATATTGGCCCTTGCACGGGTGGTATCTTTTTCATTGCGGGTGGCCATAAAAGAAGGGCACATGGTGCCGCCCGACAAATGTGTTTTCCGGCAATCGCCCGAACCGTTGCATTGTTCCGCATGCTGGAGTATGTCCTGGTTGTAAAAACGAAAGACCGTGTTGAACGCCGGTGTTTGCTGGCCCGGGGTATAGCGCAGCATGCTGTTCATGGGCGGCGTATCCACAATTTTATTCGGGTTAAAAATATTTGCAGGGTCCCAGGCCAGTTTTATTTCTTTCAGCAGGCCGTAGTTTTTTTCTCCCACCATTTGCTTAATGAACTCGCCGCGCAGCCTACCGTCGCCATGTTCGCCGCTCAGCGATCCATTGTATTTTTTTACGAGGGTAGCAATCTCTTCTGCAATGACCCGGAAAAGCCGGTTGCCTTCTTCGGTTTTGAGGTTGATAATGGGCCGCAGGTGGATCTCACCCGAACCCGCATGCGCATAATGCACTGAATACAACTGGTATTTTTTTAATATCTCGTTGAAATCGCGGATGTAGGCGGGCAGGTCCTGCACGTCTACCGCGGTATCCTCAATAACCGGCACCGCTTTGCCATCGCCCGGCAGGTTACTTAATAAGCCAAGGCCGGCCTTGCGAAGTGTCCATATTTTTTTGCTGTCTTCTCCAAACAATAAAGGAAAATGATAACCCAGGCCTGCCTGGCGCATATCAGTCTCTACCTGTTGCGCGATGGCGGCAATTTCATAGCGATTTTCTCTTGCAAATTCAATGACCAGTATGGCGCCCGGGTCTCCCTGCACAAAAAAGCGGTTTTTAAGCTGCTCCTTGTTTTCCTTGGTACATTCCAGTATATAATGGTCAATCAGTTCACTGGCACTTGGCCGGTAGGGCAATGCCACCAGGTTGGCCCGCAGGGCTTCGTCAACACTATTGAAATGGATACAAAGCAGGCCGGTTTCTTTGGGCGGCAGCGGCACCAGGTTTAATTTTATTTCAGTGATAAATGCCAGGGTTCCCTCCGAACCGGCAATGAGTTTACAGAAATTAAAGTCCGGCTCCCCGGCCGTAAAGGGAGCTGTTTCCAGCAGGATATCAACCGCGTAACCCGTATTCCGGCGTTCAACAGTTTTTTTGGGAAACTGCTGCCTGATTTCCTGCTGGTTGTCATAATTGCTCAAGAGGCTGCGTACCTTTTTATAGATGGCTGCTTCAAGCGTATCACCATCGCATTTTTCATGAAAAGCATCCAGGCCAATAGACTTGAATTCGGCTGCTGAACCATCGCTTAGCAGGGCTTTTATTTCCAGCAGGTGCTCGCGTGTGCTTCGGTACACTACGGAATTGGAGCCGCAGGAGTTATTGCCCACCATTCCACCAATCATGGCGCGGTTGGCAGTAGACGTTTCGGGCCCAAAAAAAAGCCCGTGGGGTTTAAGGAACATATTCAGTTCGTCTCTTATAACGCCCGGCTGTACGCGTACCCAGTTCTCTGTTGTATTGAGCTCCAGTATGCCGGTAAAGTATTTGGAAACATCTACTACAATGCCTTTGCCTACCACCTGGCCGGCCAATGAAGTACCTGCTGTTCGGGGAATCAGGGATGTTTGTTGCCGGTGTGCGAAATCGATAAGCGTGCGAAGATCCTGCACCGATTTGGGCAGGGCCACGGCCAAGGGCATTTCACGGTAGGCGGATGCATCGGTTGCATACAGGGTGCGCATGGTGGCATCATCATACAATTCTCCTTCCAGCTGTGCAGCTAACTCTTTTAATGCAACCATGAATCCGGCAATTTAATTACAATGGATGCAAAAATAAGGGCTTTCCTGCTTCAGGCAAGACAGGACCTGGCTTTTGATAAACAGGCAGTTACCGGGCATAAAAAATCGGCAAAAAGATAAAAGCGCGATGCTTCTGCCTCTTTGCCGTGATAAAACTATTAATGGAAAATTTTAAGCGGCGTAATTCAGTTTTGTTTCAAGTGGCTTCAAAATACGATTCAATAATTCCTTGTCAATAGCGGGTGTAATGCCGTCTCTTTCCTTCATAACCATCCATTCGTTCTTTTCTGTATAATGTATCGTAAAAAAATAATAACCGTTCAATTTGATGGGATAAATAACACCACGATAATCTTCTTCCTGGAATATATTGGCTTTTACCGTATCACCCCAATAACGGAAATTGATTTCTATCGATCTCATAAATGATTTCATACTACAGGATTTTGATTTCAGATTCTATAACGTGAAAATATCGTGCCTGATACATATATGAAT
>CAXTMV010000334.1:4531-5323 GCA_964245425.1 uncultured Flavihumibacter sp. | reverse complement strand
GTATTGGCTTCTGCTTTGGCAGGATCGGTTGCACCTATTAGTTTGCGGAATTCTGCCACGGCATTGTCTTTTTCAAGAATAGCGGCGAAAATGGGCCCACTGCTCATAAATTCTACCAGTTCTCCGTAAAAAGGACGTGCCGCATGCACGGCATAAAATTCACCTGCCCGCTGGGGGGTTAAATGGGTTAGCTTCAGTGCCACGATGCGGTAGCCTTCCTTGATAATTTTGTCTACAATGGCGCCCGAATGCCCGGCGCGGAACGCGTCTGGCTTAATCATGGTAAATGTTCTGTTGGTCATACGGTCTTTTCTTTTGGGTGGCAAAACTAAGGCAAAGTTTCGGGGTTTAAAACGGGCCACACGGGGTTTTTATGTTAAATACCTCATTTAAAGGCAAAAACCCCCAAAATCTCTCTTTTTCAACTGCAAACTTTAGTTACCTTCGCCACCGTTTTATGAAACCTGTTCAAGAAATATTTCCGTTGCTGGCTGCCGACACCAAAAAGGTGGTCATCACCATGCACCAGAAACCCGACCCCGACGCCATGGGCAGCGCCCTGGGGCTCTTTCATTTTCTCTCTGCGCTGGGTCATACGGTAACAGTAATATCGCCCACCAACTGGGCTTTGTTCCTGAACTGGATGCCCAGCTGCGAAAAAGTGGTGGATTATGATTATCGGAAAGCGGAAGCTGAGCTGCTGCTAAAACAAGCCGAATGGTTGTTCTGCCTCGATTTTAATACGCTGTCGCGCACCAGGAACATGGCTGCTTCCATTGCACAGCTGGATTG
>CAXTMV010000334.1:0-4521 GCA_964245425.1 uncultured Flavihumibacter sp. | reverse complement strand
TCATAAAGATCTTAATTGACCACCATCAACAACCGGAGACAGCTGCTTTTACGTATGGTATCAGTGATACGGGCAAAAGCTCCACCTCAGAAATGGTGTATGACCTGATAACGGCCAGCGGACATGGCAATATGATTGATGTATCTATTGCCGCCTGCCTGTATGCGGGCCTTATCGGCGATACAGGCTCTTTCCGGTTTCCGGCAGCCGGCGCCGCCGTTCACCGGATGGCCGCGCACCTGAAAGAGACTGGTTTTAATCATTCCAAAGTGCATGAAAATATTTATGATAATTTCCTGGAAAACCGGCTTCGTTTCATTGGTATGGTGCTGCTGAACCGGATGGAAATCATGTATGAATACAATGCAGCGCTGATAGCAGTATCTAAAAATGATTTGCTGAAATTCGATATCAAGACAGGTGATACAGAAGGCCTGGTGAATTACCCGCTGACCATACAGGGCATTAAACTGGCAGCTATTGTCATTGACCGCGATGAAGAGCGCAAGTGGAGCTTCCGCAGCAAGGGCGATTTTGATACCAATACATTTGCGCGCACTTATTTTAATGGCGGCGGCCATTACAATGCGTCGGGTGGCAAGAGCAGCGATTCACTGGAGAAGACTATTCAGAAATTTAAACAATCCATCAGGGAAAACGCATCTTTATTACAATAACAATCAATCATGAAAAAACAACCTGGTTATTTTTTAGTGCTACTGGCGGTAGTGGGCCTGCTGTTTACAGCTTGTAAAAACAGTTCAGATTACAAGCGCACCAAAAGCGGTGTGATGTACAAGATTTTCAGCGACGGAAAAGACTCCGCCGCAAAAACCGGTAATATCGTAAAAATCGAGTATACCATACGAGTGGGAAGCTCAGATTCTGTACTGCGCACAACCGTTGGCAATATGCCGGAATTTGTGGCTGTTCAGGATGTTCCCGCAGAAGCGTATTCTCCCTTGGAAGTATTCAGCATGCTGCGGAAAGGCGATAGCGCAGAGATTGTTCAGCTGATCGATACGGTAATGAAAAAAGGCCAGGGTGGCCAGCGGCCTCCTTTCTTTAAAAAAGGAGATAAGGTGCTGACCATTGTTAAAGTGCTGGATATATTCAAGACGCCCGAACTGGCGACCAAAGACAGGGAAGCAGAAGTGGCCAAAGCAAAAGTACGCGCCGAACAACAGTCGACGGTAGACCTTGTAAAAGGCAGCGAAGACATGGCGGTATGGCTGGCTTCAAAAAAGATTACGGCTACCAAGGTTGGCAAAGGAACCTATGTAGTGGTAAAAGAACCCGGCACCGGTATGCTGGCAGACTCCGGCAAATATGCTACCGTGCGGTATGAAGGAAAAACCCTCGATGGTAAAGTATTTCAGTCTACCATGGATCCTAAAGCAAGTCCTTATACCCTGCAGGTAGGAACCGGTGGCGCTGTTCGGGGATGGGATGAAGGCATTCCCCTTTTCAGAAAAGGCGGTAAAGGTACCCTTTACATACCCGGTGCACTGGCCTACGGCAGGAATCCGCCACAGGGTTCACCGTTTAAGCCCAATGAAGCGCTGGTGTTTGATATTGAAGTAGTAAACGTATCAGATAGCGCACCCGCGCCCCAGCAACAAGCCATTCCACCCCAGGTATTAGAGCAAATGAAAAAACAACAACAGCAGCAACAACAAAAACCTGCTCATTAGTATTGATAAAATATCATTCTATTCAAAAGCCTGTTCATACCATTGAACAGGCTTTTTGATGGGGGAATCTCAAAATCCCTATCCTTCAAAATCCTGCCCCCTCCCCATCCTGGTACGCGCAAAAAAGTTTGACCGTTTCTACCGCCTCTTTTACATCGTGCACGCGCAGTATCGAAGCACCCTGCTGCAGGGCCAGGGTATTAAGCACCGTGGTGCCATTGAGGGCAGCAGCAGCCGTAGTGCCCAGTGTTTTGTAAATGGTCGATTTTCGAGACAGGCCAGCCAGCAATGGACGGCCGGTTATTTTAAATATGGGCAGGTTTTTCAGTAACCTGAAATTTTGAGCAGGGGTTTTGGCAAATCCAAACCCGGGGTCAATGATAACATCGTGGATACCTGCTTTTTTGCAGGCAGCTATTTTATCAATAAAATAATCCAGTACTTCTTCCAGCAGGTTATCGTACACAGCCTGTTGCTGCATGTTTTGCGGGGTGCCTTTCATGTGCATGCAGATATAGGGTACACCCAGCCCTGCTACCACTGGCAGCATGCCGGCATCCATTGCCCCGGCGCTGATATCATTTACCATGGAAGCGCCAGCCTGCACGGCCGCTGCCGCTACCGCTGCATAAAAAGTGTCAACAGAAACAATCGCGTTCGGAAACTGCTGTACGATGGCCGCAATCGGTTCCACAATTCTTTCCATTTCTTCCGCGGCCGTTAACAGCCGGCTGCCAGGCCGGGTACTTTGCCCGCCAATATCCAGTATGGACGCACCTTCCGCCAGCATCTGTTCCGCTTTTTGCAGCACGCGGGCTGTATCGGACATCCGGCTCTCTTCATAAAATGAATCCGGTGTAGTATTAATTATGCCCATTACCAGCGGTTCTGTGGCCGATAGTAATCTTCCTTTACAATTGAGCGTAAACATTGGCCGTATATTGCTATTTTTGAACGCTAAAGTTGAGGAATAATTTTCATTCAGAGCAGATGAGCAACACAAATACGCAGTACGATACAGTGATAAAAGGCTGTCGCGACATTTATACCAAGAAAACAAAAGATTACGGAACCTCCTGGCGGGTGTTGCGGACCATTTCTATTGTTGACCAGATTTTTATAAAAGCCAAACGCATCCGCACCATACAGGAGAACCGGCTGCAAAAGATAGGCGATGATATTGCATCGGAATTCAGGGGTATGGTAAATTATGCGGTCATTGGTATTATACAGCTCTCTTTTACCGCAGAAGACGCCCAGGAATTACCGCCGGAGCAGGCCCTGGCGCTCTATGATCAGGAAATTAAGAAGGCGAAAGCATTGATGCAGGACAAAAACCACGATTACGGGGAGGCCTGGCGCGATATGAGCCAGGAAAGCTTTACCGACTTAATATTATCGAAGCTGTTACGCATCAAACAAATTATCGGCAACAACGGTAAAACGATTGCCAGCGAAGGCATCGATGCCAATTATTATGATATCATCAACTACGCAATATTTGCGCTGATTCTGATGGAGGAGGAAAGTCAACAATCAGAACATTCTACATTCAACATTCAAAAGTAAAAAGCGGTTGCCTGCAATTATCCGGGCAAAGACTTTTGAATATTGATTTTTGACTTTTTAATGTAAAACCATGAAACCACTCATTAATATAGCCCGGTTCATCGTAGGTGTATTGTTTATTTTTTCCGGCCTGGTAAAGGCCAATGACCCATTGGGGCTGAGTTATAAAATGCAGGAATTCTTTGAGGTATGGGGCTGGAATTTCTTCAATGATTTTACGCTCTCTTTCTCCGTCCTGATGATCGCATTTGAAATTATTGCCGGCGTGGCTGTTTTGCTGGGCTGGCGGATGAAATTGTTCAGCTGGCTGCTGTTGCTGCTGATCATCTTCTTTACCTTTCTTACGGGCTATGCCGTGCTTTCCGGTAAAATACGTACCTGTGGCTGCTTCGGCGATTGCATCCCCCTTACGGCCGTGCAATCCTTTACCAAAGATCTCCTGCTAACCGCACTCATTGTATTCCTTTTTATTGTGCAAAAAAGTATACGGCCTCTTTTTAAACCTGCGGCCAGCGGCTGGATACTGCTGCTGACCGTTTTATTTTCGTTTGGCCTGCAGGGTTATGTGTTAAAACACCTGCCCATTGTAGACTGCCTGCCTTATAAAGTAGGCAAAAATATACAGGCACAGATGAAAGTGCCCGCTGGCGCCTTACCAGACAGCACGGTGATCACATTTGTTTATACCCGGCAGGGCAAACAGGTAGAGTTTACTTCGGATAAGTTCCCGGCCGATTTTGACGACTCGCTCTACCATTTTGTAAAACGATACGATAAAGTTATCCGCGAGGGTAATGCACAGCCGCCCATCAAGGATTTTGTACTCGCTTCTTTGTCGGGCACAGACAGTACGCAGGCCATACTAAGCCAGCCGGGTTCCCTATTACTCCTTTTTGTAAAAGACAAGATGGATGCTGCCTACGATCAGAAAGAAAATGAACAGTTAAGAACCATTCTCCACCATGCCAGAGCAATCAACAGGGCATTTTATGTAATTACCAATACCCGCGAGGTGATAACGTCATTCGGCATGGCAACAAAAGATACCGCCACCACATTTATGTGCGATGCGGTGGCCATTAAAACGGCAGCCAGGGCCAACCCAACCCTTTATTTACTGAAAGATGGTATCATCCAGCATAAATGGGCCTTTGCTGATTTTGACAAAGCGGTTAAAGTTTTAAGTAGTAAATAATAATTTTAAATTTCTTTCCCCGGTCAATGGCCCCCTGCATTCCCCGTTGGAGGACTTTTGCAG
>CAXTMV010000333.1:0-5365 GCA_964245425.1 uncultured Flavihumibacter sp. | reverse complement strand
TAATAATAGAAAGTAGTATTTATCTTATACCAGATAAGTTTTATCTGTCATTTATAAAATTTTGCTATGGCCGACGATTTCTCCAAAGTTTAAAATCATCCCAGTATATCTGTAATGTTTTTCCCTGGGATTTCACGTATTCCACTACATCCTTTGAGGTATACAGTTTCTGCGGACTCCAACCAGTAAAACCATTAGGTGCCGGGTCATTGGTATTTTGCGTAAAATTGTTTACATCAAATACCACTTGCGTTTGCTCACCTGCGGGGGTGATAGACATATAGAACCTGCCGTTACTCTTATTTCCTTCTTTTAGGTAATATTCCATAGTAAACCATTTTCCAATGGGAACTTTTACTCTGGTGGTACTTTGATTAGCATTCCAAACTTCTTTCTGTCCAGCGTTTTCTGCATTAAGTATAAAATACAAATCACTTTCACCTGCGATAGGTTTACCAATGCCTAATGTTGTTCTGAATCCATATTTTTCATCTTTTATCCACCACTCATTATTCCAAAATTCCGAGATAGTACACCATGGAATTGGTTTCGGAAAGCTTTTTAATGCATTAAAATCTTCAGTAAAAAAAACGCGTTGCGTTTGATAGATCTCTTTGAAACCTTCTTTGATCCCATAAATATCTGTTTGTATGCGTGCCTTCTGCTGGCCTTCTGATGCTGCCCACCAGTCTCTCAGCCAGAATTGCAAAACGTGATTGGATGGATTACCCGGCTCAGAAATAATCTTGACATAACGTTGTGTTGTATCGCCACCGGTATATTCAATTAAAAACTGCCCTGCGTGCGGGTTTTTATCCAAATCCCTTTCCCAATCATTTTTTTCAGGCAGGGTATTGTCAACTCCTACTATATCATCAATGGCATAATGTTGAGTGATAAAATCTGGTATATCCGAAGAATTAGTAACTATCCTAGAAGTACCTTCATAGCCGCTTTGAAAAACAAGTTCACCCACATGAGTTGTCTCACTGCCCGGATTCAGTTGCTTATTACTAACACATGAAAAATTTACTAGTGACAGAGATAGCAAGTATGCATATAAAATCGATGATTTGTTCATTATTTACTTTTATACAATCTGAATTATTCAGGTCTTTTATTTTTCCACAACTTAAAATCATCCCAGTAAATCTGAAGAGCTTTTCCTTTATCCTTCATATAAGCAACAACATCTTTTGACGTATACATTTTTAAAGGATTATACCCACTAAGCCCATTGGGCGCCGGATCACTGGTATTATGGGTATAATTCGTAATGTCAAAAACTACTTCTCTTGCTCCCCCTTCAGGAGTAATTGCCATCCAAAAACGGCCGTGGTCTTTATCTCCTTCCTTAAAATAATATTCCATGACAAACCATTGTGCAACCGGCACTTTCACAGTAGGGTTATCGCCTCGCCATACTTCCTTTTGACCGGCATTCTCTGCATTTAAAATAAAGTTTAAATCAGTTTTTTCCGCCACCGGTTTACCTATGCCCAAAGTAACCCTGAAACCATATTTCTCGGCTTTTTCCCACCATTCATTATTCCAGAATTCTGAAATGGTTAGCCACTTTATTTTATCAGGATAGCTCTTGAGAGTATTAAAATCTTCATGCAAAAACATTCTAACTGTCTGATAAAACTCTGTAAGTCCTGGTTTGATTTTATAAAATTCTAATTGCACCCGCGCTTTCTCTTGATTCTCCGACGCCAGCCAGGAATCCCCCAGCCAGTACCATAGCACGTGATTGGCGGGGTTACCAGGTTCTGGAATAATTCTCGCAAAACGTCTGGTGGAATCACCCCCGGTATAATTAACGTAAATGTTTTGGTAACGATTAGCGCTATCCAAATCCCATACCCAATCATTTTTTGCAGAAAGACTCCTGTCTTTGCCTACTATTTTGTTATTTACTTCACCAAAAGAAATGACCTGGCAATCCGGTTCGAATCCAGATTGAAAGATTAGATCCCCTTTTGCTCCATCCTGGTTCAACGCATTTAATTGTCCCTGCACTGTTTGACCAGTCAACAAAAATTGTATAAGAATTACAATTATCACCACGACCCGAGTTAACATAATGTTACTTTAAGATTTTTTTCCTGTATTTTCTATCTATAGATACTGAACCCTTACCGGCGATTCAAAGAAAATTATTTAAGATAAAATTTGTTGCTTTTTTTTAATGTAATCATAGTTTGTAATCTATTAATCTAATCATAGTCTGTAATCTTACCGATTAAGTTGTTTGAAAAAACAATCCGGAAGATTTAGAAAAGACGCGAGAAAATTTTATAATAGTGCGCTATAAATCTATTACCGGGATTATAAAAAATTTGTGTATTTGGGATCAGCCGCTGTAAATTCAATCCAGTTCAAATCGCATTCATCCAAATCCATACCGCCTGCCTGAATTTTTAAGACTGCTGGACCATCTTTATTGACGTGTACGTTTCTGGTGTGAACAGTTACCCATCTATTATATTCTCCTGTATTGGGTACTTCAATGTATGCGATAAGCTTATCGTCCAGATAAATATTGAATGCTTTTTTATTCATTGGGGTTGCTATGCGTATATTGATGTCATAATTCCCTTTTTTTACATCCACTGAATATTTCAACCATTCACCCACGAAAAACCAGCCTATTGTAGGCGTGCTATCATTTGACTTATACCAAGCAGGTTTACCGGGAATCTCGTTCATTCCTTTTATACCTACTCCTTCATTGGGCCTGTAGCCACCACCTTGATTTTGTGATGTACGGTCATGATAGCCGACCCCTTCCCCGCCTAAATCAAAATCTTCCGCTTCAATACGGCCTGGTATTGTTCTCAATTTACCTCCGTAAGGATTTTGTGCTGTAGCTCCCTGATTGCAAACAAACAAAAAGACAAAAATTAAGCACCAAGGATTTATTTGTTCCAATTTTTTGAAGATGTTTTTAATCATGTATCATATTTGTTAATTATTGAAATAGCTCAGGTATTCCCGTGTTTCATTAACCTTGTCAAGAATGCGGTTTCTGAAAAGCAGTTGTCCACTAACATGATAAATAGTATCGGTGATACCGGGCTTCTGGTATTTATAACTCAATGTAAAATCCCTGGTCTTGGAACTGTAGCTGTTGCTACCTTCTGCTGTAACGATAGGTTGCCCGGAAATGGATTCATAAGTAACTACCTTACTTTGATCAATATTTAAGTTGAAATTAAGACCACTGGTGAATGCCGCAGCCGCCGATGTAACTTTGACTTTAAATGGCCCCTGGGTTAATAAACGCCAGGCACTGTTGTCAGATTCGTTAATTGCACTGTCAACAAGAGTTTTTGAATCAACAATCACACCGGCTACTTCTTTTTTTATGACATTTTTGTACAGATAATAACCATCCTGCCCGGCTATGTATTTTACAGACACCTTTATACTATCCAGCCCTTTTTCAATCGAATCCAGCGAGGTGGCTAGTATTTTTACGGGGATCGTGTATCCCTCATTATTAGCACTTTTGTACATTGATACTGGATCACTTAGAAAACCCACAGAATCAAACTGTATCGTAAAGTAGCCTACAAATTGGCCCGCCGGAATAGTCAAACGGATAGGCGAGCCAAGTTTGGCTGAATTATAATAGTTGGCGGGCAATAAAATTCTTGTATCCGTGGCACTTGTTTTATTAAGTACGGTGCCTATTTGTAAATCCACGGTACGATCTTGTGTATTGTTTAATGCACCGGACATTGCAGGTCCTATTTTAAAAGACAGGCCTTCTCCGACAACAACAGTACGTGTATACTCTTGGAAAGAGGCGAAATAAGCCATAGTTTTTGGCAAAGACGGATTTAGATAGTCATCACTATACTTTTTGCAGCTTGCAAAAATTATTGTGGTAAGAATACAGGTAATTATGATTTTCTTCATGGTGTAATTTTAACAGGTAACAAATTTTACCATCCGGCATTATTTAACAGTTTGGTGGTTTTTAATATTTCACTATAAGGCAAAGGCAAATAGGGAGATTTGTAAGATCTAGTTTCTACCGGCGAAGCTGAATAAATACTGTAAACGGGCGTATTTACAGAGCTAAGGTCTGCCAGACCTTTCGAAAGGCGCCTGATATCCCAAAATCGAAAATCTTCAAAACATAATTCAATTCGCCGCTCATTCAATATAAGATTTAAAAAATCAGGCCCTGCTGTTAAAGTGGGTAAATAAAGATCTTTTCCTGCACCCAGCGCTCGGTTTCTAATTTTTATTATCATGTCTCTGGCTGAATAACCATAAATTTTAGCATCAGGGTTTCCGGTGACATGTATCGCTGCTTCCGCAAAATTCAAATACAATTCTGGCTTTCCCAGTAAAATTGGAGCAATGGTGGTAGTAATTACAGAACCTGTTTTAAGACTTACATTGGGATCAATTAATTTTTGCAAATAATACCCGCTGCGTGTTGCATTTACATCCGAACCGAAAGCATCCGCGCCGCCCGCTGATGTTCCAATATTTAATCCAAATATTGTTTCTCCATTTCGAACAATAAACAAGTCCATTCTTGGATCGCGATTGGTAGCCACATTATTCGGATCATAAGGTTTGGTAGGGGAGGTACCTTTGGGGTATCCATCGGCCATAGGAAAAGCATCTACCAGATTCTAACTTGGATTAAATGTGCCCAGACCGCCATTTGCGCGGGGCGGGAAATTTTCGGTTTCATAGGTTGTAACACCTGTACTAATTTGTCCCCGAAGAAAGATGTCCTTATTAGTATAATTATTATTATTCAGGTTATTCTTATTGAAATAATTGGCGTACGCCATCAAATCATCAAAGCCGACAGCCGGGCTAGTTCCATTACTAAAGCTAATCGCATCTGCAGCCACTTGTGCAGCTTTATCCCATAAAGTCGGGTCATTTGACGTATTGTAGGCAGGGCTCGCAGCATAGAGGTAAGTTCTGGCCTTTAGTACCTTGGCAGCAATGCCAGATGCATGACCGGCATCAGTTTGCAAACCGTCAGGCCTTGTACCGCTTGATTTAGAAAACAAGAGCGGAAGATATTTTACAGCGCTATCGCAATCGCTTGCAATCTGTTGAACACATTCAGTGTAACTATTCCTGGGTAGATCCAGCACATCACCGGGCTGCAAGTATTTAATGGTAATTGGAAACCCATAGGCTTTTCCATCGTTCGCCACGCCCCCATACTTTTGCAACAGATCAAATTGATACCATGCTCTTAAAAAGTAAGCTTCACCGAGCGTAAAATAAAAAGTCTGCAGGTTAACAGTTGCATTCACATCAAACTTTACAGGTGTCGGCACCGGTTTGGTATTATCCAGAACCATATGGGCAATATACC
>CAXTMV010000332.1:0-5403 GCA_964245425.1 uncultured Flavihumibacter sp. | reverse complement strand
CAATATCGTTCAGGGTATTGCCTACAGGATAATCAGGCTCTATCCCATATTTATTTAACTGTGGGTGCTCAAGGTAATGCTGCACTTTTACAGCAGAAAACTCCAGCAGCAGGCCTGTTTCGGGCAATTTATAGAGGATACGGGTAAACCCGTTGTGACCGTTGTAACCACCGCCTGTCTCTTCGCCCACAATAACACCTCTTTTGCTGTCTTTTATCATGGCTACAAAATTAGATGCGGCAGACAGCACATTGTTATTGGTGATAACAAACAGGTTGCCGTTAAATGCCATGGGATGCGGCCTCCGAAGGTTGTTTTCATCATCTTTCATAGCATTGGTTCCATTGGGCAGGCGGCAGAATTCTGTTTTTATCATTGAATCGAGCGAAGGCTGTTCATTCAACGCAAAGTCCGGATCCAGGAATTTTGTATAGGGTATTTTGTCGAACCGGCAGGTAGCAGAATCAACTTCCCTGAATGCATTTTTGCTGAGAAAACGGTATAGTAAAAAAATGTTCTCGTATTCGCCCCCTATATTATTGCGGCAATCGATGATAAGGTTGTTGATGCCGCTTTCATTTTTCAAGAGGGTGAAAGCATTGATAAGAAAATTTTTATACGCGGTAAAAGTGGCTGATGTACCATAAGAAAAAGATCGCAGCGTTAGAACGGCGGTATGAACAGAATCGATAACTTCAAAATCATACCCCACTTCGGATGAATAATTATAATAGCTGTTTTCGTTGTAGTTCAGCAGGTGTTTTTCAAGGGTGACTGCGTCTATGCTGGCGGTTTCGTTTTTATCGCCTTCCGGCCGGGCGTATTCGACCGAGAATTTTATGCAGGGGCCATAGGCCAGGAAATAATCGTAGGCAAACTCGGCGGCTCCCTGAGAAAGATTATAATTCTTATTTTTTCCGTCGGGTACATTGTAATCGATGATCCGGTTCATGATCTGGCCCGCAGAATTACCGTTGATACTGATAATATGAGCGCCCACCGGCAGGTTCCAGCCATCTGAATTGATATACAGTCCGCCATCTACATAAATAACAGGTATCGGGAAAAAATAAGCACGCCGCAGAATGGTGTCGTAATAGGTTTTGGGCAGATAGAGATTGGTATGGCTGCAGCCTATTTTATCGATTATATAAGACAATTTCTCATGAAAAGCACGCAGGTCGGTGGCGACCGACAGTGTATTATATACGCTGTCTAAGCTGGCATCCATTTCTTTTTTGCCTGTATAGGTATACAGCCCGGGATGTGCCCTTTCCAGTACGGTTCGGAATACCGTAAAATCATGCTGCAATTTCGATGTACTGAATTTTTCTGAAACAATATCTGTACTGTACGGGAAGAAATAGCATCCCGCAATTAATATCAGGGCAGATATGGCAATATAAATACGCTTCATACTTGATTCAGGCTGGCAGCATCGTATCTGTTGGCACCGGTCTGCCTGTTAACGCTGCTTCTGCTGGTGCCGGCCGCTCCTATGCCGCTTATTAACGGAACAGGGGCGATTATATTTTCCGTGCAGCCAACCAGGCTGTTGGTCAACGGCTGAAAGGAGGGAGCAGGATTGGGTTATAGAAGTCCTTCGCGTAACAGGTCGTGTAAATGTATTACACCTAAATATTGCCTTTGGTTGGCGACAACTAATTGTGTTATATCAAATTTACGTAAAACATCCAATGCGGCTACCGCCATGGCTTCGGGCGCAATGGTCTTGGGATTTGCTGTCATGATATCGCCGGCCAGCACATGCTCAAGCGGAATATTCTTTTCAAGCATCCTGCGCAGGTCGCCATCTGTAATAATGCCCAGCAACTCCTTGTTGCTGTCGATGACGGCCGTCATGCCCAGGCGGCTGCCGGATATGGAAACAATGGTTTCGCGCAGCGGGGTATCGGGGTATACGGCCGGCCGCTGGTTTTGAATATACAGATCCATTACGCGGAGGTACAGTCTCTTACCCAGTAGCCCTCCCGGGTGGAAGCGGGCAAAATCTTCGCCTGTAAAGCCTTTTAATTCCATCAGGCAAACGGCCAGTGCATCGCCCATCACCAGCTGGGCGGTAGTGCTGCTGGTGGGCGCAAGGTTATTGGGGCAGGCTTCTTCAGACACCGTGGCATTGATAACGATATCCGATTGCAGGGCCAGGTAAGATTCCATATTGCCTACCATACTTAACAGTTGGTTGCCAAAACTTTTGATCAACGGAGCTAATACCTTGATTTCTGCGCTGTTACCGCTTTTACTGATCAGCAGGGCGATATCGCCGGGTTGCAGCATACCCAGGTCGCCGTGGATGGCATCGGCAGCATGCATGTACAGGGCCGGGGTACCTGTAGAATTGAAGGTGGCCACCAGTTTTTGTGCTATAATGGCACTTTTGCCGATACCGCTGATCACCAGGCGGCCGCTGCTTTTGTAAATAAGTTCCACCGCCCTGGCAAAATCGGGGGTCAGGCAGGCCGCCAGTCCTGCCACGGCAGCTGCCTCCAGGGTGATGGTGCGTTGAGCGGTCTCCAGTATTCCTTTTTCGTTCATATTCAGCGTACAAAGTTAATTGATTAAGTGTTTCGGGGGTGAAGAGAACAAAGAGAAAAGGAGTGTGTAACGGGTAAAAAAATCTCGCACCGCATGAACAGGGTAAACAGCGGTTTTGGCCTGTATGCGCTCCTGGCCGGTCTTATTATCCTTTTAACAAAGATTCCGGTCGAAACCCGTTGTTTTTTATTAACTTCGCCAACCTTAAAAATAAACCGGAATCCCGCATCCCGCCTGTCTATCAGCGAAGACATACCAGGTAAAAATGTTCAATTGACTCCGGTTCTTTTAAGTATTTCAATACGCAATCATTTTAACCCTGTGTGAAAGAAAATCTATGAGTATGGCCAGCACTACATCCAAAACAAAATCCGGCACCAAAGCTACCGCAAAAAATATCCCTGCAAAAACAGGCAAAAGCCCTGTAACGAAAAGCAAAACGAAAATTGACTTACTGCAACCACTCCAGGAATATTTTGGGCTCGATTCGTTCCGGGGCGAACAGGAAGAGATCATACAGTCATTACTGTCCGGCAATGATACTTTTGTGATAATGCCCACCGGCGGCGGCAAGAGCCTGTGTTACCAGCTGCCGGCCATGATCAGCGAGGGGGTGGCCATCATTGTATCTCCGCTGATTGCGCTCATGAAAAACCAGGTAGACCTGGTGCGCAGCTACAGCAGCAATGATGAAGTAGCCCATTTTCTTAATTCTACGCTCAACAAAAAAGAAATAAAAGAGGTACACGACGATCTGAAATCGGGGAAGACAAAGATGCTGTACGTGGCACCGGAAACACTTACCAAGGAAGACAACCGCTCTTTTTTCAGCGACCTGAATATTTCGTTCTTTGCCGTGGATGAAGCGCATTGTATTTCCGAATGGGGGCACGATTTCAGGCCGGAATACCGCCGGCTGCGCGAAATGATGAACGTAATAAGCCCCGACATTCCCGTTATTGCCCTAACGGCTACGGCTACGCCAAAAGTACAGAGCGATATTGTAAAAAACCTGGAACTGCGCAAACCCCGGATATTCATTTCTTCTTTTAACCGCGCCAACCTGTATTATGAAATACTGCCCAAGGTAAAAAAGGAAGATACCTTAAAAAGCATTGTGCGTTTTATTGTACAGAACAAGGGTAAGAGCGGTATTATTTATACCCTGAACCGCAAAACAACTGAAGAACTGGCCGAACTGCTGGTGCAAAATGGTATCAAGGCAGTGGCCTACCATGCCGGTCTCGACAGCAAGCTCCGCGCCCAGCGCCAGGATCTTTTTTTAAAGGAAGATACGCAGGTTATCGTGGCCACCATTGCCTTTGGCATGGGCATCGACAAGCCCGATATCCGCTTCGTAATCCATTTCAATATCCCTAAATCAATAGAAAATTACTACCAGGAAACCGGCCGCGCGGGGCGCGACGGGCTGGAAGGAAAATGCATTTTATACTATTCGCACAAAGATGTGAGCAAGCTGGAGCACCTGATGCGCGACAAGCCCCTGACCGAACGGGAAGTGGGTGCACAGCTGATAAATGAAACGGTCGCCTACGCAGAGAGCGGGGTCTGCCGCCGCAAAACACTGATGAGTTATTTTGGCGAAACCTATGGCCAGGAAAACTGCGGCAGTTGCGACAACTGCCTGCATCCCAAAGAGAGAGTGGAAGCCAAAGACGATGCCGTAAAAGTGCTAAAAGTGGTGCGCGTTCTGGATGAGCGTTTTGCGACCGATTATACCGTAAATATTATTGCCGGCAGGTTAACGCCGCAGGTACAAATGTACCGCCACGATGTGCTGCCCGAGTTTGCTATCGGCAACGACCAGCCGCATCATTACTGGAATTCGCTGGTACGGCAGATGTTGTTGGAAAACTTGCTCAGCAAGGACATTGTAGACTATGGCGTATTGAAAATCACCAAGGGGGGTGAAGCGTTTGTGAAAAAGCCCAAAAGCTTCCCGATTGTAATGAATAATCTCTTTGAGGAGGCCAATGCCGATGATGAGGAAGCAGAAAACAATACGGAAACTGCCGCCGCCGACGATAAATTATTTGAGCAATTGAAAGAATTGCGCCAGAAAGAGGCGAAGAAAAAAGCGCTGCCGCCATTTGTTATTTTCCTGGAGAATTCTTTGCAGGATATGGCCACCCTGTACCCTACTACCATACAGGAATTGGAGAAATGCCAGGGCGTCAGCAAGGGCAAGGCCATCCGGTATGGAAAGCCTTTTGTGGACCTAATTGCCAAATACGTGGAAGAAAACGACGTACAGAAGCCCGATGATTTTGTGATGAAGAGTGTGGCCAATAAGAGCATGAGCAAGGTCTTCATCATACAACAGGTAGACAAGAAGATGCCGTTGGAAGTAATTGCGAAAAATAAGGACTGGCGGATGGATGCGCTGATGGAGGAGATGGAAACCATTGCCGCCAGCGGCACCAAGCTGAACCTGGACTATGCCATCGATGATATGCTGGATGAATATGAGCAGGAAGAGATCATCGGCTATTTCAAGGGTTGCGAAACCTCGTCTTTGCAGGTAGCCCAGCAGGAGCTGAATGAGGGCAATTACAGCTGGGAGCAGCTGAAAATTATGCGGATCAAGTTTTTGAGTGAATATGGAATGTAAAGGAAGATGTTAATGGAAGGAAGGTGGCAGATGTGAAAAATGCGTTTGCCTGGCTGTTGGATAGTGAAATGGCGGTCTGTTCAGGTGTCCATTTTCTTCATTTGGTTGGTGTTCATTAGAATCTTATTTTTGCTGCCCGCCTGTAAAAAGGCGGATGGAGGGTGCGGTAGCTCAGTTGGTAGAGCAAAGGACTGAAAATCCTTGTGTCGGCGGTT
>CAXTMV010000331.1:0-5418 GCA_964245425.1 uncultured Flavihumibacter sp. | reverse complement strand
AACAGTAACAGAGAAAAATAAAAAAAATGTCTTTTTCATTATGTTAATTTAAATAAATAAGAATGGCTGATTTTGCGATTCCGGTATATGGAGATTTATAAGAAAGCCCATGGAAAAACAGATCGCATCCTCCCGTCATCCCAAAATCAGCCATCAGAAATCAATGAACAACGGGTAAAATAATATTTGAGCTGTTAGCGGCATCGTGCAAAATACGGATGGTAGCTTTTTGAAAATCGGCGTCTGTTGCTTTATAAATATCTATAAATTTTTGCGGGTTGCGGTCGGCAATCGGGAACCAGCTGCTTTGCACCTGTATCATTATCTTATGACCTTTTAAGAAGGTATGCGCTATATCCGGCAGATCGAATTTAACGCGTTCCGTTTTATTGGGTTTAAAGGCTTCGGGTTGCGCAAAGCTGTTCCGGAAACGGCCCCGCATAATTTCGCCGCGCACCATTAACTGGTAACCGCCCATGGGGTAATCGCCACCGGTCGTACGCCGTTGCTGCGGTTGTGCATCAGGGTATTTAAAATCATCGGGAAACACATCTATCACTTTTACTACAAAATCGGCATCGGTAGACGAAATGCTGGTGAGCAAATCGGCTGTCACCGTTCCGGCCAGCGTGATGTCATTTTCCAGTGCCGCTGTCTGAAAACTGAGTACATCCGGGCGGCGGGCGGCGAACCGCTGATCGTCTGTCATGTATTCGCGGGTGCGGAAATAATGTACATCTTCGGTATAAGGAACCGGATGCGCCGGATCGCTGCTGTACTCGCTGAACCCGCCATTGACAGGTGGTTTGTCCCAACCCAGTTTTCCATTGGGTTGCAGGTAAAGCGGTTTGTCTTGTTTTTCTGCAGGCGGCCATTGTGTATAATTGTGCCATTTGTTTTCTCCGCTCACAAATATGGTTGCTTCTGCCTGGTTACTGATATCGCCTTCGCCTTTCAGGTAGTAATTGAAGAAAGGGATTTCGATATTATTCTGGTACCAGAAAGCTGTATTGGATCCAAAGCGCAGATTGCCCAGGTGGGTGCCATCGGTAGAGGCCCATTCGCCGTGGTACCAGGGTCCCATCACCAGTTTATTGAAATGGCTGGCGGGGTTTTTCTTTTCAATGGCTTTGTAGAGATTCCAGGCGCCAAAACAGTCTTCGGCGTCGAACAATCCGCCCACTACCATAATGGCTGGTTTAACATCGCTTACAAAATTGCGCAGATTGCGTGCCTGCCACCAGGCATCATAGTTAGGGTGTTCATACAGGTCATTCCAGAATGTGAGGCTGTCGCCCGCCAGTTTTTTAAAATTCGACAGGGCACCAATGGAAAGATAGGTTTGGTAGTTATCGTTCTCGGATAGTGTTAAGGAAGATTTGGGGCCAACGGTAGTTGGTTTAGGGCGGGGATAGCCAAAGCCGCCGGCATAAAAAGCAAATCCATCCATAAACATAAAAGCCCCATTGTGGTGGAAATCGTCGCCCTGGAACCAGTCGGTTACCGGTGCCTGCGGACTAACGGCTTTCAATGCCGGGTGGCCGCTGAGTGCTGCCATGGTAGAATAAAAGCCAGGGTAAGAAATACCAAACACGCCTACTTTTTCATTGTTATAAGGCAGGTTTTTTACCATCCAGTCGATGGCGTCGTAGGTATCGCTGGCTTCGTCAATATCGGTTCCTTTTTTGTGGGGATTAAAGGGCCTGACATCTACAAATTCGCCCTCGCTCATCCAGCGGCCGCGCACATCCTGTGTAACAATGATATAGTTTTCCCTGGCATAATACCGCCAGTGGCGGTTCCATAGATTGGCGCTGAAATTTGCTTCCCCATAGGGTGCGCAGGAATAAGGGGTGCGGGTAAGCAGGATGGGATGTTTCTGCGATGTGTCTTTCGGCAGGTAAATGGAAGTGAACAGTTTTACCCCGTCGCGCATGGGGATGTACTTTTCCATTTTATAATAATGATCTTTTATCCAGGCAGAATCCTGTGCATACTGTGCCCTTGCAAAAAAGGTTACCAGCAGCAACAAAAACAATCCGGTTGGTTTTCTCATGTATGTTTAATTTTGGAAGGCTAATTTACTGAATAAGCCCCCAACTTTTAATATTCAATTTATGGATGGAAACGAACAGGTGATCCGCCGCTTCTACAGCGCATTTCAGCAGCTTGACTACAAGACCATGCAGGATTGCTATGCACCGGGTGCTGTTTTCAGTGACCCGGTATTCGGCCTCTTGCAGGATGCCGAACCCGGTGCCATGTGGGAAATGCTGTGCAAAAGCGCCACAGCATTCTCGCTCAGCTTTTCCGATATCCGGTTGCTGGACGAAGAATATGCTACCTGTGAGTGGGTGGCTTCTTATGTTTTTTCTACCACTAAACGGCCCGTGGTGAACAAGATAAAAGCGTATATGCGTATCCGTGACGGAAAGATAACAGAGCACACAGACAAATTTGACCTGTGGAAATGGAGCCGTCAGGCACTGGGACTACCAGGTATTTTATTTGGCTGGAGTAATTTTATACAAGGTAAGGTGCACAGGACGGCCAGGAAAGGCCTGGATGCATTTATGGCAGCAAAGGCCAGTTAGTACAGGATAATTTGCAGATTGGTTTGCACCGGCAAAATGAGGAACTCCAACGGGTGATGTCTGTCAGTAAAGGGTGGGGCCTTCGCGCGGGCCATTTGTACATCGAAAAAAATATTTTTACATGGATAACCTGTCATTGGCCCGCGCCACCGCGTTTAAAAACCTGCACCTGCGGTCAGGCATCTTCGTTATGCCCAATCCCTGGGATGCCGGCTCGGCAAAGATACTGGCCTCACAGGGCTTCGAAGCCCTGGCCACCACCAGTGCCGGCCTGGCATTTTCGCTTGGTAAACCAGACGGACAAGGAAGGGTAACAAGAACGGAGACTTTTTCGAATGTAGCAGCAATCGTGTCCGCCACACACCTGCCGGTTGCCGCCGACCTGGAAAATGGTTTTGGCGATGCACCGGGTGATTGTGCGGAAACCATTCTGATGGCCGCCAAAGCGGGGTTGGCCGGCGGATCAATAGAAGACGCCACCGGCCGGCCCGGGGATCCTATTTACCCGTTCGAACTGGCGGTGCAACGCATAGCAGCGGCTGTAAAAGCCGTCAGCAGCCTGTCGCTGCCTTTTATGCTAACGGCCAGGGCAGAAAACCTGCTCCACGGGCGTGCTGATCTGCCCGATACCATCCGGCGGCTGCAGGCCTATGCAGCGGCCGGGGCAGATGTACTGTTTGCACCGGGTCTTACTACCGCGGCCGAAATAACGGCAGTGGTACAGGCGGTGGCACCCAAACCGGTAAACGTAGTAACGGGATTGGGCCAGGGCGATTTATCCCTTCAACAGCTGGCCAGCCTGGGCGTTAAACGCATAAGCCTGGGTTCTTCACTGGCCCGGGTAGCCTATGGGTCGTTATTGAACGCAGCAACAAGCATCAGCCAAAAACAACCTATTGGATTTGCTGCTGACATTATTTCTTATGCGGCCCTTAACAGCTTGTTTAAATAAGGAGCTATGCAATAATAATACAGGAGAATGTTGATCTACATACTTGCGTGCAGATAGTCCTTGAGTTGTGAAATGGTTTCCTCCTGCGAAAGAATGGTTTCTTTTACCACGTCATTAATAGAGATGATGCCGCAGATGGCATCGTTTTCAAATACCGGCAGGTAGCGTATATTGTTTTCACTCATCAGGTGCATGCACACTTCAATGGAGTTATCGGGTGTAATACGAGGCAGGCCTTTAGACATGATTTCCTCTACCCTGGTATCGGAAGAATGTTTTCCTTTTAGAATTACTTTACGGGCGTAGTCTCTTTCGGTCAGCAGGCCATAGTATTGCTCGCCCCTCATCACCAGCACAGAGCCGATATTTCTTTCGGCCATCATTTCCAGTGCTTCAATAACTTTGGTTTCAGGTAAAATGGAGATTACGTTGGAGCCTTTACGGTGCAGGATATCAGCAACTTTTTTCATATAGCAATCGTTTTTCTTATCCGTAAGTTAATGAAATATCTTTTTATTCGGAAAGAGTAAATAATATTTTTGAAGGTCAAACGGGTTGGTTCGTTTATTTGTCTGGGTAATTTATTAAGTTGAGCGGGCAAACAGCGGAAAACGATGGGGTTATATAAAACTTTGCATATTACGGCCATAGCACGGGAAACCGAAGACAGCAAGACTTTTTACCTGGCACCCGCAGGTGCTGCAGATGTATTTGCGTACCAGGCCGGTCAGTTCCTCACGTTTGTTTTTACAAAAGCTGCTGGCGAAGATCGGCGCAGTTATTCCATTTCTGCGGCCCCCTTGCTGGAAGAGCCATTGTCGGTAACGGTGCGGCGACTGGAAAACGGGGCTTATTCCAGGAAGTTGTTCGACGAGGCAAAAAAAGGAGATGTGCTGGTCAGTACCGGGGCGGCAGGTTTTTTTGTTTTACCCGAAGACATGGAACCGTACCGGCAAATATTTTTTATGGCCGCCGGCAGCGGCATCACCCCCATTTACCCGATGATTAAAACAATCCTTTACCGGCACCCTGCTGCCAGGGTGGTACTTATATATAGTAACCGTTACGCGCACACGACTATTTTTTATACGCAATTGCGGGAACTGCAGGCTTTATTCGCCGACCGCTTCTCGGTAGAATTTTTATTCAGTTCTGCTCTTCAGCTGAACAGGGCAAGGCTTAGCAAATGGCTGATGGGCGTTTTATTGAAAGAATACAGCCGCGCCGCATTTCACCATACCCTGTTTTACACCTGCGGACCTTTTGATTATATGCGGATGGTAAGCATTGCATTGCTGGAAGCGGGTGTTCCGTTACAACATATAAAGAAAGGAAATTTCACGCCATTGCCGGTCGTTACCCGGTCTTTACCGCCGGATACGCATCGGCATGCAATAGAAATCAGGCAGGAGGGAAATATATACCGGCTGGAAACCCAATACCCCCAAACGATTCTACAGGCAGCGCGAACAGCCGGCCTAACATTGCCGTACAGTTGCGAATCGGGTCGCTGTGGCAGTTGCGCAATCAATTGCCTGCAGGGCCGCGTATGGATGAGCAACAATGAAGTATTAATGGACGATGAGATCGAAAAAGGCAAGGTCCTGACCTGTGTCGGTTATCCCATTGGCGGCGATGTGGTATTGCAATGCGAGTAAAAACACGCGTATTTTATTATCCGGGCATGCTAATTGGCAGAATGGAAAATATTCCACACTTGTTATATCCTCATTTCATTTTAAATGATAAACATTCAACAAAAAACGCAGTCTGCATTTTAACATGCCATCATGATTTTTTTTCTGCAATCCGTTGCATATTTCCATCTTTTATTTTAATCAATTTTTAATAAAATTGATTAATGTCAAATCC
>CAXTMV010000330.1:0-5454 GCA_964245425.1 uncultured Flavihumibacter sp. | reverse complement strand
GGCGTTGCTGAATCTTCCATTAATAATTTGGACCAACATGGCATACTTACAAAAAGAATTTGCGAAACATCGGTACATGTATTAACAATGGTAGGCGCAGCCGATTGCTAACTGCCAATTATTACTTACTAAATTTCTCCCTACCTTTATATTTCAACGGAATAACATACATGGCTATTCTTACGCAATCGGCTGACCCTTTCGCTTCCATTAAACAAAAAGAATTTCGTACGCTGCTGACAGGCAGGTTTCTTTTTATTATGGGATTGCGCATGATGAGCACCGTGGTAGGCTGGTGGATATACAACCTTACCAATGCGCCGCTGGCCATTGGGTTGGTGGGACTGGCAGAGTTTTTACCGGCTTTTTCTATGGCCCTGTACGCGGGCCATACCATCGATCTCAGCGAAAAAAGAAAGCTTATCCTGCGGGGTGTGGCGCTGTACCTGCTGGCAGCAGGCATCCTGCTTGCATTGTCCACTCATTTTACTGCCCGTTATTTCAGCAATCACTGGATAGCGGTTTGTATGTATGCCACCATATTCGGTACCGGCATCATCCGTTCTTTTGCCGGCCCTACTTTTAACGTTATCCTGGCAGCTATTGTGCCCAAGCAAAACCTGCAGAACGCCACCACCTGGAACCAGGGCACTTGGCTTACGGCTTCTGTTTGCGGGCATGCTGCAGGCGGCTTTTTAATTGCCGGACTCGGTATTACGGGAACACTCACCTGTATTTCTTTGTTAATAGCACTCGCTTTTGTGGCACTTTTTCAGCTGCAACCCCACCCGCCTTTAACCGGGCGCGGAGAGAAAAAAACCTGGGACAGTGTAAAAGACGGACTTCGTTTTGTACTCAATACCAAAGAGGTGCTGGGTGCTTTGTCGCTCGATTTATTTGCTGTATTGTTTGGGGGCGCGGCAGCGCTGGTGCCGGTTTTTGCCAGGGATATCTTAAAAATCGGCCCCCGTGGATTTGGCTTTTTAAACGCCGCCACCGATATTGGCGCCATCTGCATCGTGATTGTATTGACCTTGTTCCCCATGCAAAAACAACAGGGTAAAAAATTATTGTTTGCCGTGGCAGGCTTTGGCATCTGCATTATTACATTTGCTTTGTCTAAAGTATTCTGGCTCTCTTTTGCCGCATTGCTGGTCAGCGGCATGCTGGATGGTGTCAGCGTAGTAGTCAGAGGCACCATTATGCAGTTAAAGACCCCCGACGGTATGCGCGGCAGGGTAATGAGTGTAAACTCCATGTTCATCAATTCCAGCAACGAGCTGGGAATGTTTGAAAGTGGCGTTACCGCCAAAATGATGGGCGTAGTACCTTCTGTTATCTTTGGCGGCTGCATGACCCTCCTGGTGGTGCTGGCTACTTCAGTCAAAGCGCCTTCTTTACGTAAACTTGAATATTAAAACGAGCCGGAATACGAACACAACCTTACCGACTTTTTGACCGTACTGCTATGCGATACAAACATTGTCTTATATTCATTCAATCATTAAAACAATAGCATGCAACGCAGGAATTTTATCCGCACGACCGCACTTACCGCCACGGGCTTATTACTTGCCCAGCAGGACATGCTGGCTGCCATCTGGCAGGACCCCGCATTTAAAATAAAAATGCTCACTAAAAATGCCGGCATCTTCACAGAAAAAGGGGGCACCATTTTATTTGTGCTGGGCAAGGAAGGCATTATCACCGTCGATTCCGAATTCCCCGAACAATCGCAACACCTGATCGACGCGTTAAAAAAGAAAAGCGATAAGCCTTTCAAATTGCTGATAAATACCCATCACCACGCTGATCACACCTCGGGTAATATTTCTTTTAAGGGCCTGGTGCAAAATGTGCTGGCGCACCAGAATTCGCTCACCAACCAGAAAAATGTGGCGGTGGCGCAAAAAACAGAAGACAAACAATTATATCCGAACGAAACCTTTGGCGACGTGTGGAGTGTAAAAGAGGCCGGTGAGAAATACAGCCTGTATTATTACGGACCAGGGCATACCAATGGCGACAGCCTGGTGCATTTTGAGCACCAGAACATTGTGCACATGGGTGATCTGGTTTTTAACCGCCGTCATCCTTTTATTGACAGGACCGCCGGCGCCAGCATTACCAACTGGATTAAAGTGCTGGACAAAGCGCAGGAGAAATTCGATAACAAAACAACATTTGTATTTGGCCATGCCGGTGACGGTTATGAAGTAACCGGCAAAAAAGAAGATCTGAAGGCATTTCAGACTTACCTGGTGAACCTGCTGGCTTATACCTCCAGCCAGATCAAAGCTGGTAAATCAAAAGAAGATATTATGAAGGCTACTGAAATTCCGGGTTCGCCTGACTGGAAGGGAGACGGTATTGCAAGACCCCTGACCGCCGCCTACGAAGAATTAACAACCACTACATAGACAGATACCTTTTGCCGGCACCAGCAAAATGCTGGTGCTTTTTCATTGGCAGGACCCAGGCAATAAGAAATTATTGTTGTTTGGCCTGTAGCAGCAACGCTTCCATTACATAAAAAGTGATCGGGCAGAAGCTGGTATTTTTTAGCGTAATCTGCGGGCGATCGATGAGTACATCTTCATCGGTATAAGGAAAACGGTGGCAATCGGACGGACGTTCTTCATAGATGCCACAATAATTATCAGCTCCAAGAAACGGGCAGGGTGCCTGCCTGGCCACGTAATCGCCGTCATTATCGAGCCGTAAATAGGTTGCAATAAAAACACCTTCTTTCATTTTCAGGTAACGGGCAATTCTTTTAATGTCTGGTGTCTTGAATCGGGGCGAATAGTTTTTGCAACAGGCTCCGCACTGCAGGCAGTCGATTGTCTCGAAGGCGGTTGCATGCAATTCAGGCAATTGTTCCAGCACTTTTTTCCGGTAGGGCTTTTGCAGGAACTGTTTGTATTTTTTCTGGTGGTCGGCAGATCGCTTCTGCCAGTCGGCCGGCAATTCTTTTTCCATGACGCTAAATTATTCTTTATTTTTTGATGAAAACATTGATTAAACGCGCCAATGCAAAGGCAAGCCGCGAAGGGCCGACAACTTTTTTTTTCAGACACCAGTCTTTGGAGCCGGGCACAAAAAGGCCCAAGGGCTGTTGTCTGTCCGCTCCGGGTAAAGCCCGGTGCTGATAACACGGTGCAGGCGAACCACCCGGCTAACCCATCACCTGGCAGGAAGAGCAGGTATCCCGTACATGTCGTATTTTTGCCGGCGGCAACCACCGGCACCGCAGTAATTTATGTCAACAGCAAGAGAAACATGGCTTATCCTGATCAGCACGCCCCTGTACATGGTTGTGATCGGAATTGAAATATTACTCAGCAACCTGCGGCAACAAGAATCTTATACACTAAAAGACACCGTACAGAATGTTTACCTGATGCTGGCCAATGCCGCCATCGACCTACTGTTCCGCAGCATCTATATCGGCATTATTTTGGGGTTTTTCTATGACCACCGGTTCACCCAAATAACAACGGGTTGGTTATACTGGTTCGCTTTATTGATGGCAGAAGATTTTATGTACTACTGGCTGCACCGTGCCGATCATCACTGCCGCCTTTTCTGGGCCACCCATGTAACCCATCACTCTTCAGAAAAATTTAATTTTACCGTAGGGTTCCGCTCTTCGGTCATGGAACCGCTGTACCGGTTCATCTATTTTATCCCCATCGCCCTGCTCGGGTTTAAACCACTTGATATAGCCTTCATATACGCCGCCACCCAGATCTGGGGCATCCTGGTGCATACCGAAAAAATAAATAAGCTTGGCTGGCTCGAACACATTTTGGTAACCCCCTCGCACCATCGCGTGCACCATGCTTCTAACCCACGCTACCTCGATAAAAACATGGGCATGCTGCTCATCATCTGGGATAAATTGTTCGGCACTTTTCAACCCGAATTGCCAGGTAAAGACTACCAGGCCGTAAAATATGGGCTTACCAAAGCAATTGAAAACCAGACACCCGTAAATATCATTTTTCATGAATGGCGCAGCATATGGGCCGATCTGAAACAAAAAAATACCGGCTGGAAAACAAAAACAGGCTACCTGCTCGGCCCCCCCGGATGGAGCCACGACGGCAGCCGGAAAACAAGCCGGCAACTGCGCGAAGCCGAGAAAAATAGCAGCGCCACTGCCGAAAAGCGCCCGGAAACCGTTCGGGATATTTCCTCAGCACCTGTGTAACCGTTCCTTCCATCTTTTTGTTGACCCGGCTGCCATCAAAGATTTCCCCACCCTGTACACGACAGTTCTAAAGCCTTATTTATCTGCCATGCAAGCATTACCTTTGCACATCTTTTAAAGGCTCAACCCCCGCATAAAAAATATGAATCTTTTTGAACAGCAATCAACAGAATTCCAGGCAAGACATATTGGTGTAAATGATACAGCTACCCATGAAATGCTGGCTGTAATAGGCGCTTCCACAATAGATGAACTCATTGGCAAAACCATCCCGGCTTCCATCCGCCTGAAACAACCGCTTAAAAACCCCACCCCGCAGGGTGAATTTGAATACCTGCAGGCGTTAAAAGCCGTTGCCGCAAAAAACAAAGTCTTCAAAAATTATATTGGCCAGGGTTATTATGGCACCATAACCCCCGGCGTTATTTTACGGACCATTTTTGAAAACCCCGGCTGGTATACCCAATACACACCGTACCAGGCAGAGATCTCACAAGGAAGGCTGGAAAGCCTGTTGAATTTTCAGACGGTGGTAACTGACCTGACCGCATTACCCATCGCCAACGCCTCCCTGCTAGACGAAGGCACCGCAGCGGCAGAAGCGATGGCGATGTTTTTTCACCAGGTAAATAAAACAGACGATATTAAACAACCGAAATTTTTTGTAGACAGCGCCTGTTTTCCACAAACCCGCGATTTGTTGCTGACCAGGGCCACGCCCATTGGCATAGAAATCGTTACAGGCGATTATGCTACCGCTGTCATCGACGGCAGTTTTTTCGGAGCCCTGTTGCAATACCCCAATAACAACGGATCAATAGAAGACTATCGTTCTTTTATCAATACCCTGCATGCCGCCAATGCCTATGTTGTAATGGCCACCGACCTGCTGGCGCTGACCCTGCTGACACCGCCCGGTGAACTGGGTGCCGATGCTGCGGTAGGTTCTGCACAACGCTTTGGCGTGCCCATGGGATTCGGCGGCCCCCATGCCGCATTTTTCGCCACCAAAGACGAGTTCAAGCGCTCCATTCCCGGGCGCCTGATCGGCGTTAGCATTGATGCCAAAGGAAACAGGGCACTCCGCATGGCATTACAAACCCGCGAACAACATATTAAAAGAGAAAAAGCTACTTCCAATATTTGCACAGCCCAGGCATTATTGGCTAATATGGCGGCGATGTACACTGTATTTCATGGAGCGGAAGGCCTGAAAAGAATTGCACAGCGTGTATCAT
>CAXTMV010000329.1:0-5469 GCA_964245425.1 uncultured Flavihumibacter sp. | reverse complement strand
GCCGTCCTAAATTTTGTACATCATGGCCAGAGTATGTCAGGTAACCGGTAAGGTTCCGGTAACGGGGAACAAAGTTTCTCACTCAAATATAAAAACCAAACGTCGTTTTTTGCCCAATCTGCAGACTAAAAGGTTCTTTTTGGCAGAAGAAGATAAGTGGATTACACTTAAGTTAACGACAGATGGCATACGCACTATCAATAAAAAAGGATTGTATGCCGTGGTAAAAGAATTGAGGGCAAAAGGAACGCATATTTAAGTAATACACAACAAATTAAATTTCCCTAACCATGGCAAAGAAAGGAAACAGGGTACAGGTAATCCTGGACTTTACAGAACACAACAGCAGCGGCAAGGCCGGTACCAGCCGTTACATTACTACCAAAAACAAAAAAAATACGCCTGAGCGTATTGAACTGAAGAAATTCAACCCGATCCTGAAAAAGGTAACGGTGCACAAGGAAATTAAATAATATCATTCATCTTTAATATCATTCGTCATGGCAAAAGCAGCTAAGACCGCGCAAAAAAAAGATTTAAAAGCATCTGCCGATGCAAAAAACTGGACCAAAGTAATCAAGGCGGTGCGCAGCCCCAAGTCTGGTGCTTATACTTTTAAAGAAGCCATTGTACACAAAGACAAAGTAAAAGATTACCTGGCAAGCAAATCCTGATTGCAGGCATTACTATATTTATAGCTGTTCCGGACATACTTCCGGAACAGCTTTTTTATTATATAAGGATGTAAGGTGTGGTGAACGGCCATTGCTTCTGACTGATTGTTTATACCAGGCATCGAACCAAGTCTAATTCATATTAGTATTAGGTTCTTTCGCATCTAATGCTGAACTTTCATACCAATTTGGCGTTGACACTTACAGCTTCCACCACAAACCTTATACGCATGGGCTTATTCGATAAACTCTTCGGAAAAAAAGAGAAGGAAATACTTAACCAGGGTTTGCAAAAAACCAAGGAAGGGTTTCTTTCCAAAATAACCAAGGCCATCGCCGGCAAAAGCACGGTAGATGAGGAAGTACTTGATAACCTGGAAGACGCGCTGGTAAGCGCAGACGTAGGCATCGATACCACCGTACAGATCATCGACCGCATTGAAAAAAGAGTGGCGAAAGATAAATACCTGAATACAAGTGAGCTCAATAAGATACTTCAGCAGGAAATTGAAACCCTGCTGGTGGATGCTCCCGAAGCCAACCAGTATACTTTTACATCGCCGATGCCAGCCAATCCCTATGTAATACTGGTGGTGGGCGTAAACGGTGTGGGCAAGACAACTACCATCGGTAAACTGGCCAATAATTTTAAGAAAGGCGGAAAAAAAGTTTTATTGGGCGCTGCTGATACATTCCGTGCCGCGGCGGTTGACCAGTTAACCATCTGGAGCGAGCGGGCCGGCGTGCCCATTGTAAAACAGGATATGGGCAGCGATCCGGCGGCGGTGGCCTTCGACACCGTACAAAGCGGCCTGGCAAAAGGCAGTGAGGTAATCATTATTGATACGGCCGGTCGTTTGCACAATAAAGCTCATCTAATGGATGAACTGGGTAAAATTAAAAGGGTGATCCAGAAAGTAATCCCCGCTGCACCACACGAAGTGATGCTGGTGCTGGATGGTTCCACCGGCCAGAACGCGCTGGAGCAAGCCAGGCATTTTACGGCCGCCACTGAAGTGACTGCGCTAACCATTACCAAACTGGATGGCACCGCCAAGGGCGGTGTAGTGCTGGCCATTGCCAACCAGTTTAAGATACCGGTAAAGTTTATCGGGGTGGGAGAGAAAATGGAAGATTTACTGGTGTTCGATAAACATGAATTCACAGACAGCCTGTTTAACTTAGAGAAATAAGCTAAGGGACAAGCTCTTTTATCCCTTTGTTCTTTTATCCCATCGTAGACGCGCGCAGTATCAATTCTCCCTCCAGGCTCCGTTGCTGCAGGATGGCATCATTGTTATTGATGGTATCGAGTAATATATTAACTGCGAGTGCGCCCATTTTTTTTACCGGCTGCCGGATACAGGTCAGCGGCGCATAGAACAGGTCAAAAGCATCCGTTTCGTCGAAACAGACCAGCGACAGATCCTGCGGCACCCTGATTTTTTGCAGGTTGATGTATTTCACCGCGTGCATCGCAATTACATTGGAGCCAAACAGGATGGCATCCATTGGTTCTTTGCGTTGCAATAGTTTTTTTACAGCTTGTTCCGTATCCTCTTTAAGGGTAATACTGTTCACCGGTTGCAAATAACCTGGCTGAAACGGAAGGTTATTTGCAGCAAGCGCCGCCCGGTAACCACGGGTGCGTTCGGCCAGGTGAAAAAGCGAAGAAGCATAATTTATCATGCTTATTTTTTTATGGTTGCCAGCCACCAGGTGCAGGGTTGCCTCAAAAGCCGCCTTGTAATTATCCAGCACCACATAATTAGTGGCTACGGCCGGGAAATAGCGATCGATCAGAACAAAAGGAATTTGCTGCTGCAGCAGATCTTGTATGTCGGCTTCCGCATGTTCGGGCGGGGATAGTATCAGGCCGTCTACCTGCCGGTTCAGCAAAGCACCCAGTATTTTTTTATATTTAACAGGATGTTCGTCGGAGCTGCCAAAGATGACGGTATAATTATTTTTGTCAGCTTCATCTTCAATAACACGGGCAAGGGCAGCCGAAAACGGGTTTGATATATCTGCCAGTATCAGGCCAATGGTAAAGGTCTTATTGGTCTTCAGGCTGCGCGCTATCTGGTTGGTGCGGTAGTTCATTGCGATCGCCGTGGCCCTTATTTTTTCCGCTACGGTCTTATTGATCCGGCCCTCTTTTTTATTATTAAGCACATAGGAGACCAGGGCGGTTGAAACACCCACGGCGGCAGCGATATCTTTTAAAGAAACCTTTTTCATACGAACGAAGGGGAACCCGCTTCCCAATTGCCTTGTTAATAGTTGATTTTCAAATAATTATTTATAATCAGCCCTGTTCATTGTTGTAAGGGATCAAAAATACCGATTTTTGTTTAAACGATTAAACAAAAAGTTGTATCTTTGCTCCTGCAAGACAAAATTTACTTGCCATTCTTAACCAACTGCCGGCATACCTGCAAACAAGACCTCGCCCAGCCAGGTTACCCATTTTAACGCTGTCTTCCAATTGCCGACCACTTGCCAAAAAAATAAACGGATTGCTTTATGAAAAGCGGCTTGTACAGCTGTTTTTTTTATAATAAAAAATGTGCGTAATGATTAACAACAGAAAAATGAACACCCGTAAACGGATTGCTTTTGCAGTAAGCAGCAGCAACCGTAAATCATTTATTGAATGGTCTTATTATAACCAGGAAATCCTCAAGCAACACGAACTTATTGCCAGTAATACTATGGCCGGCATCCTGGAAGGTACTATTGGCGTGCCGGTAACCCGCCTGCCCGATACCGCTGCCGCGGCCAACCAGCAACTGATGACCATGATAGCCGAACAGAAAATAGATATCCTGCTGTTCTTCTGGGATCCCGTTCAGGCACTTTCACAGGAAAACGGGATACGTACCCTGCACCATATGGCCATTGCCCATAATATTATCACGGCCTGTAACCTGGCCACCGCCAATTTTGTCTTGTCGTCACTGCTGATGAATAAAGCCCATAGCGTTCCCGTACTGCCGGAACTTGTTTATTCTGATATGTCTCATGTGCCGGCCAGCCATTTTCAAACGCCGGACAGGGGGCAGGCGGTACTGAAAGTAAATACCATTCATTAAAACAAAAGATATGAACATTTCCCTCCCAGCCGGCCGCCTCCGGGTATACCGGATAGCTATAAGCGCTTTTTTCTTTATTGCCGGCTTAACTTTTGCTACCTGGGCCAGCCGTATACCGGACATTAAAAACCAGCTGCGGCTGAGCGATGCCCGCCTGGGTGCCGTATTGTTTGCGTTGCCGGCCGGGCTGATGACCAGCCTTTTTTTTGCAGGCTGGTCCGTGTCGCGCTTCGGCAGCCGGAAGGTATTGATTACGGCCGCACTATTGTACCCGGCCCTGCTGGTGATGCTGGCACTGGCCGCCAGCGTATGGCAACTGGCCTTTGCGCTGTTTTTGTTTGGATTGTCTTCCAACCTGGTAAATATTGCCATGAATACCCAGGCAGTGGATGTGGAAGCGATGTACGGAAGATCGATAATGGCTTCTTTTCATGGCTTGTGGAGCATTGCCGGTTTTACAGGCGCTGCCATCGGTACGTTGCTGGTGTCGGCACATATTGTACCCTGGATCCATTTTGTTATCATATTTGCCGCCGCAGCATTGCTGGTATTATTTTTTTACCGGTTCACCCTGCCTTCAGACAATGGCCATTCACCGGCGCAGCCTTTTTTTGTAAAGCCTGATCGTTATATCCTGAACCTGGGCCTGATAGCCTTCTGCAGCATGTTGTGTGAAGGGGCCATGGCAGACTGGAGCGGGGTGTATTTTCAGAACATCGTTCAGTCGCCGAAAGAGTTTATCACTTTCGGCTATGTAGCTTTTACCGCTGCCATGGCCACCGGCCGCTTTATCGGCGACGGCCTGGTGCGTAAGCTGGGCATCAGAAAAGTGCTGCAGCTGAGTGCAACTTTTATTGCCACCGGCTTGTTCATTGCCATCCTGTTCCCCTACCTGGCCAGTGCGGTAACTGGCTTTTTACTGGTAGGCCTGGGTGTATCCTCAGTGGTTCCCCTGGTATACAGCCTGGCCGGAAAATCAGGCAGCATGTCGCCCGGCCTGGCCCTGGCAGCAGTGTCTTCTGTATCCTTTCTCGGTTTTTTAATCGGTCCACCCCTGATTGGGTTTATAGCGGAGGCAGCCGGACTGCGTTTGTCTTTTGCCATCATTGCCCTGATCGGCTTGTGCCCGGCGTTGCTGGCGAACAGGGTAAAGAGCTAAGGTGCCAAGAACACAAAGCGTAAAAAGAGCGTATTATCCGCTCTTTTTACGCTTTGTTCCCGTAGCCCCTTAGCCTTATCTTCGCGTATTCATGAAGCATCTCAAGGCCATCAATAAATATTTCCTGAAGTACCGCTGGCGATTGCTGCTGGGAATCATTTTTATCACATTGTCCAACTACTTCGGCATCCTCAGTCCGCAACTATCGAAGTATGTGGTAGATAAGGTGGAACAATCCATTCGTCATTCTGTAGAGAAGATCAATGCTGCACCGGTACACCCGTCGGCCAATTATGACATACTGGTCCAAAAAGTGATTACCTGGCTTAATAACAGCGATGCCGGTTTCGGGCGCACCATTATTGTGTGCGGTATAACACTGCTGGTATTGTCGCTCCTCGGCGGCTTTTTTATGTTCCTGATGCGGCAAACTGTCATTGTAATGAGCCGCCTCATTGAATACGATCAGAAAAACGAAGTGTACAACCATTACCAGCAACTGGATACCAGCTTTTACAAACGCAACAGCACCGGCGATTTA
>CAXTMV010000328.1:0-5479 GCA_964245425.1 uncultured Flavihumibacter sp. | reverse complement strand
CAATGAAAGGAACGATAAAAGCTCTTTCAGAACAACGGAATCACTATCTGCAGCATACTGACTGAAATCAATTTCATTTAATAATGCTGCCACGTGCCTGGCATTGGTTACAGGTTCCCCAATCGCTGTAAGCCTTACAAGCTGTTCAAAAAATTCATCTGGACTTTCATACTTTATAAGTTGCTGACAGGAGGTACGCAAAAGTTCTGTGAGATCTTCCGTGAGTTGGTCCACATAGATAATAAGGCGCGTAAGCACTGATGATAGCCGTAAAAAATCAATATTACCGGGCGGATTATCTTTAATCATGCCGGCCAACCAATACCATAGGTCAATCACCCTTTTAATCAATGCCTGTGTTGAAATGTCATCACTAGCTTCATTATCTTCGCGGTGAGATAACCAGATGACGAGGTTTCTCAATTCTTTATGAGTCGACGTCTCCAAATATAAATACAAGAGCCCTTCAGGCTCAAGGTATTCTAATTCCCATAAATAAAATAAGGTAATATGTGTCATCAATAAAGGTATGCCTGAATAACTGGCGAGTTTGAGTTTGCAGTCAATCGCCCGTTTGTAATGAGGATTCAAGGTTTTGTATAGTTCTGGACTTCCATCTGCCTCGTTGAACAAGATGCCTTCAAAAAATAACTTCCACATTGATTGTTCAAGATCAATATTTTTTTCCAGTTGTGTCATTGTCCAGTCCCGATCAAGCCAGTACAATTGCCGATAATATATTCCAGTTATTATGTGGATATCCACGATTTCCATTCGTATACATTCTTCGAATAGATGCTTTATGTCCGGCTCCCATTTCACGACAGGATCTGCAACGGGCGGATAGTTGCACCTTGCAACAATCAGGCAATAATCCATTAAAGCTCTTAACAATTTTCCGGGAAAGGAATTAACAAGGTAAAAAGGCCCTTCATTGTTTACAACAGGCTTAACAGTATGTGCTTTTAATAAAGGAACTGATTTTAAAAGAACATCACGTGCTATGGGAAGCAAAGAAGCGTCAAAAGCAGTTTCATCTTTGAACATTCCCTCACTTAACAAATTGCCAATTTCTCCCAAAACCCAATCGCGGTCCGGTGAATACCCTTGTATCCCCAGTTGATGATCCGTAAATGCTTTTCCGTCAATGTATTGCTGGCAAAAGTTTAAGACATTCTTCCAGTCAAAATTATTTTTATTCTTCCAGCTTTGTGCAAAACCATAAAGAATCCGGTGTACATACAGATAAGGAAGATTTTGAAATGCCGTTAAATCATCAGCAAACTTTTTAGGGTTACGTTCAATAGCATATTGAAGGTTTTCGCCCAGCGCTCCTATGTTTGGTCCGCTGAACCTGTCAGCAGGCTTTAGCGGTTCAATGAATTCCGCAATTTCCTTATTTGACATGTTTGTCAAATCTTCAATTGTCAGGGGCGCTGAAGAACTGAAATTCCTTATTACCTTTTTTGAATTATGTGACCTGCTGTCTGTCAATATTTCATTGGCCTCTTTCTCATCATCGTTACATCGCCCGGCGTAAAATGTTTTGAATGGCTCCCGGTTTTTCAGGCAACTCCACCATTTACATTGCCAGGCTTTAGCAGAAGGTAAATCCATCATTTGCACAACCTGCACCGGACCATTTTCTATTATCTTTTCAATCATGCCGGTGATTGTACTGGACAATTGGTGCTGATTTTTGGAAAGAAGATTCCACAATTCAGCCTCAAGTCCATAATGCGAAAAAATGCCCTGACTGTCTTCTCCATCAAGCATTTCCGCTAGTAAAGGAGAGAGCATATTAAAATGCTGTGTTATGCAGTATAATATTATACGCTTAAAATATGGAAGACGCCATTTTCTCTCAAAGTACAATTGCCTGAATACGACAAATGCCAGGTCTGCATTTGATTTAATCAATTCATTCAACAAGTCCCTTAATAACCATGCCAGCGCCTCTTTTGATTCATTTCTGAGCCAGTTTCTGTCACCTATGGATTCTATCTTTTCACTGGCGATAAATGAACTCAGATCGTTATTTAAATGAAACAATATGCGATTTACAGCAAGATCGTTTTCGGCATTGCGCTCAAAATTTATTCCCAGTGATGTAAAAGCTCCAATTAGCCGATCTGTCAATTGAGCATCCTCTAATAGCTCATATTTATCAATTCTTATAGATTTTTCTGAAGTATTTCTAACAATTAAATTTTCATTTTCTATATGCACCGTTATCCTATTCTGACCATTACTATCAGCGATATCTGTGACAATTCCACCAGGAACTTCCAGTAAGATCTTTTTGAACTGGCCGGCTACTTCAATAATAAAACCAGAACCAAAATACTTTACAAGTTTGCTGATAAAATCAGGCTTCATCCAATAACGAACGAGAGAAGTGAGATCAGCAACTAGCCTGTGCTTAAATTCATGGTCTGCGCCCATAGATTCCTTCGTATTGTTTACTGGCGTCAATATCAGCAACTGTCCGGCGATTATTTTTGCTTTCTGTATTGTTTCATCTACCGGATTGTTGTCTAAAAATCGGCCCATCAATTTGCAAAGACCTTCCGTTACTAGAAAAACACCATGTTGCGACATCAGCCAGACTGCTGCACAATCCAAAATATCCGGCGGAATTTTTTCTGCAGGCAGCGAACGAAGCATCTTTGTAAAAAAATACCATGTCCTGAAATTATCCCTTCGCGTATTCGATACATCACGAATAATCTGAAGTACTGGTTCAATCAATTGTTCAGCTGCAGGATCGTTTTTTTCGAATAACGGAATAAGTTTCTCAAGAAACTCCAAAGCTGTCCACCATGGAACAGAATAGGTACTATTGCCGTCATTGTCAGCCGCAATGAGTACGGGCGCCGGGTTCTTGTCTGCTTTGAAATATCCGTTGTCATGCAGAAAGTAAAACCAAGCCGGATGAAAGACATGCCTTAAGAAATATTGTTCATACTTGGGATGCCTGTTAATTAAACGAAGCACCGTTTCCTTATCAAATGTATTCGGATCATGATTATTGATTGCGATTTCGATATAGGGAGTGTTTTGGTTAAAATCACTTTCCAATTGCTCCCTCTTTTTTTCTGCTTCCAGTGTTTCAACGATTTTTTTAAATTCCGGCAAATTCGGATCTGCTTTATGCAGGGTATTGAGCAATTGCAGGCCAAGCTCCTTTTTCTCACTGAAAAATATATAGTTGAGATTTACGTCTGCAAAAACGGGAACAAGTTGTTCATGCAGCAAATGGTCCCGATTAGCAGAGTAATCTTTGTAATTGGAGCTGGAAAAATAGCAGTTGACATACTGGTTATCCCTGATATGGCTAATTAAAGTCAGTATGTTCACCGAGTCCCGGAAACTATCCTTGTTGTGATTCGGGGCAAGTTTGTTTAATGAAAGCTCTGCAGCCTGCAGCTTTATTACATCCGTCTCAGCTGCTATCTGCGATATTGTTTTCAGAAGAACATCGATCCTGGCCATTCGTTTCTCCACAAGTTCAGTCACAAAACCCGATTCACTTATTTTTGAGAGTGCTATATTATTTTTAAGCCCCTGCGAAAGGCTTTTTCCCGCCTCTGCCAGTTCACCTATTGCTCTTTTTTTTGTCGCTTCAAAATTACGATCCCATTCCCTTATAATATTTTGAGGAACAATATGCGTAATATATTTGTTCTCTATAAAGTAACACAATTCGTCAAAACGGTTAAAGGGCTCATGGTAATCGACTTTGATTAAATCAAACCAGCAACAGGTATCCAAGGTTAAATAGATCATCAGGGTTTGTTCAGATATGCAATTTACTGCAATATTGCATATCGGGTTCAAGGAAGAATGCAAAATCCAGCGTCTATAATTGTGCGTATTGGCTACAGAAGCAGGCTTATAAAAAACCTACAGGTCCATTGTTTAGAATGGCTAGTCATTAAATTTGGGTAAATTCGCAACCGAAAAAGCTTTTTTCATGGCTAGAGATATTAATATTACAGGTATCGATAAAATAAAAGAAACGATCGCACGCATCCACGAGTTTTCGCCCATTCATAACGTGTACAGGGAAGATGTTGAAATACTCGTACAGCTCATGGATGAAAATCAGCATCCCAAAGGAAAGAAGTCAATTTATCGGGGTATTATCCACAGTTTCTTTTCTCTGGTTGAAGCCGACCTGTATTATTATAATCAGCTTCATGCATACAATGGTTATAAAGACCAGCAAGGCTTTACCAAAAAATTTAAAAAGACTTTTGAGCATATTTGTGATGCTGTAGGCAAAGAGCCTTTGCAAAACCAATATTTTGTAGAAAGCCTTGATGACTTGTTAAAGTTGCGGGAAATAAGGAACAGGCTCTTTCATCCCAAAAAACCTGCCGATGTTCATCAGGCTTCGATGGCTGATATTGCTCTGCTTAAAAACATAGTCGATCGATATAATCAATTTATCCGTAAACTAATGGACGGATTTATGTTTCAATTCTATGTTTCTTCACAGGAAGAACTTGACCAAATAAGCGAAGCATTAAATATGTAACAGGCTCAAAAATGTTCCAGATATTACGATTGGTAACAAATCCATTTATGCGACCACCTGTCAATAGCAGGTGGAGCTGCATTGGCCAGGGCGTTTATTGTAATAAATAAATTATCTTAAAGCATGTCCGATCAGTTAGTAAAATATGTTCGGCAATACATCCCGGTTGCAGACAAAGAATGGGGTGTGATTCTACCAATATTCAGGCAAGTTAACGTCCATACCAACGATTATTTGATTAGGAAGGACAAGTCTGCAATCACATGTATTTTATCAATGCTGGCTTATTTCGTGTTTATCATACTGAATTACAGAACGACATCAACCGGTATTTCGCGACAGAGAATAGCTTTGCCACTACACTTACCAGTTTTATAACAAGGCAACCCTCACGCGAAAACATGCAGGCGCTGGAAGATGGTCATGTGTTGAAGTTACATTATGACAACCTTGAAATGCTTTATACCAACTACCCAATGTGGAGCAGGATGTAAAAGACATTGTGAATGAGGTGATGGACATGGTGTTAAATGATGAAAGTAAAGTATCCCTCCGGCCAAATACATCTTGTCAGCGATTATAAGTACCAATAATTTTGTTCTTTAATGTAAGAACAAATATTATGGAGACACCCGCATCAAAAAAGATCCGCATTTTCAGAAACGAAGAACACATTCTTTCCCTGCTTAACGAATATAAGAAAAGCGGCTTGAGCATAAAAACATTTTGCGGGACAAATAATATTCCTTCCGCTACTTTTCACAACTGGAGAAAGAAATATGGCAAACGTGCAGTTAAGCCGATCGGGTTTACTGCGCTGCAAATTACTACAACACCTGTTGCTGAACCGGCATTGTTTGCTTCAGTAAAAAAAATAAAGATCTATCAGTGGGTAACGGCTGCTTGCCTCAAAGAATTGCTGACATGAGTTCAATG
>CAXTMV010000327.1:0-5558 GCA_964245425.1 uncultured Flavihumibacter sp. | reverse complement strand
ATAACATACAGCAGCACTGCGATTTTATGAAGTAAAGTAATATTTTTATATTTTGCATTACTTTACGGTCCCTGGTTTTATACAGCTTGTCGGCGGCGTGGCATCGTATAGTGAAAGGGTTTTAAATAAAACAAAGGAGGGCAGGCGTTTACAGGCTGAAAAGACGGTATTGTTTAATAGTAGGCGGAACCTGTCGTTCTGGCTGAAATAAAACACTTATTAATACTGGTTACAATAATACATTTTTGACCCCATATTTTATATAAATTAGACAAAAGATAAGCGGCAATATGGCCACCCACAACCATTTCAGGGATGTTACCTAACTGATTACCCATTATAACAGGAGCCGCTCGCTGGAACGCCTGCTGGATAGCTTTCAGCGGCTGCAGCTTTCTTTTGGCGAAATTGTGGTATCTGACGATGGCAGCCAGCCTGAGCATATCAGCTACCTGCAATCAATACAGGCCCGTCTTCCTTTCCGCCTGATAACCACCCCCAAAAACAAGGGCCTTGCCAATAATATCAATAAAGGGCAGGATGCCATTACCACACCCTACACCCTCTACGTGCAGGAAGATTTTGATCCAATGCCCGTCTTTCCGGAACATTTTGCCGATGGAGCCGATATGCTGCGCAACAGAAAAGATATTGATATGGTGCGGTTCTATGCCTATTTTAAATATCCTTACCTGAAACCGCTGGGCAAGGGGTTTGCAGAAATGCTGTTTGCGCTTTGGCGCCCCGGATATAAAAAGTTTTATGCTTACAGCGATCACCCGCACTTACGGCGCAGTGATTTTCTGCAGAAATTTGGCCGTTACAAGGAAGGCATTAAATCAGACAAGGCAGAATATTTGATGATGATGTCTTTTCTACGCAACAAAGGAAAAAGCATTCAGTATGAAAATATTCACGAGCTTTTTGATCACCGCAATTCATCCGATGAACCCAGTACGGTAAAAAGAGATTTCTGGGGCCAGAGCAAGGGCATGTTAGTAACCGGTATCCGGCACCTCTACCGCCATCTTAAGTTTAACGCTGATTACCTGTTCGGGAAATCCTGAGACCTGGTATTTTACGTATTCCACGCACAGTACAATAAGGAAGATCAGCCAATCAGGAATACCGTCATTGTTTTGGGTCCGTGTGCACCCAGTACCAGCGACTGTTCTATATCAGCCGTTTTTGAAGGGCCTGCGATAAACACGCCAAAATCATACGCATCACTGCCAATTTTTTCATAAGCCTCGTGCATATTGTGTACAATATCGGGCCGGTGCAATACTGCTACCAGGTGCTGACAAATAAAAGGCAGCGCCCGTCTGCTGAAATCATCGGTGGTGGTCCAGATGGCCGAGTTCTCTGCCACGGCAAATGCACCGCTTATGATGGCTACTTCTACATCTTCCAGCTGGTGGGCCTTGGCTTCGGTATGTAGTTTTTCGATGCCGTTCAAACCATCAATGGTGCTGATGTATTTATGGCCTTCTGTAAAATGCATTTTTACATAAGGGCCAATTTTTTGCAGGTCGTCAATAACAATAAAGGTACCCCCGATGCCTTCCAGTACAGACTGGTATTTTTGCCAGGGATCGTCAAACCGAATGGCCTGGATATCCTGCAAAATGGGTAATGCCTCTAATGGAGGCTGGTTTTTTTTTACCGCGGCTAATATTTTTTCCCTGCTATTCAATTATTTCAGATGTCTGATGTAATGATGCCTGATTTCGTTTGCGAAGCAATTCATTGCAAATTAAAGTAAAAATGCAACAGGCCGGAAGGCAACCAATCAACTGATCAACTACTTCCTGTTCCGCCGGTACCATTCGCCAAATGAATCTTTGGGTGCTGCCGGCATATCGCGTTGCTTGTACCAGGCATTTAATTTATTGTTCAGCAGCCATGGCATATGCCGCATCAGCCAACGGCCAGTTTTGCCTGCCCGCCGGTACAAGGCCGGCCTGGATAAGGTGTTGGCCATTGCCTGCATGGCCACTGTTTTTGCCTTGGGCGCATAACCTTCCTGCGTAATCACCTGGCGCCATTTGTATAATTGTGTATGAATATCAATTTTTACCGGGCATACATTGCTGCAGGAGCCGCATAAAGTAGAGGCAAAGGGCAGATCGGCATGCTGTTTCATATCCAGGTTGGGCGCCAGTATGGCTCCGATGGGCCCCGCAATGGCCGTATGATAACTATGGCCACCGCTTCGACGGTAAACGGGGCAGGTATTCATGCATGCACCGCAGCGGATGCATTTTAAAGAATTCCGAAAATCTTCGCGACCCAACTGCGTGCTGCGCTCATTATCCACCAACACAATATGCATTTCCTGCCCGGGCTGCGGTTTTGCAAAATGGCTGGAATAAGTAGTAACCGGCTGGCCGGTGGCACTTCTTGCCAGCAGGCGTAAGAAAACACCCAGGTGTTTTCTTTGCGGTATTATTTTTTCTATCCCCATACAGGCAATATGCACGTCGGCCAGGTGCGCGCCCATATCGGCATTGCCTTCATTGGTGCACACCACAAACTCACCGGTTTCTGCAATGGCAAAGTTTACCCCGGTAATGGCTATGCGCCGGGTCAGAAATTTCTCGCGCAGGTGCAAACGGGCTGCATTGGTTAGAAATTGCGGGTCGGCATTGCCCGCGGGGGTGCCCAGGTGCTCGTGAAACAACTCGCCGATTTCTTCCTTCTTTTTATGAATACAGGGCAGCACGATATGGCTGGGCGATTCGCCTGCCAGCTGCACAATCCTTTCTCCCAGGTCTGTGTCAATTACTTCAATACCATTTTCTGCCAGGTAGTGGTTTAAATGACATTCTTCCGTGAGCATCGATTTGCTCTTCACGATCTGTTGTACGCCATGCTTCTGCAAAATACTGTGCACAATGGCATTGTGCTCAGCGCCATCCTGTGCCCAATGGATAATGATGCCGTTCTTTTGCGCGTTTTTTTCAAACTCCTTCAGGTAGCTATGCAGGTCAGACAAGGTATTGTGTTTGATGCGCGAAGCGGTTTCACGCAATTGCTCCCATTCGGGTAGGGTCCAGGCTGCTTTATCTCTTTTCTGCCTTACCCACCACAATGTTTCATCGTGCCAGTCCACCCTTGCCGCATCGGCGTTGAACTGCTCAGATAATTCAGCATGTGTTTCATTCTTCATTGGTCAATATGATTTAGTCGTCAGTCATTGTTCTTTAGATGATAATCTGAACTATCAATAATAAAATATAACTAACATATCAAAACATTGTTCACGCCTCCTGCCCATTCAGTATCTCCGCAATATGTATCACTTTGACTGTCTTGTGCTGTCTCTTTAATATCCCTTCCATGTGCATCAGGCAGCTCATGTCTACACCTGTTATATACTGTGCCTGGTGCCGCAGGTGATCCGCTACCCGATCGACACCCATTTTAACCGACACGGCTTCTTCCGCCACACAGAAGGTACCGCCAAAACCACAGCATTCGTCAACCCGGTCAAGCGTTACCAGCTCCAGCCCCTGCACCATTTGTAATAACTGCAGGGGTTTTGAATAAGGTTTTGCTACCAGTTCCGTCATCTGTGAAATGTGCAGCCCCCGCTGCCCGTGGCAACTCTGGTGCATGCTGACTTTGTAGGGAAAGCGGGCATTGATGCTCGTTACTTTCAATATATCTGTCAGGAACTCCGTCAGCTCATATACTTTACTGCGAATATTCGTTGCCGTTACCTCATCGGAGGCGTCGTGCAAATGCTCTTTAATGTGCAGGGTGCAACTGCCGGAGGGGCAAACAATATAATCGTACGCCGAGAAATTTTTTGTAAACAAATGATTGCAGGATTGTGCCAGGTGCTCATATCCTGAATTGGCCATGGGTTGGCCGCAACAGGTCTGGCCCAAAGGGTAGTCCACCGTACAGCCATGCTTTTCCAGCAATTGTAAAGAGGCAATGGCCACCTGTGGATAAAACTGGTCTACATAACAAGGTATAAATAATCCAACAGTCATATTGCGATAGCCTCAAGATCGGTATAAAGTTTTAATTGAATCAGATTGGAAGGAACATTATTTTTATTCCAGTAAGGATGTACGGCCAGGGCAGCACCAATGGCCGATGCCTGCGGCAGCGAAGCGGCATATACCGGTGTGCCGGCAAAAGCGGCTGCCAGCAAATGCATATAAACGGGATTTTTTGCAAATCCGCCGTCAACAAAAATCTTCTTCACCGCGCTGTCTTTCAATACGAGCCGCGCAGATTGAACCTGCCCTTCCATGATATCGATCATCAACTGGTGGTAAGCCTCCCGGTAACCTCCATTCAAAGACAGATCCCTTTCTCCAAAGCCGGATACAGGCAACAGTTCTTTTTCTGCGGATGCTTTTTTTTGCGCGGGACCAACGGCCATGAGCCTTGCCGCCAGCTGCGCATCAAAAGCAATATTTTTATACGCATCTGCTGCGGTATTAAAATGTGTTGCCAGTCTTTTTACCTGATGCTCATGTTCATAGCCGGCAAACAGCCTTGCTGCTTTTACCGGTTTGCCCCTGTATTCCATATAACACAAACAATCCTGCTGCAGTTCATCAACCGTTAAGGCGGTATGATTAAAAGGATTCAGGCTAATGCACCAGGTGCCGGTAGATATCAGCAAAAAAGGTTCTGCAAAACCAGACAGGTAGGGAATCAGGGCCGCCGAACTATCGTGCAGGCCAGCGCCGCAAAGCATTGGTTCACCGTTCCAACTGGTATTGATCAGCTGATCGGAAGGAAAAATAGGCGCCAGTTTGGCGGCAATCCCTTCCTTGTATAACCATTCGTGGTAGCAGTTCCGGGTAAAATTCCAAAGGGCCGTATGGCAACCGATGCTGGTAATATCGGAACAAAACCGGCCGGTTACCAGGAAGCTCATATACTGTGGCAGGTGCAGCGAATAATGGATTTTCCTGAACAGCGCCGGCCGCTCTTCCTTCAGGTAATACAATTGCAACCCGGAATTGAGGTTGCCCAGCAGCGGCGAGGCGGTATGCATGGAAAAATCTACTTCGCCACCATATTTTTGATAAAATTGTGCACGCAGCCTTTCAGGAAAGGGTTTCAGGTAGTTATACAAGGGCGCCACCGGTTTCCCTTCGTGGTCGGTATGAACAAAGCTGGCGCCGTAAGTAGAAAAATTCAATGCCTGTACCGAAATGTTTTTCATACCGGGAAAATCGGACATACATTGCCGCACCCAACGGGTCAGATCGGCCAGGTTTTCACAGGCATCACCGTCTTCGTCGGCGATCTCTTCAAACTGCACCGACTGTTCAAGCAGGATATTGTATTGTTCATCGAATACAAAAATCTTTTTATTGGTTTTACCAATATCGAAAACAGCTATGGCGGGCAACTTGCTCATGATCACGTTGATTTAAATGGCAATTAATAATAATTGTTAATTGCCTCTGCCGGTATTATTCCTGCCACTACTTAATTATTAATTATTGATTACTCGTTTTTAATTCCTATAATCCCGTAGCAACTGTCTTCTCGCCTCTTTGTTTTATCAATTGGCTCCTTAC
>CAXTMV010000326.1:4964-5588 GCA_964245425.1 uncultured Flavihumibacter sp. | reverse complement strand
GTGGCCGATTCTGTAGCATACAATTGCTGCTGGTCGGGCGACAGCGTAAGACCATTGGGAAATTTCAATCCTTCATCCACTACCAATTTTTCTCCGTTGGGGCGCACCAGGTATAGTTTGCCCGGCTTACTGATACCGTCGGGCGCGGTGGCATAAATATTCCCGTTGCCGGCTACACATATATCATTACCGGCAATGCTGTCTGCAACAACGGTTTCTTTTTCATTGGCATCATAACTGAGCACCTGTTTGGTGGCGCCTGCAACGGTATAGCGTTTACCATCAGGTCCAAATCCGGTGCCGCTTGCTTTTTTTGCATCCAGCGGCAGCGCTGTTACTTTACCATCCAATCCTACTTTGTATGTTTTTGCGTTGCTTACATCCTGGAAAAAAACTTCGCCTTTGGCATTTACACCAGTACCTTCTGTAAATGCATAGGCCTCTCCCACCAGTTCCCAGCCGGCGCCGGGCACCAGTATATCACTGAGCACCTGGTTTTTTGATGCACCGGCAGCAATGGGCTGCGGCCAGCCTTTCCATAACCATCGCATGGCATCGGGGAATAAAGCAGTGCCCTGGTTACCGCTGTGTCCTTCTTCGCCCCATACATGGTTCACTTCATAC
>CAXTMV010000326.1:4671-4954 GCA_964245425.1 uncultured Flavihumibacter sp. | reverse complement strand
ATTTGCCTTGAACCAGTCGCCCCCATAAATATTCAAATCATTGGCACCATCCTGCAAAAAAACGCGGATAGGTTTGGGTTCATATTTACGGATAAGTGTGGGGTACCTGTCGGCGCCCCGTAAACCAACATAGGTACCAATGGTACTGAACACCCGCGAAAACTGGTCGGGGTACTCCCATGCAGCAGTAAACGCACATACGGCGCCGCTGCTGGAACCCCCAATGGCACGGTCGTTGCCGTTCTTGGACAAATGAATCGCCCGGCCATCACTGGCTTTTTGT
>CAXTMV010000326.1:397-4661 GCA_964245425.1 uncultured Flavihumibacter sp. | reverse complement strand
AATTCATTCAGGATAAATTTCGCATAGGCATTGCCGAGACCATCGTATTCAAAACTGCGGTTGAAACGATCCAGGGCTTCTGCGCCATTGGCTGCTATTACTTTGCCGGGCGTTACAAAAACACCGATGGTTACCGGCATTTCTTTGGTATAAATCAGGTTGTCGAATACGGTAGGCGCTTTCCATTGTATGCCATCCTGGTTAATGTATACACAGGCAGGTTTCCCTGGCTTGTAGGCGGCGGGAATATAAATCCAGTAATCACGCGTGGTACCCGGGAAAACAGCGCTGTGATCAAATGTAAATTTTATTACTTCTCCTTTGGGTACACCCGCGTGTTCCACACTGGCGGAGTCTACCGGGTATTTTACGGGAGCGGGTGCCTGTGCAAAAATTGTTGTTTGCAAAAGCATTAATAAAGGGAAAAATAGATTTTTGATGCTCTTCCGGTGCGTGAAACAAGCACCGGGGCTGCAACATACGCCGGAGCTGAAATATGAACCGGGGCTGAAAGAGTATGTATTTTTCATATAGCAGGTTTTTATTTCGTTTTTTTAAAATCAATGCTGTAAAAAGATGAGGATTTTTGTGAGCCATGCTTTCCAGCTCTACTAAGCATTGTTGCGTCGCACACTTGTACGGTAAATAATAGCCGGCCTTCCCCCCCCCGAAGCTGGCGACAACCCAATCAACCAATTAACTTCTCAACTTCTCAACTTTCCGGGTCTCACTCCACCCCCCTCACCTGCATCTGCAATGTATAAATTGATTCTGACGCGGTAATGAACAGCAGGGTACGGTCTTTACCACCAAAACATAGATTGCCCACCCAGCCGGAAGGCACCGGAATATGGCCCAGCCTGTTACCCAGCGAATCGTAAATGGTTACACCTTTGCCGGTCAGGTAAAGGTTTCCCTTTTCATCCAGCGTCATACCATCAGAACCCATTGGCGCAAACAAAACACGGTTAGTCAGCTTTCCATTTTTATCAATCGTATACCTGTATGTTTTGTCCCTGCGTATATCGGCCACGTACAGGTATTTACCATCCGGCGTTCCTACAATACCGTTAGGCTGCGCCAGGGTGCTGTCTGCTATCACCGCTGTGTGCCGTCCTTTTGCCAGGTAATACACATCCTGTTTTTCCAAATCAGGTTGCTTTCTTAGCCAGTAATCACGCTGGTAATACGGATCGGTAAAATAAATACCGCCTTTTTTATCAATCCATAAATCATTGGGGCCATTGAAGCGGTGGCCATTGAAATTATCCGCCAGCACTGTTATTTTTTTAGCCGGATCAATAGAGACCAACTGGTCTTTTTCATCGGCACAGGCTATTAGTTTTCCGTTACGGTCAAAATACATTCCATTCGACCGGCTGGTCTTCTCCATGAACAGCGAAAGCTGGCCGTCTGTATCGTATTCCCATATTTTATCATTGGGCTGGTCGGTAAAAAAGATATTACCATTTTTGTCTACGGCCGGGCCTTCCGTAAAACTAAATTGCTTGGAAACCTGTATCAGACCGGCACCGGGCTTTACCAGTTTGATAGAATCGAAGCCCTGCGCAAATATGCGTAGATGCAAAACCAATAAAAAAAGTAAACAACCCGTTTTAATATACATGCTGTACATTGTTTGATAAGCTGACACATAAACCCGGCATATTACAATGCCAGTAATAAATATTTCTTTCCAGCTACCGTATTAAAACTGGTGGTATATCCATTGGCATCCACAACAGATTGTACGGAAAGTCCTGCTATTTTTACGGGAACAGCCGTTCTTACTTTACACAAGCCGCCGGCTACCGCAACCACCTGCGCATGCGTGAGCCTGTTATTCTTCCAGTCAATAGATAAATCAAAATTTCCCCGCGCTTTCAATCCTTTTATTGATCCATCTTTCCATGCAGCGGGCATCGCCGGCAACAATGCTATCTCACCATTTTGACTCTGTAACATCATTTCAGCCATGCCTGCAATGCCACCAAAATTACCATCGATCTGGAAAGGCGGGTGTGCATCAAAAAGATTTACATAAGAACCGCCGCCATTGGCATAATTGGTACCGGTTTGGCCGGTGAGGTGCAGCAAACTTCTTATCATGGTATAGGCATGATTGCCATCCAGTAACCTTGCCCAGAAATTTATTTTCCAGGCCAGGCTCCAGCCGGTTCCTGCATCACCCCTTAACTCCAGTGTTTTTTTAGCGGCCACAGCAAATTCAGGTGTGGTAATGGGTGATATTTCCCTGCCCGGGTACAAACCAAAAAGATGCGATACATGCCGGTGATGCGGGTCGGTATCCTCCCAGTCTTTGTACCATTCCTGCAGGTTCCCTTTTTTACCAATGTGCAGGGGGTAGAGTTTATCGCGCTTTGCGCTAATCATATTGCGATAGGCGGTATCCTCATTCAGCTCTTTTGATGCTTCTATGATATTGGTAAACAAATCCCAGATGATTGATATGTCCATAGTGGTAGCAATGGATACGCTGCCTTTTTTACCACTGTCATCTATAAACGTATTTTCGGGCGATACCGAAGGCGCGGTAACCAGCCAGCCATCTTTTTCTACCAGCCAGTCGAGGCAGAATGCAGCAGCGCCCTTCATTAACGGGTAGGCCGTCTCCCGCAAAAATTTTTTATCTTTTGTAAATGCGTAGTGTGTCCAGAGGTGCTGGCTTAACCAGGGTGACCCCATGGTCCAGTTGGCCCAGGTAGGATCGCCTTTGCCCAGATCACCCACCGGGTTGGAAAGCGCCCATATATCACTGTTATGATGCATGGCCCATCCCTTTGCATGGTAAAATTCTTGGGCGGTTACGGCGCCGGTAACAGCCGCCGCTTTTATAAAGTCCATCAACGGCAGGTGCATATCAGAAAGATTGACCACTTCTGCCGGCCAGTAGTTCATCTGCACATTGATATTGGTGGTATAATTGGAACTCCAGGGCGGTCGCAGTTCTTTGTTCCAGATACCCTGCAGGTTGGCAGGTGCGCCCCCGGGGCGTGAGCTTGAAATAAGCAGGTAGCGGCCATATTGAAAATAAAGGGTTTCAAAAGAGGGATCGATAGTTCCTTCTGTATAATGCAACAGCCGCTCATCGGTGGGTAAAGCCGCATTTTTGTTATCTGCAGGCAGGGCAAGTGTAAAAGACACCCGGTTGAAATAGCTATGATAATCCGCCACATGATTGATTAGCAACAGTTGCCAGTTCTTTTTTACCGCCGTATCAAGGTATTGCGTAGCAATTTTATGTTCATCTTTTCCCTGTGCATCCGGGCATTTATCGAAACCGTTGAAACTGGTAGCGGCCGATAGAAAAAGCAATACTTCCGTGGCATTTTTTACCGTAATGCCGCTGGTATCGGTGCTTACGGTGCCTCCTGTATTGACTGCCTTCAACAGCATTTCAAAACGCATGCCCCTGCAACCGGCGGTGTCATCCTGTATAACCGGGTGGTTGCTGTTAATATAACTGGGTTCAATATGCGATGCAGCTTTCCCTTTTACTACCAGCTCACTGTTACCCATAACCGATTTATGATAGTTCAGCAAACCCTTTATGCCGGCAGTAAAATTTAACTGCCCGGGTTTGCTGGCTGTAAAACGCAGCACCACTACCTGGTCGGCAGCTGAACTGATGATTTGCCGGGTAAACACGGTTCCCCGCACCGTAAAATGGGTAGTGGCCATGGCATCGCTGATATTCAAATCGCGGTAGTAGGCCAGCACATTGGTATCGGCCAGTTGCTGGTGAATAAACAAATCGGCCATGGGCAAAAAGGATTCTGAATAATAGCCCTGCATTTTTTTTGTATACTCGTAGGCTTTTGCATAGTCTTCATGCTGCAACAATGCATCGCGCACAATTTGTAAATTTTCGTAGGCGCCGGGGTTTACGTTGGTGCGTACCGGGCCGCCTGTCCACAAGCTTCCTTCATTCAATTGCAGCAATTCGTCCTGTACACCGCCAAATACCATGGCACCCAGGCGGCCGTTGCCCACCGGCAGGGCTTCCGTCCATACTTTAGCGGGTTGTTTGTACCAGAGTTTTTGTTGTGCAGAAACGATGTTCGTTAAAAAAAATAATGTTAGAAAAAATAAGTTTCTTACAATTTCCATTTGCTTTCGTTAATAATAATTTGATTATAATAATAAAGCGACCTTTTATTTTAAATTCCGATGTTCAACCCCTGAGGGGTTGTAGAGAATTTTTCATCCGATTCCCGGGTTGCACCCGGGGCTATTCAAATTA
>CAXTMV010000326.1:0-387 GCA_964245425.1 uncultured Flavihumibacter sp. | reverse complement strand
CCTAATCAACCTTCTTCTGCATTATCCCCAGTGCTTCCTCATCTTTGTACTGGTTAATAAGTTCTTTTAATTGTTTCTTTAAACCTGCCACCAGCTTTTCATTTGTTTTTACGGCATATATATTTTTCATTTCGTGCGGGTCGGCCTGCAGGTCGTACAGTTCCCAATAATTGGCCGGTCCGTAAAAACGGATCAGTTTGTAACGCTGTGTTCTTATACCGAAATGGGGCGACACATGATGCGGTTCAGGATACTCGTAATAATGGTAATACATGGCTTTTCTCCAGCCTGCATTGCCAGGTGGGCAAATTGTTCCGGGCGGACACAGCGGTTCGACCCTACGGTTAAACAATGGAAGAAAAGATTTGCCCTGCATATCATCCGGCA
>CAXTMV010000325.1:0-5594 GCA_964245425.1 uncultured Flavihumibacter sp. | reverse complement strand
ATCCTATGCATCCGCGACCCGGATTGGATTACCATTGTCTTATTAAACTCAATTATTTAGGCATTTTGTCGATCATTTTGTCGATTTGCAAGGCCAATTTTTGCATATTTTGTCCTACTTAATTAAGGTAAACTAACAGTTAAAAGTAATAAAAATTAGAACTCATCTGGTAGTTCTTCCTATTTTCAATTCTAATACGTAAATGTATGCGCCCGATAGCAACCATCAGACCCGGCAACTGGCTCTGGGATATTAATAACGAACGATACATCACAGTTGTGGAAGCCACTGACCCGGTGAAGGTGCAGAGCCTGCTTGATATATTTTGTCTTAAACCAGACGACATTTCGCATTTGCGCATATCTGATTTTACGGAAACGGAAATGGGGTTTGTTGATTCAGAAAAGGGATGGGTGCGGATATCGAAAGTGGGTCAAACTATTCAGCTGATTGAAGCAGAGGAAGGATATATTGTAAGAAGTCCGCAATCGGAAACGGATTGTATTTGGCTGATCGATCAACTGCAAAATGGTTATAAGGATCTTACGGGTGAGGAATTGGAAATAGGTTTGGTGGGAAGTAAGATGAAATAGGATGAAATTCCATGGTTCTCAATATAAGTCATCAATTTTCAGTACTTTCCAGTTCAGCACTGATTAAATTACTTTACTATAATGAAAAAGAAAAAGGAAGAAAATGTTGCAATGTATTTCTCAAGTATCGAAATTGAGAATATTAAGTGCTTTGGTGAAAAGCAAATCCTTGATCTTAAAGACAGCAACGGAGCCGTTTCACCATGGACACTTATTTTAGGGGACAATGGTATTGGCAAAACAACTCTTCTAAAATGTATTGCCTGGATGATCCCCGTAGAAGAAAGTGATAAGTTGAAAAAAGAAGAGGCGAAGATACCGGAAGTAAAAATTGCGATTAAACCTTTTATGGATGGATTTGAAGATGACGAAGACTACGAAATACTTATCCGGAAGGGAGAAGATGTTAATTCGCGGGTAGCTGCGGTATTCACAAGAGGAATAGAACTGGGAAAGATACCAACTGCTGAAAATCTTATTTCACATGGTATCAATATTAAAACTAAAAAAGGTAAGCTCGATGACATTAAACTTGAGTATAGCCAATTGGATGAATTTAATTCGCCTAACCTGTTTGCCTATGGAGCTGCCCGGCATATGGGATCTAAAAATTTTGAGACATCAGAGCTGAAAGACAATACATCTAATCTTTTTTCGAATTCTTCGGATTTGTATGATGCCGGTCAATTGCTAAACCTATTGGATACGACTTCTATACGTAATAAGGGGAAAGGCAAAGCAGCCGAATTGCTTAGTAAGGTAAAAATGATTTTAACTGATTTGTTACCTTATGTTGATAGCCCGGAGTCAATTTTAATTAAAGATCCCCTGAAAGAAGATGGATCAACGAACGACAACCTGGTGGAAATTGTAACGTCTGACGGTAACATACCGTTGTTTAATCTCAGCCTGGGATACGTTACTATGCTGGCATGGACAGTAGATCTTGCCTTGAGAATGCTATGGCATTATAAGGAAAGTGAAAATCCATTACACGAACCGGCAGTAGTGATCGTTGATGAAATAGATCTGCATTTGCACCCGAGGTGGCAAAGAGTAGTGAGGCAAGAGTTGACAAAACATTTTCCCCGTACTCAATTTATTTGCACCGCACATATCCCTTTTATGGCGCAATCTTCAGAATTTGAAAATTTATGTGTTATAAACCGGATAGCTAAACAAGCTGTCATTCAAAACGAACCTGCAGTCGTAAAAGGGTGGCGCATTGGCCAAATAATTACCAGCGATCTATTCAATATTTCAAGTGAACGAAGCCCCGATATTGAGAAACTGATTATCCAAAGACGGGAATTGCTTGATAAAGATTTCCGTACGGTTGAAGAGGCTGCCGTTTTGAAAGGACTGGATGAGCAACTATCAAAGCTGCCGGTTACAGAAAACAACGATGATCAAAAGCTACTTGACGAGATTCGTCAGGCAGCTGATTTGCTAAGAAAAGCCGGTAAGTTATAATGATACAAATTAGAAAAGGAAATATCCTCCCCAAACTTGCGATTGAAGGACCGTTGCAAGCCGACACGCATAAGAAAGAGTATGACAACTATCCAGCTGAATACAGCAGTGGGAAAATGAAATTTAAAATTACCGACGCTTACAAAACTGATGAGATCAAAGACGAATTGATTAAACTTCAGCACAACAAATGTTGCTTTAGTGAAGCAAAATTACTGGGTGATTATGGCGATGTTGAACATTTCAGACCTAAAGGCAGAATTGACGAATATCCTGCAGGCAAACAATTTTATCCCGGGTATTATTGGCTTGCATATGATTGGAGCAACCTTTTTTTATGCAAGCAAATCATCAATGTTTCATTCAAAAGAAACTATTTTCCATTGCTGGATGAAAGCAAGCGCAACCACAGTCACCATGATTGCAATTCCGAAGACCCTGTTATCATAGATCCCTGTGCCGAAGATCCAAGAAACCATATCCAATTTTATTTGGATGAACCAATTCATATAACAAAAAAGGGGGAAATCTGTATAAAACTTTTGGGCTTAAGACATTCACATTTTGAAGAAGCCCGTAGAAAATACTTTCAAATTCTTCAAAGGATAAAAGATGTCGTCGACATTGCAGTATCAAAAGGAGTAGACATTAATGATCCAATGCTTAATGGGCCGCTATTGACATTACGGGAGGCAATTCAACCAGATGCGCAATTTAGTTCAATGGCAATAGACTTATTGCAAGGATGGCCCCATCTGTAGTCAAATCAGGGCATTTATCAAAATTATTTAATTGATCGATTTCAATACTAATTTGCCTTTTCCTGGACGACAAATAATCGGCTATAGTTAAGTCGGTGGAATTAATACCAACCTGTTCATAAAAAGCTAAAATAATTCTAAAGACAAATAAACCATGCAAAACACCCTGCGCCGGACGTTTCTCATCTCTCCATGGAGAAAAAAATACATTGCCGGTATTGGGTTTGACAAGTGGTTGTTGATTTTCAATCAGCGTCAGTTTAAGGTGCATGGTTTCATGAATAATAGATTCTGCCGCCCGCAGGTTTGATATAACTGAGTTATCATCGCACAACGATACAAATATAGAAAAGGGAACTTTTGGATGACTGTAACTAATGTCTGTTTCTGCATCCTCTGTTTTCACAACCTGTATAGCCTTTACGAAAGTGACGATCTCATCATATAACACAGGCATATTCTTAATCAGCAATAGCGCATCATCTAATTTTGTCAAAGCACCTGCAGCCATTAATCCATCCTGTTCAAGTACAACAAGACCATGTTCTGCATAAAATTGTTTTAAGGCGACAGCAGAACCTGACTCAACTACTATGTGATTATTTTGCATACTATTCACTGTAACACCCGGATCAGTTGTACCATTGATACACAGGGCAGTACTGTAAATGGTATCAGCGCCTGCCCATTTTTTGTTTAATTCCTTTAATTTTTTTTGCAGTAGCAAATGGGCCAGCGCAGAATCTTTGAAGGCAAATGGCTTATGCAGGAAATCATTGATCAGTAAAGCAATGTTACGAATAACCGGATCCCTGAAAGTATAAATCAGTGTATACCGGGAAAAATTATAAATTTTTGAGACCCCGTGATGTGAGACGGGAGATATTTCAAACCCGAATGCAAAATTATTGAGCGGGTAAATAATCTTACAGACATCTTTTACATCGGGAGAACCGAATAGCATCAGTATCCCGCCATTGTCTTCTGTCCAGCCATCCGTAATATGAATAACGAGCCGATGCGTCTCTTCACCATTGATAAAGTCATTGTGTATACCAATTCTTTGTCCATCCACCAATTTATGTGCGACGACGCCAACCAACTCTAAACTATCAATGGTAAAACTATCTTTAATATGTTGTTCAACGACATGAATGTTATCAACGCTGACCAGCCATTTCAATGCTGCAGGCAGGTCTGCCTTTAATACATCGAATTCGCTTTGCTCGTAAAAATCAGCAATGGTGATATTCCATGGGGCCGATGTTTCAAACCAGTTAAAAAGAGATTTTGCGTATGGATGTTGCAGCGCCTGCGGTGAAGAAATATGCGGATAAGGCGCAGCTGCATAACTAATGTCAGACAGGTCGACAAAATTATTGGTACTCATGATTGATCGAATATTGAGCCAGGGATTTTTGTATACTGTCAATCAGCAACAACTGATCAGCGCAATAAATGGAAGGATTGTCATAACCATTCTCTTTGCTCCAGCGGTGCAGGATCATACCGCCTCCACAAACATGCAAGGCCGGGCAAAGCCTGCATTTTTGGTGTGAAGGTCTTTGCATGTCACGGTAGTCAATGAATTCCTTTGATTGCAAAAAATCCAGTAAACTGTTTTCTTTAATATTCAATGGAACGGTAAATTTATCTGCTCCATTAAAGGTGCTTTTAAGCGTATCATTTTTCATGACCGTGCCGTCAGTATCTATAATAATGATTCCAAAGTCAGTGATTCCCAGACCTTCTTTGCTAACTGTGCCGCCCATGAGCACTTTCAGCATGTCATCCAGTACCCGTACTGGCATTGGATATTCGTCCGATAAATATTCATTCAATAAACCGGACATCCAGGCACCATATTCGGTTGACTCCACTGACGATTTATGCAGAGGCAGTTTGGTATGGTTACCGTCTTTATAAAGAAAATCTACACTTGGGGTACCAAGCGATTTAAAGAAATGATAGATTTCAGATGGATCAGAAAGCGGATCAATAACTGATAAAATTCCGGCATATAAGAAATCAGCATTCGGATGACCCTTAAGTTCGTTGATACCATTTACCACTTTATCGAAGGTTCCATTACCATCAAATCCAATCCTGTGTTTATTATGAACAGCCCGCGGGCCGTCAATGCTAACAGCAACGCTTGTATGATATGAGGAACATATGTCTAGTATTTGCGAAGTAATCAATATGCCATTTGACTGAATGCTGATGGGAAATTCCCATGGCAAAACGCTACGTAATTTTTTCAGCAGATCCGTTAACCGTTTTTCTCCTAATAAAAAAGGTTCACCACCATGTAGCACAACGCTATAAGGTCTTTCCTGGATTCTCACCAATTCAGCAAATGCGTTACAAACCGCGTCAATTGTTTCGGGGGACATCAACTTTTCCATGTGGAGCCAGTTATCATCGCCCATATTGTATACATAGCAATAATTACAATTGATATTGCAACGGCTGGCCACCTTTAGCAAGACGGTATCCAGTTGTGGTTTCAATGTTAGATTATCTGCCACGATTATGTCGGTTGTGCGTTCGGTTATAGGCTGAAATAGTGTTCTGGTTGTCTGTTTGCACCTCTTCCATCAGGCGTTGCAAGACTGCATTGGAGATTTTGACAGGTTGTTCGGGATAATTGCCGGCAGCAACATTAATAGCTGATGGATGACTCGGGCTGTTTATCAAGAAGGTGGTAGTCTTGTCCATAAAGGTATTTTTAGTGGATGATTGATGATAAAAAATAGCGTTATAA
>CAXTMV010000324.1:4873-5604 GCA_964245425.1 uncultured Flavihumibacter sp. | reverse complement strand
GTTTTATGCACCCGGTTGTATGACTCCCTCAGAAATTATTGCCGCCGAAACCAGCGGAATCAAATTCATAAAACTTTTCCCGGGCAATATGCTGGGCCCTGAATACCTCAGCAGCATCAAAGATATTTTTCCCAAACTGCTGTTTATGCCTACAGGCGGTGTAGATACTACCAGCGAAAACATTGCCGGCTGGTTTAAAGCCGGTGTTTGCGCAGTTGGTATGGGCAGCAAACTCATCAGCAAAAAATTAATGGAGCAAAAAGATTATTCCACCATTGAACCGGAAACAAAAAAAGTAATAGAAACAATCAACAAAGTAAAAGCGGGATTGTAAGTTTTTCAGTTACCATCACCAGGTCTGCTATTAAAATAAGCCATAATGAATCAATCAACGATTGGAAAATACCGCTGGACCATCTGCGCATTGTTATTTGTTGCCACTACGGTAAATTATCTTGACAGGCAGGTATTAAGTCTTTTGCAACCTTACCTGGCAGAAAAATTTCACTGGACCAATACCGACTACGCAAATATTACGGCGGTCTTTCAATTTGTATATGCATTTTCAATGCTCTTTGCAGGCCGTATAATTGATAAACTGGGAACCAAAAAAGGATATTCGCTTGCCATTGTTATCTGGTCGGCCGGCGCCGTTGTGCACGCCCTGGCCATTCCCCTTGGCCAGGGTATTGCTACTGTACTGGGATGGGCGGGTATCACTGCTTTTTCAG
>CAXTMV010000324.1:3132-4863 GCA_964245425.1 uncultured Flavihumibacter sp. | reverse complement strand
AAGCCGGCAATTTCCCCTCGTCCATTAAGGCCACCGCCGAATATTTTCCAAAAAAGGAAAGATCACTGGCAACAGGGATCTTTAATTCAGGCACCAATATTGGGGCCATCCTGGCGCCGCTTACTGTTCCCTGGATTAGGGTAAACTGGGGTTGGGAAACAGCCTTTATTATCATCGGTATCATTGGCATTCTATGGCTGATTTTCTGGTTGTATTACTATGAAAGGCCCGAAAAACAAAAAAGACTTTCCGCTGAAGAATACCAGTATATCAATGGTGGCGAGGAGGAAAAAGATGAAAACACCAGTTTGGTAAAAGTATCCTGGATTAAATTACTGGGCTATAAACAAACCTGGGCGTTTACCATCGGAAAACTATTGACTGACGGCGTTTGGTGGTTTTTTCTATTCTGGTTGCCTGCCTACATGAAGGCGCAATACGGTATGATAGACAAGGCAATTGTGATACCCTTGGCGGTGTTGTATACCCTGTCAATGATTGGAAGTGTTTTTGGTGGATGGTTGCCGATGTATTTTATAAAAAAAGGGCATAAAGTATACGATGGAAGAATGAAAGCCATGTTTCTGATTGCACTCTTCCCGCTGATTGTACTGGCGGCGCAGCCATTTGGATACATTAGCTTTTGGGTGCCTGTTCTTTTAATTGGCATAGGCACCTCGGCCCACCAGGCCTGGTCCGCCAATATTTTTACCACCGTTTCCGATATGTTTCCCAAAAAAGCAGTTGGCTCAGTAGTAGGCATCGGCGGTATGGCAGGTGGATTGGGCGGCGTGTTTATGTCTAAACTAGGAGGTGCGTTGTTTGATCATTACAAAGCACTGGGCCATGTACAAACCGGTTACACCATTATGTTTACCATCTGTGCTTTGTCTTATTTGGTAGCATGGAGCATTATGAAAACACTGGTGCCCAAATACAAACCGATTACTGATTTATAAACCGCAAACAAAAATAAATTAGATGTGTCGGCCTATTCTGAAATTGCAGGAATCACGATAAAATTCCCTCAAATGAAGATGACACTATCTATATGTATGCTGCTTTTCCTGCTTATAAACACGCTGTATGCACAAAATCAGGAAATAAGATTTGTTATTGACACTTCTATCGAAATTATGAAAGCCAATACGGCAAATTCAAATAAAGTAGACTGGACGGTCATTCAAACCCAGGCATTTGAACAAGCGCGGAATTTAGAAAACATATATCAGTTAGGCCCAGTATTTAAAATGATATTCAAAGCTTTGAATGACTTTCATGGAACAGCGTTTATTGGCGACAGTGCCTATAAATGGACCCGTGATGAACCGGCTTTGTCCGACTCAATAAAAAATGAATGGAAAAAAGGTGTCTTTCTCCAGACTGAAATCCTGCAAGGTAACATCGGTTACTTACGTGTTCCTTATATGTCAAATGGAGAAAGAACAGAATTGAATAAGAAAGCCCAGAACCTTAATGACAGCCTTTGTTTTCTTCTTGACAAAAACGTTAAAGGAGTCGTTCTTGACTTACGGTTAAATGGCGGTGGCGCCATGTATCCCATGATGCTTGGGCTTGAACATCTATTGCATGATGGCAACTTAGGTTCATTTACAGGTAAAATGAAACAAAACTGGATTTTGAGAAACAATAGTTTTTATCTTGATACAATCAGCATATGCTCAATCGTTCCAAATTGCAGCATTCCCAGCAAATTGATTCCTGCAGTCG
>CAXTMV010000324.1:1317-3122 GCA_964245425.1 uncultured Flavihumibacter sp. | reverse complement strand
GTTTTAATTGGCAGGGGCACTGGCAGTTCATGCGAATTTTTGGCTATGTCGTTTAAGAGGCGAAAAAACACTTTATTCCTGGGTGAAAAAACAGCAGGATATGTTACCTCAATTGGCGGATTTAAAGTCAATGATCCAGTTTATCTGTATCTGTCAACTGGCTATGGAAACGATAACACAGGACAAGTCTATGAGCAAGCATTGGTTCCGGATATTTATATGAACGGACCTGACAGCTTCAATGATATAGGCCACGATAAAAAGGTGATTGCGGCAATGAAATGGATTAATAAAAAATAATTTGGCTGCCTGCAACTTGCTGCATTTAATTGTAGAAGTTTAGATTTAATCTGACAGTTGTTTGTAAATTTAATAACTGTAAACGATCAAATCATGACAACAACGCAAAAACTTATTCAACCCAAGATGGGTTTATTGAAGTTAGCCGAGAAGCTCGGCAACGTTTCGGAGGCCTGTAAAGTAATGGGATACAGCAGGGATACCTTTTACAGGTTTCAAAAGCTATATGAAGATGGTGGAGAACTTGCTCTTAAAGAAATCAGCCGTAGCAAACCGATATTAAAAAATCGTATTGCCGAAGCGGATGAACAAGTTGTCGTAGCTTATGCCATCGAACACCCGGAGCAGGGACAAGCCCGGGCTAGTAATGAACTCAAAAAGAGGGGTACGAGCGTATCTCCTGCAGGTATCAGATGTGTATGGCTTCGCCACGACCTTGAGACGATGCAAAAACGATTAAAGGCACTGGAAGCTAAAGTGGCTCAGGATGGAATGATTCTTACCGACAGCCAGGTAGCCGCCCTGGAACGAAAAAAAGAAGAGCAGGAAAGTCGTGGAGAGATAGAAACGCATCATCCAGGGTATTTAGGTTCACAGGATACCTATTATGTTGGTTATATAAAAGGAGTCGGCAAAATCTATCAGCAGACCTTCATCGACACTTATACCAGAGTGGCTTTTGCCAAACTATACGATCGCAAGAATGCACTGGTGGCCGCAGATATGCTTAATGACAAAGTGCTGCCTTTCTATCAAAGCCAGGAAGTTGATTTATTACGCATACTGACAGACCGTGGAACAGAGTATTGCGGAGCAAGAGAGCATCATGAATATCAACTGTATCTCACAATTGAAGACATCGATCATACAAAAACAAAAGCAAAGAGTCCTCAGACCAACGGTATCTGTGAGCGCTTTCACCGGACAATACAAGAAGAATTTTATGCAGTAGCGTTCCGGAAAAAATTGTACGATTCACTGGAACTTATGCAGGCAGACCTTGATGAATGGCTTCAATATTACAATAATGACAGGTCGCACAGTGGCCGGTATTGCTACGGGAAAACGCCCATGCAAACCTGGCTTGACAGTAAGGAACTGGCTAAAGAAAAGCGAATTGATCAATTGTATTCAAAAGCTGAAGTAACCTCCTAAAGCTTTATCCACAAAAAATTTGCGGAGAAGCCCCCGGCGGTACATCGCAGCAAATTTTTTAGTGGATAAAATATTTGTAAATTGAAAGACGGTTTTTGGGCCCGAAAATCGCAAACTGTCAGATCAAATATTAGCAACTACACATGAAGCGAAGCGATATGCGCTGTTCGCCTTTTCTCTTTGTTCTCTTAGCTCTTTTGCGATATTCATGCACATTGAGCGAAGCAATATGGGAGTAGTTTTTTTCTCTTTTTCTCTTTTTCTCTCTTAGTTTTGCGAAACTTTTAAACTGAGCATGGCTACAATACAACAACAGGACGCGGTTTTGGTACTGGCAGACGGTACCGTGC
>CAXTMV010000324.1:0-1307 GCA_964245425.1 uncultured Flavihumibacter sp. | reverse complement strand
TGTCAGATCAAATATTAGCAACTACAATTTAATTGATAAAATCACTGGTGTCTCAATATAAGAACATTTGCTGATATTGCTGCTGGATGTATCTTACAATATTACGCTGTACTGGCAAGCGGAAAATCAAACCCAAACAGGCTGCCTTCACCCGGCACGCTGCTTACCGCAATATGGCCGCCCTGGGCTTCAATAAATTCTTTTGAAATGGCCAGCCCCAGCCCGGTGCCATTGCGTTCATGCGTACCCGGTACCTTGAAATAGCGATCAAATATTCTTGGCAGGTATTTTTCCTCTATGCCTTTGCCATGATCCTTCACAGTAAACAATACCCGGTTATCTTTTGTGTGAGCTTTTACTTCAATCACGGCCGATTCACCGGAATATTTAATGGCATTGGTTAAAAAATTGATCAGCACCCAGGATGTTTTTTCTGCGTCTGCATGAATGGCGGGCAAATTATCCTGCACTGCCACCTGCAGCTGTATATTTTTCTGCTGTGCCTGCGCAGTAATGGCCTGCATGGCCTGTTCAACAATGGCAGCAGGAGGGGTGGCCTGCAATTTTAATTGAATATTACCGGTTTCTGCCTGCGACATATTCAGCAATTCACCCGTTATTTTTAACAGCATTGAGCTGGCCAACCCGGCTGTCCGTTAACAACTGTGCACTCATTTTAATGGCGGAGATGGGTGTCTTTAACTCGTGCGATACGGTGGCAATGAAATTTGTTTTTGCTTCGTTCAATTCGTGAAAAGGTGTAATGTTTCGCAAAACAATTACTTTTCCAATCACTTCATCATTGCTGGTCACATTCAATACATCCTTATTGAAATAACTTTCTTTATGATCAGCATAAATTTTCATTTCTTTTTTTTCCGCATCATCCTGCAGCAATGTTCTCATTAAATCATTGCCCAACGCCACATCGGGTGCATATTTACCTGCAATCTCGCTTTCTTTCAACCCCAGTAAATTTTGGGCAACCGCATTCAGGAACAGGATGTTTTTTTTGGTATCAAGCCCAATAATGCCATCTTTCATCTGGTTGATAATGGTTTCAATACGGCTTTTTTCAAACTGCATCCTGGCGATATTGCTGTTTTCATATTCATCCAGCTTTTCTGCCATGCTGTTAAAGGCATTTGCCAAATCACCGAACTCATCGTCCTGCTTCAGGTAAATGCGTTTCCCGTAATTTTTATTGGCAATTTCTTTAATACCATCTGCTAGCGATTGTATGGGGCCAGATAAGATGCCCGGAAGGTTAAAGATAAAGGTGAAAGAAATAAGTGTAAGAATGGTAA
>CAXTMV010000323.1:0-5643 GCA_964245425.1 uncultured Flavihumibacter sp. | reverse complement strand
TCGGAGGCCTGTAAAGTAATGGGATACAGCAGGGATACCTTTTACAGATTTCAAAAGCTTTATGAAGATGGCGGAGAACTTGCACTGAAAGAAATCAGCCGCAGTAAACCATTATTGAAAAACCGGATTGCGGAATCGGATGAGCAAGCTGTCGTTGCTTATGCCATCGAGCACCCGGAGCAAGGACAAGCCCGCGCAAGTAATGAACTCAAAAAAAGGGGCACCAGCGTATCTCCGGCAGGTATTGTAAAAAATGTTTGCTTTTTATACTGGACAAATTAGCCGTTGTGAGGTTTTGTGCATCCTGGAAACGAAGGCCGGTATAACAGGAGAAAATAAAGAGGTCTCTTTATAGCCTGAGTGTGCCTCGGCTTTCTTACGGTCATATGTAATTCTCAGATAGATTGGCAAAGCACCTGCGGTGCCCCTGCATGTGAAGAGATAATGCTTTAGACTTACTTTGGCTGCCATATGTTGAAACATTTACGTTTCTGTTGAAAAGGTGTTGAAACAAAATACGAAAATTTGCGAAAGATTGCAAATGCCAGTAAAAGAGAAACCCTTCAAAATCAACGATTTTAAAGGGTTTCGAAAATGTGAGAAAGACTTAAGCGGACCGGACGGTTATCGAACCGATCCTGTAATATCTATAAAAATCAATTTCTTACAGACGCCTTAAATATTGTACTCACCGAATTACTCACTACTTTTCTCGGTCATTAAATAACTGCAAATCTTACTGTAAAAATATCGAATTTTTTGAAATATCAGTGTTGTATTTAATGCAGTACGAATGTACCCGGTGAAACCAGCGAAGGCTATGAACAACATTAATTTAGTTTGCTTAAAAGTTCAGTTCAAATTACAACTATCATCTTGCCAAAATAGCAATGGGCTCTGTTTGCTTGTCGGTTTACAGATCGCTTAATAGTCAAGAGGAGTAAAATGCCCTAATTTTGTGACATTAAATTTGTAAAATTGGGCTTATTTTATTACAAAAAATAGCTAAAAATGCCCTAATTTTGTGACATGTTTGAAAGACATATATTGCAGGAGTTGAAAAAATGGCAGGCAAAAGATACCCGTAAACCACTCATTATCAGGGGTGCCAGGCAGGTGGGAAAAACCACAGTCATCCGTCAGTTTTCGGCTGAATTTAAGGACTTTATTTACCTTAATCTGGAGCTGCCAGGAGACCGGAAGCCATTCGAAGAATTTTCAAATTTTGAGACCCTCCTGCAAGCTTTATTTTTTCTGAAAAATAAATCGCTTGCTGACCGTGCCAATACGTTGATTTTTATTGATGAGATTCAGGAGGTGCCGGAAGCGCTTCAGCAGTTGCGATACTTTTATGAGAATGCTCCGGACATCCCGATGATTGCTGCGGGTTCGATGCTGGAAAGCCTGTTCGATCCTCAGATCAGTTTCCCCGTTGGCCGGGTAGAATACCTGGTAATCCAGCCGACATCTTTCCCGGAATTCCTGGGAGCGATTCGGGAAACAGCGGCGCTGGAACAAGTGCTGACGGTGCCGATGGCGGCATTTGCGCATGACACGATGCTAAGGTTGTTCCGGACCTATTGCCTGATCGGCGGCATGCCTGAAATTGTTGCGCACTATTCAGGTCATAAAGATCTGGCAGCACTTACTCCCATTTATGAATCGCTGCTCGTTTCATACCTTGATGACGTAGAAAAATATGCTCATGGCGGATCGCAGGTTGATTATATCCGGCATGCGATCCGTTCAAGTTTTGCCGAGGCAGGGAAACGAATTAAATTCCAGAATTTTGGTAATTCCTCATATAAATCCCGGGAGATGGGCGAATCTTTACGGGTACTTGAAAAAGCCCTGCTGATCCACCTGGTCTATCCACAAACAAGCCCGGTCTTGCCATTGCTGCCGGATGTAAGTAAATCGCCGCGTCTGCATGTACTGGATACAGGTATGCTAAATTATTTTGTAGGGCTACAGCGGGAAATTTTAGGAACAACTGATCTGAACAATGTTTACCAGGGAATGGTGATCGAGCATATTGTTGGCCAGGAACTTTTGGCCAGGCAATATAGTGCATTGCGGGGTTTGGCCTTTTGGGTACGAGAAAAGACTACCTCTGCAGCAGAAGTCGATTATTTGTTTTCTTATGAGGGAAAACTTATTCCTATTGAAGTCAAATCCGGCGCCACCGGTACGCTTCGGTCTCTGGCCATGTTCATGGATATGGCTCCGCATAATATGGCGGTAAGATTGTATGCCGGGGAGATTTTGTTGTCTACTATTACTACACCGGAAGGCAAGACGGTCAATTTATTGAACCTGCCATATTATTTGGTGGCACAGATTGAAAAATATCTTCAGTGGTTTGAGGAACAGATAGCAAGATAATCTATATCAATTTTTCTTCCAGCATACCTTTCCATAAAACAAATCCCTTTTTTGAATCTGAATAGTCATGAACTATCTTGCTGAAATTGCTATTCTCCTTTTCAAGAAATGCCTGCCTGCCATTTTTCTTTATATCCCTCAGCATGACCTCAATTTCTACAAGGGTATTTCGTAACGACTCTCTGGTTCTATCTGCATGCCATATATAGGTTGCCTCTTCGCTATCCAATGTTTCCCATATAATATGATATTTCTTTTCGCCCGCTAATAAAAATAAAAAAGAAAATGGCTGCAAGACAAATCTCAGTTTCAAAACCGAAGCTTCATGCTTAGATGAAAGATATTTCAGCTGCAAATAATGTTTTGAGTTCTTAATGTTTAATATGTCATCAAATAAAGCAGCTTCGGATAAAAATAATTTCTTCCCTTCGTCATATGAACTCAACAAATCCTCCATCGTATGGATAGACTGATCATCCGCAGCCCGTCCATTACCTTTCAAAATCTCCCGCTTTGTAAACTCAAACCGAACACTATCAATCATCTGACCGTTTATGCTATCAATATCTTCTGATTTGGCTGTTAATGATAATATCTGGCTGGCGGTGTATTTCACAGTAATATTTGCGGAGATTAATTTCTTTTTCAACGCCTTTATGAAATAGTCACGGATGGCTGCAAACTCTGGTCTAACATCTGGGTTAGCGATTTCGAATAAAATTTCAAGGTTAAGTTCTTCAATGAAGATGGGAAATGAAACACTTCCAAATAAGAAATTAATTTTCCCAAAAGGTACTTTCATTGTTTTTAAAACAATATACTCGATAGGAGTCTGTTCTTTTTTGTCATCTTCTATTCTTTTAGTTTCAATACCAGGCTGATGTTTTAGTATAACGGATCTTAGGAAACTACTTGTGTCCAGACTTCTGAACCTTATTCTTTCAATTCCATAAAAATAAAATGAAGATTGTTTAGCATCCGTTACCTTATTTATCGGAAAATAATAGTCAATAATTTCTCCAAATAATTCCCCTACCTCCTCATTATAACTATTAATACGTAGTCTCCAGATCACGCCATCTTTAAATTGCTCAACAGGTAATGGCAAATCAAGACATTCAACCGGGAGTAAATTACCAGTGGTATTGATATAAAAACCAGCCCCCTGAAAGACCAGCAATATTTCATCCAGTTTTGTTAGTTGTCCTGACTTCGTCAATTTCCGATAATACTTATTACGCTGCCTGAACAGGTTGTTAAGGTATTCAATCCTGCAATCCCTGTAATCATATATAACCGGGGCAACAGGGCTTCTCTGAACCCGACCGATATATTGAATCAGTTTACCTTCAAAAGAAAAAGGATAAGCCAAAGCCAGGCAATCTAGAACACCGATATCGGTCCCTTCTCCAATAAATTGACCGGTGGCGATCAGTACCTCGAAATCGCTGCTGTCAATTAGTTGCAGTTTCGCTTTCTTAGATTGTTCGCTATCTTCTCCGGTCAATGCAATTGTTTCACAAATGCCTTTCAGATATTGTTGCAATATATCAACATGGGCTTTCCGCTCGGTTAATACCAGTATCTTTCTGCCAGCCCTTACTTCCCTTTTAATATCTTCTACGATCATTTCATTTCTTGCCGTATCATGAATAAGGATATTTAAAAGTGTTTCAGTTTTATCCGTTGAGGCATCAAACGGCGTAAATAATTCTGTGTTTTGAATGACTACCGATAATTGTCTATTTTGGTTTGCAGTTATAGGGATGATCACTTCATGAATTATATCGCCAATGTGAATAAATATCAGCTTTTCATCTTTGTTTTTTCTAATAGCAGTTGCCGTAAACCCATAGAGGTAATAAGAATGGAAATGCCGTATTACTTCCCGGAATGTTTTGGCGGGAATATGATGACATTCATCTACTATAATTGTTCCAAAGGCATGATGTAGTTTGTCTTTGTCTGGCAGATCTGGATTTTGCAGGCTTTGTATCATCGCTACGGTAATTTCCTCCCCAATTTCATAGCTACTACCATTAATTTTTCCTATTTGGAATTCTGGAATACCCAGAAAAGACTGAATCCTATCCACCCACTGATCAAACAATTGCTTTCGATGAACGATGATTAAAGCAGGTTGCTGCTTTCTTGCTACAATTTCTAAACCCATTACCGTTTTTCCTGCGCCAGGAGGTGCAACGATTACGCCAAAGCCTTTTTTATTAGTGATTTCAACAGCTTCTTGTTGATAGTTATGCAATGAAATGGAAGATGCAAATTTAATCGGCTCAAGTTTTACTCTTTTATCCTCAAATTTGTAGACTATTTTTTGTTCATTGCAATATCGGAGCAACCTGCCAATAATACCCCTTGGAATAACAATGGTATTCTCTTTTTCCTCGACTGTTTCAAAATACATTTGCATACCATAAGTACTTCGTCCCGACCGCTTTTTAATAAGATAATCCACATTCATAAATTTGAGATTATTCTTTAGGTATTCTGACAATAAAGGATCTAAGCCAAAGCGTGGCAATACGACCTGATTACTGAGAATGATTGCGAACTCGCCACTCAAAGAATTTGTAGCAATTGCTCCAATAGCAGAACTGGTAAGTTTATTATCAATAATGTCCTCATACAATTCATCCAGCGTTTTCATTTTTACTTTTTGGACGGTTTCTAAGAACACCCATTGGTCAGGAAATTGGTTTAAATTTTCTGGATGAATAAAGCAGGCATTACCATTCTCCATAGCCTTTTTCTGTAAAGGCAAAGCAATAAGGTTGCCCAAGCCTTTACCCGAATGTCCATCCTGATTGGGAAATAGCCTGTCAAAATTTGAATTCTTTTCCACTTCTGATATAATGCCCGAAGATTTGAGGAGTTGAATAAATATCTGCCTGCTTTTAAATGCCGGATAAGGTTCTTCAAAAAACATCCAGACATGGCCACCTGTACCAGATCTCGAACGTTCCAGGTAAACAGGTAGATTATACTTTTCGCATTCCAGCATAAATGTCCGGCACTCGTCCATCCAGCTTTTGGTTTTGGCGGTGGACTGGTCAAAATCGGCCGCTATAAACCACGATGTGTTATCCTGTAATAAAGGATAAACTCCTATGATTTCTTTTCCGGATAGGTGGTTCAGCATTCGCTCATCTGTCAGCGGCGAATATTCTTTATTTTTAAAATCCTTTAAAGTCCCCCCTTTTGCTTTGTGTAGTTTAAATTGATCCCAGTCCAGGATATAAG
>CAXTMV010000322.1:3195-5674 GCA_964245425.1 uncultured Flavihumibacter sp. | reverse complement strand
CCGGCAACTGGTTGGGTGCCGGGTTTACTGTTATGGTTACGGTTGCCGTTGCTGACGCACCGGCATTGTCGGTCACTTTTAACGTAAATACATAAACGCCCTGCACCAGGTTGCTGACCGTGGTGCTGGCCGCACCTGTATTGGCAATGGTATAAGAAGAAGGACCGCTGGTCTTGCTCCACAGGTAAGTGCTGATGCTGCCATCGGGATCGCTGGAAGCACTGCCGTTTAATGCCGCACTGCTGACAGGCAACGTAATGGAGGCATTGCTGCCTGCATTGGCCACCGGCAACTGGTTGGGTGCGGCATTCACTGTTATGGTTACGGTTGCCGTTGCTGAGGCACCGGCATTGTCGGTCACCTTTAACGTAAATACATAAACGCCCTGCAGCAGGTTGCTGACCGTGGTACTCGCCGCACCTGTATTGGCAATTGTATAGGACGAAGGACCGCTGGTCTTGCTCCACAGGTAAGTACTGATGCTGACATCGGGATCGCTGGAAGCGCTGACATTTAATGACGCACTACTGGTAGGCAATGTAATGGTGGCATTGCTGCCCGCATTGGCTACCGGTAACTGGTTAACCGGCGGGTTTACGGTAATGGTTATCGTAGAACTGCTGGTCAATCCGTGGTTGTCTGTTACGGTAAGGGTAAAAACATAGGTGCCCTGTACCAAACCTGTTACCAGGGTTGTGTTTAACAGGGGCAGGCTGATAACACCTGCCGACGGACCGCTGGTTTTTGTCCAGGAATAAGAAGATATTGTGGCGCCATTGGTGCCTGCGGCAGAGCCGGTTAATGTAACGGTATTCAATGGAAGGGTGATGATCTGTGCGAGACCCGCGCTGACGGTGGGCGGGGTGTTTGCCGGGGGCGTTGCGCTGCCCCTTTTATTGCTCAGGAACCATTCATATACATTGGGGTTGGCGGTAAAATTTGATACAACGCCGTTTACTACTACCGGTACGGTAATATGCCCGGTGTCGAATGCATTTATCCAGGCGCCCGCATGGTTGCCGCTCTGGTAATAGGTAAATTTTGCTGCCGGGGTCATACCGGTGCACCAGCTGGTTAATATTTCTGCGTGTTGTGTTGCGCCTACACCTACGGTACCATCATCCATACTGTGAAAAGCCCATACAGGCAAGTGGTTGGCTGCAATACAGGAACATACATTGGCATCTATCTCTTCCTGGGTACCGCAACAGGGTGCAGCGGCCGCAATGGTTCCGTCGAAAGAATAATCGTTATCGGTTACCTCTGTGATGGCGCGCCAGATACCGCCGCCACCGAGGCTTAGCCCGGCTATATATATCCTGTTAGAGTCAATTTGCAGGTTGGCCTTTGCGTATTTGATCATTTCCTTTACATAATAGGTAGGCCAGTATCCGTACTGGGTGCTCAGCTGCGGCGACAATACCACAAACGAAGAAGTCTGGCCGGCTACGGTAAAACGCATCGTTGCGCCATGGGCACAAAGATTGGGTGTGCCATTATTTGCCACCCAGCTTACCTGCGAAGGGCTGCCGTTGCCGCGCTCGCCGATGCCGTGTAAAAAAATGATTAAAGGATGTTTCTGTGTGCCATAATCTGATGGCCTGAATTCGAGAAATCCGATTACAGCATCCGGGGAAGTAGTGTTGGGGATGGATTTAGCTACCTGTTGCGAAAATATAAGCGGTTGAAAAATAAAAAAAAGAACCACAAACAGAGAGCATCTCTGCAATGAGTAGAACTTTGCCTTCATAGGATATTGGTTTTCGGGTTAGGATAAATTGGATTACGGACTGTTATTAACGTTCCATTAAGCAAAATTCTTACCAAAAAACCGGCAATTTTAAAAAAAAGATGCATTACCATTTATAAATAAATAGTTTTGAGGCCATTAGACTTATGTTACTAATCAGATTTTTTTAACATACAGTCGCCAGTAAAGTAACAGGCATTGTTTTTTCAACAATTGGATATTAAAAAAGCAGCAAATTAATCCTGCTTGGGTGGAGGTAAGCAACTGAGATTATTTTTAAATAGGGCAGGCGGGAGATGTTAACAAAATAAAGACCAAAAATCGATATTTTAAATAAGTTAACAATTTTGTGGAAAAATCAGGATTTAAAGGCCTTAGGGGTATGCAGGAATTCCTTTCGCCCGGATTTGATTTTCAAAAGGGCTTTGATCATGGAGATCATTAAGACGGGCACCTGTGCAGCGGCCTTTATTGTTTGAACGGAATAGAACCTGGCAGGTACAGACAGCAGGAGTACTCCTGTATAAAGGAAGATCAGCGTAAGCCACCAGCCTGGCATTGGCATCAATATAGTAAAAGAAAAAATCCATTGAAAACACAGTAATGCGAAGAGCAGGCCCAGCAACATAATCAGCAGCAACCGGGGTAATAGCAGGTTTTGAAAGAATTTGATATAATAGACAATTGTTTTAGGTGCGTTTTCATGTCTGCATCAAAAAAACGCTTTAC
>CAXTMV010000322.1:0-3155 GCA_964245425.1 uncultured Flavihumibacter sp. | reverse complement strand
GCGCCTCCAGCCACCTTACCCGTTGTTTTTCGAAGACGGCTTCATTCGCCACCTTTTCATCGTATACATAGGCGCCATCAATAAAATGCATGAAAATTTTGTGCTTCATTAACTGCATATCGATCTCACGGTCTTCCCCGGGGTTGGTAAGAATATGTTCTACACTGAAGATCTCTTTCAGCAGGGTAAAGGTAAAAGCCATGCCGGACCCGATGGGTGCGGCGGAAGTGCCCAGTACTGCCGGGCCCCGGCGAAAAAGGTTGATATTGATTTCTTCGCTGATGGCATCCAGCAGGGCTACGGCCGTTTGCTTGTTCTTGGCAGTGCGATGGCATTGAACCGCTTCGCAGCCCTGCGCAAAAGCGTCGTTTATTTTTTCCAGGCAGCCTGCTCCCATAATATTATCTGCATCCAGTATCATGGCGATGTCGAAAAGGCTTTCATCAAGATGATAAAGGGCCGCGTGCACCGATCTTGATTTCATATGCACGTCTGCTTCCAGCACCTCAACAGGTATCTGGCGCAGCTGCTGAACGGTTTCAGGCTGCAATTTGTCTGCCACCACTATTACGGTAAACCGGCCTGCGGGATAATTGTGCCGGGCGGCCTGCCGGGCGGTTTCTATAATAACAGCATCTTCTTTATAAGAGGGAATGATAACGGCTATTCGTTTTTTGTCAGCGTGCGAAGTATAAACAGGCAGTTTGCCAAACCGGCCGGCCACTGCCACCAGTAGCAGGTATACAATACTGATGGCCAGGTAGATAAACAGAAGGCAAAATAACAGCTTTACAACTATCATGACAGCTAAACGAATATTTATATGAAAAATTACAGTCGCCGAAGCCTATACTTTCGAATACTTTGATGAATACAGGTTCCAGGCAAAGCCCTTAAAAAAATTCTTCATCTGTGCAAACTCGCCTTTCCACAGGTAATCGATGCAATAACGGGGTATTACAAAAACAATAAAGAAGAAGAAAAAGATAAGCTGCTGGTACCATGTTGTATTGCGCCGCATGTACAGTATCCGGTTGCGGGTATGGTAAAAGACCTTCATCGGGTTCTTTTTTCCTACAGACATCGATTCTTTGTGGTAAATGGTTGCGTTGGCGGTGTACCAGATGGTATAGCCTGCTTTCCGGATACGCGCAGACCAGTCCCATTCTTCATAATACAGGAAAAATCTTTCCGGGAACATACCTACCTTTTCAATTACTTCTTTTTTTACCATCATGGCGCAGCCATGGGCGCCGAAGGTTTCACCAGGCGTATCATACTGGCCTTTATCGGGCTGCATTTCACCTACGGTAGAAGTTCTGCCGGTAAAATGGTTCATGGGGTTGAAGCCGGCATACTGGATAATTGCCGGCTGAAAAAAGAATTTAATTTTGGGGCTGGTGACAGCCACCTGGGGGTGCTGGTAAAAAGGTTCTATCAATTCATTGAGCAGACCCGGTGTTACTTCGGTATCATTGTTAACAATGAACATAAAATCGCCCTTGGCCTGGCGCATGCCCCAATTATTACCGCCCGCAAAACCAAGGTTCTTTTTGCTGAGCAGGACCCGGGTCTTCGGATAGTTTCCGGCTGCGATCATCGCTGTCGGATCTGTTTCCGAGGCCATATCACATACCAGGATTTCGTAATTGGAATACGTGAGTTTCCGGGTAGATTCAAGGAACTCGCAGGTAACGGCCGGCTGGTTATAATTTAATGTGATAATTGAGATAAGCGGCTCTGCACCGGGCAACATACTATTCATTCAGTTTTACTCCAACAACTGTTTGTTTAGACACTTGATTTCTGAATAAGGGCGGTGGGGGTATTGGCCATAATCCACAGGTCGTACATAAAATTATTCCTGTTGGCGTAGGCGATATCAAGCCCAATCCTTTCTTCAACGGACATGTCGTCCTGGCCGCGTTTCTTAATTTGCCAGAGACCGGTAATGCCGGCGGGTGCCATAAAACGTTCTGCCCAAACATCGGTGGTGAGTGTTTCTGCCTCGTACAGGGGCAGCGGACGGTTGCCCACCAGTGACATATCGCCCAGTAGTACATTGATGAGCTGTGGCAGTTCATCAAGGCTTGAATTCCGGAGGAAAGCGCCCACTTTTGTGATGCGGGGGTCATTGCTCACCTTGAAGAAAACCGGTCCTTTTTCTGCACCGGCATTGTATTGGTTCAGGTGCGAAAGCTGATCCACCTTTTTATCGGCGCCCACTTCCATGGTGCGGAATTTATAAAAATTAAATACCCGGTAACCCCTGCCGGCCCTTTTAGCAATATAAAAAACAGGACCGCCCGATTCTAAGCGGATGGCCAGGGCTATTAACAAGAACACGGGTGCCAGCAGTAAAAGTATAATAGAAGTGACTGCAATATCGAAGCCTCTTTTCAGCAAATCATTAGTTACCGAATTGGTTTCAGGCGACTGCGTGATATTATCCTGCATCAGCTTGATATTACCGGTATCTTTTATTTTCCTGATAAAATTGATCTTCGACAGCAGTCTGTCTGATTGCTGGTGAAGGAATATGATTTCGTCAACAAAAGTCAGCTTCCGCAAATCGGCCAGTTCTTTGTCGCCCGCATTGGACGCTTCAATCAAAAAAGGAATGCTGCACAGGGAGGCATTACCGGAGAGGAATGTGTAGAAGGCGGTCAGGGAGGCAACGCCTGTAGCGGCATCTGCCAGTATAACATCGGGGCAAACATTTCTTTTTTCCATCAGTTTAGACAGGATAGAAATGGCTTTTTCCGGGTTTTCTGCAGCATAGCCGCTTTCAAAAGACTGCACCAGGTTATCAATAACAAAACTGTCTTTACCGATATAAAAAAATTCTCTTTTCTTATCAGCTATCAGTTCTTTTACACCATAGGAATTGACCTTGTAATGCCTGTACTTTTTCTCAGCAGATCCAGCCTTTGGTGGGTAAATAAGTTCCATTCAGGTAAGATTTTGATTTAAGGGATTATTTTAGTTTTCTGGGCCCGGGTTCTAACCTACACTGCTTTTAAGACAGTGCTGGCATTCTCGTTTTCATATAAAAGCAAATCTTCCACGGCGCGTTCCAATTCAACCGGGTTAAAAGGCTGCTGGAAAAAATGTGTAATCCCAAATTCCTTGCATTTCAACTGTGTGTCTTTAAC
>CAXTMV010000321.1:0-5692 GCA_964245425.1 uncultured Flavihumibacter sp. | reverse complement strand
AGGTGTACTTGAAAACGGTCCTGCTTTAATGCAGCAATTGATATTTTTTTAACTTTAGCTCGTCAACCGCTCTCTTAAATTTCGTCAAATTAAATTATAGGCACGGTTCGTGCACCCGTTCGTTGATGGTAATTTGGTCAACTTGATTCTAATAGCTAATCCGGGTCACCAGAATTAATCAAGTTGTTTTTTTTAGGTAAATCCATAGGCGCTTTACAATATCAATCTTTTGTTCGACGCAGTCACACATCTTTTTTAGATCCGATTCCCCAGCTGGTGCGAACGAAAATTTGTTTCGCCTCTTCGCTCAACGAATTATCGCTCGCAGGACACATTGCGGATGCAGATTCCGGTTAGTTACCATTATTTCTAAAATACCCGCTGGCAGTAACCAACCGGGACCCTCATCCTGATTCAGAGCGTGATGGATATTGCTGGGACCTTAAAGCGGGGGGATATTAATGTGAACGGCATTGGAAGGACATTTCGGCTGCTCACGAAAATCCGTTTCGCTCCTTCCCTCTTGCGCTTCATTCCACCTTATTTTGTTCCATTCCGCTTACTCGGTCATTTACTCAACGAACTATCGTTCGCAGGACTCATGGCGGATGAAGATCCCGGTTGGTTACCGCTGTTTCTAAAATACCTGCAGGCAGTAACCAACCGGGAACCTCATCCGAAGTCAGTGCAGGGATAATCATTTTGGGGATGTATTGTCGGCATGCATTGCAAGGACACACGGTAATGGCCTTTTTGCACACCTGTCTTACAGAAGCTTATCACGGGGATTATTTGAGTTACCGTATTGCTGGACATTATAGCAGCAGCCCGTAACATGGTTTTACATAGGGGACAAACATTGCAAGCGGCCAATACTGCAACATTTCAAGATAATCATACCAGGATGGACATCGAAGGTATTGTCCTGCGCCGAAGCTACGAAAGTCTGCGCCGGTCCGCTATCGCGGAATCCGGCTTGCCCTTGGGGTTTTAAAAAAAAATCTCCATCCCCCTTTCTTTTCTTTTCGTTTGCCCATCCGCCTTTCTGCTCACTCCCTCAAACAGCCCTCCCGCCAGGGGGTAGTATTTTTTTATAAAAACATTTCTCCGCTCTCTGCAGGACAATATGGTTGCTATCCAAAAAGAAAGAATGCGGCGTAACTGCATTTCAGCAATCAATTTTTCATTCATCAAAAAATTACATGTCATGGTACAGTTTACAGGAAGGATTACTAAAGACGCGATCGTTAAAACAATCAATGGTGGCAAATCAGTCGTTGATTTTTCCATTGCTATTAATGATTTTTTCAAACGGCGGGATGGTGAATCTGTTAACGCCGTTTTGTATGTCAATTGCTCGTATTGGGTGAACCCTGAAAAAGTCGGCCCCATTATAAAAAGGGAAAAATCGTGGAAGTTTTCGGCAGGCTGTCTGTCAGCGCCTACAGCAACCGCGAAGGCAAACCCACCGGCAGTCTGAATTGCCACGTAAATCATTTTAATATGTACGACAAAGGCAGCGAATCGGAAACTCCATCACCTGCTAAAAACAATTCCGGGAAAAAAACAGCTACGCCTGCGGTAGCGGAAGACGTGGCAGGCGATCTGCCTTTTTAATCTGCATTTATCCAACTCAACAAATCATTTCATTTTTAAAACAATTTATATGGCACACAACCTGAATTACAACGAACAAACCGGAAAATATTCCTTTTATTCCCTGAAAGAAAAAGCATGGCATGGGTATGGCCAGATTTCCGATCAAAAATTAACCAGCCGCGAAGTATTGATCGAATCGCAACTGGCTTACCCGGTGGCGAAAGCACCGCAGGTATACCGTTTCCCTTCCGGCAAGAAAGTTATTTCCACCAGTTCATTTTACACGTACCGGCAGGATACCGAAGAAATTTTAGGCGATGGCGTGGGCAGCGATTACCATATTGTCCAGAACGTAGATGCTTTTGCTTTCTTTGATAGTATCACCGCCGGTGAAGGTATTATTTATGAAACGGCCGGTGCGCTCGGCAAAGGGGAAAAGATTTTCATCACGGCAAAGTTACCTTCCTACATTAAAGTTGGTAAAGATGATATTATTGAACAATATCTTTTCCTTACAACCTCCCACGATGGCAGCGAAAGTATCACCGTTGCGTTTACACCCGTGCGCATTGTTTGTAACAATACCTTAAATGCCGCCCTCCGGAATTGCTCCAATGTGGTTAAAATAAAACATACCAGTGGTGCAGAGAACCGGCTCAAAGATGCCCACCGGGTCATGGGTATGGTCAACACGCTTGCCCCCATCATGGAACAGGCATTCAACCACTGGGCAACTATTTCCCTTACAGATAATGAAGTGCAGCGCCTGATACAGATTGCCATGGCTCCCAATAAAGAAACACTGGATAATATCCGGCATGGAAAAACGGATGAGAATTCCAGCGCCTACAAGAACCAGGTGAACGCAGCCTTCAGTTATGCCATGATGGGCGACAGCCAGCAGCTTACTACTACTAAAGGAACTTTGTTTGGTGCTTACAATGCCGTTACCGGTTATTTTCAAAACGTGAAAATTTATGGAACCCAAGAAGAAAAAATGAATGCTATTCTTTTTGGCGGCAGCAGCCAGAAAAAATCGCAGACGGCTTTTGATCTCTGTACCGCCTATGCCAAACATGGCAACGGCGCGCTGACCCTGCAATAACTACAAAGCGGGGAGTTTTCCCCGCTTTTATTTCTTCATCGTTCATGTAATTTCCGTGAAAAGCATTTTACCAGCACCGGCACAACGGCAATGCCTCTTCTGCGCGAAGTCATTGAAGGGCCGCGCCGATCAGAAGTTCTGTAATGATTATTGCCGCAATGGTTTTCATAACCAGCATTACGCCGCCGATAAATCATTCTTCCGGGAAATCAATCAATACCTGCGCCGCAACCGGCGCATCTTGAAAACATGGCTGCCTGATAACCGGCACACGGTTGCAGTTACGAAAGACCAATTGTAACAATGCGGTTTTCATTTTTCTTATATCACGGAAACTTCCAAAAACAGTAAAGGCACCCGATATTTTTTTTGTTACGATTATGGCTATCTGCCATTAACCAGTGACTGGTATTTGCTGCTGCGGAAAAAAGCCTTTAATACAATTCCCATTCATTATTTACCCATCAACATTTTTATTTACGAAAAGCAAAACAATAACAACGCGTCCTGTTCACACAAAAGATAGTACCAAAACGAACGATTCAAATATACCGGCCCATGTTTACCAAGATGTCAAAATCAAAGACATTCAATTCAGTCCGTTGAACTACCGCAAATACATTTCAAAGCAAGATTTGCAATCTTTTGCCGATGAACTGCATTACCATGGTATTATTTCACCGCTGACAGTGCGGCCGCTTGCAACCGGCGTGTATGAATTGGTAGCGGGAGAACGCCGACTGCGTGCTGCTACACTTGCAGATATGACCACCGTTCCGGTAGTGGTAAAAAAATTGACTGATGAAGAGGTTATTGAAATTCAATTGGCGGAAAACCTGCAAAGGGAGAACCCGCATCCGCTAGAAGAAGCAAAAGCAATTGCCAACATGCAGCGGCATGGAAAGAAAATAGATGAAATCGCGCTGCGTCTGGGGAAATCAAAACAGTTTGTTTATACCCGCCTGACATTGCTTTCACTGGAGGAAATTTTTCATGGAATGTTTTACGTTCATAAAATGACCTTGCAGGAGGCGTTAGCAATCGCTTCCCTGAATAAGGATTCGCAGATTGATTTTTTTGAAACAAGCTGTAATAAATGGCATTCCTGCAAACATTTCAAGCTCCCCGATCTTACCTATCACCTGAATCAGTATAAGTGCGATCTGAAACAAGCGATTTTTAATACAAAAGATAATTAATTAGTACCCGATGCAGGTGCCTGTTCCGGGTGTTCATTTAATTCAGCGACCATAAAATCATTGTTCCCGGAACTTGCTAAACAAGCAATTTGCAGCAACCGGATTTGTTATGAGAAGAAAACCATTGTAACCCTGATGGTTTCATTAATAGCCGCTATCAGGGAGTTTGCGCCGGTGGCCCTGTTGTACCGGCAGCAGCCCGGGGAATTGTTGGCCAGTCTGATCGCAAACGATACCCGCACGACCCATCTTCCGCTGCACGATTACCGGGACGTAACTATCCTTGAAGCGCCGCTTATGCCAACCGAAGAAGATTTCACCGATGAGGATAGCGACGGTGAACCGGAACTTGATGAAATTGGATTTAATGTTGCATTGCTTGAATACGAAATGGAATTACAGGAATATGCCAGCCATCAGGATAGCGGAGAATTCAATATTGCATTGTTGATAACAGATAATAAAATAAGCCCGGTTTTGTTCAACCCTGCAAAACCTGCTCATAAAAATCTCGTTAATCCACAAGTGACCGCCAAAAAGTAGAAGCGGCGGTGAAAGCAGGGACCGCCACCCTGGAACTGCTGGAACGGGAAATTACCCGCTTACAGGATCGGAAAACGAGGGCGCAGGAAATCGACCGGGACAAAATTAAATCGCAGTTGCATGCTGATTTTATTGCCTGCTTCAGTAAAATAAATCACAATAAAAAACTAACCGATGATGACACCGCTGCAGCCCGTCTCCTGATTTATCAGACCCTTGATTATTCCACCCGCGGTAAGGTGAATGAAATACTATTCCCTTCAATGGATACCCTGCCTGAAACGGAACCGGCGGCAATGTATGCCCTGTTATCAAAATTGAGCCATCAGCAAAATGCCTACCTGATCCGCATGGCACTGGCCGGGAAATCGGAAAGCAAATTTCCTTTCACTACCTCTGCTTTCTTTCTTCGCAGGGTAGCAGCATCCGCCGGGATGGATATAACCGCTATCGAAAGCATTCATCAAGACAAAGCCATTAGCCGTCAGGAGAAACTTATGAGTCGCATCGAAATCCTGAAAAGTAAAATCGACGGGATAAAAAAAGAATAAGTTTTTTCAGACAGCAAAAAAAGCTGCCGCCCTTGGGGGGCGGCAGCTTGGTTATTGGGCAACTGTAAAAAAAGGCGATTGTAAAGATTAGGATCTATTGCTCCACTAAAAATATCCGAACCTGCAAGGATTTATTCCTTCGGTGAATCATCACCTGATAAACGACACCCGTGTTACAACTTAAAAACTCGATATTCCCGCCTGGCAACATATACCTGCCAGTTTCATATAAACAGTATACAGTTAGCTGGAACTTTTCATTTTTTTCAAGACTAGTAAAATAACCATTGATCGCCATGATCCGCTTTGACCAGATCTTTAAATCCAGTCGCGCGAGAAATTCACCCGTAGGAATTTGATCAAACTTATAAGTATAGTCATTGAGACGGAAACCAAGCTCCATGGCTTTGCGGAGCGTCAGTACACTGTTCATTTAATTTACTTGTTGACCTGGAGTGAACGCAACCCCTCATTCATTTCTTTCAGCCCAGCCTTGGTCAGTAACTCTTCTGTAATAGCTGACAAATCATTCAGCCAATCTTTATTGACCGCCGAAAGCAAACTGGTTTGCTGCTCGTCTTTGACAGCCAGCCCGGCTTCCACTGCTTTCGTCAATAATAATATATTTTTTCGCGGGACCTGTATCGCGATTTTTACCATGTCTGCCATCCCGGGTGCACTCAGTAATGTTTCAT
>CAXTMV010000320.1:0-5710 GCA_964245425.1 uncultured Flavihumibacter sp. | reverse complement strand
CATTTACCTGGGGGCGCATTATACCTCGTCTATCAATCTTTCTTTGATTGGCACTACCTCCGCACCGGTATTTGCTACTTTTTTCGCGGCCGTTTTTTTGCAAGAACCCGCCGGCAAATACCGTATAACGGGGATGCTTATCTGTATTATTGGCATCCTGTTCCTCTTAAGCAAGGGCAGCCTCCAGCAGCTGGCGCAATTTCGTTTTGGCAAGGGTGATGTGCTGGTGTTGATCAGCGCCTTTAGTTTCGCCATTTATAATACGCTGGTGAAAAAGAAGCCGGCCACCCTCTCGCCCATCGTTTTCCTGTTCACCATTTTTACGCTGGGCACGCTTTGCCTGCTGCCTTTTTATTTGTACGAGAACGCCCATACAACCGCCATCCACTGGAAAGGCGGCATGTTTGCTACCATTGTATACCTGGGCATTGGTAATTCCATCATCGGTTTTTTTGGCTGGAACGCAGCCGTTGAAAGACTGGGTGCGTCCACCACCTCCCTTTTTGCCAACCTGATACCCGTATTCAGCACCATTGAGGCGGTTGTTTTTTTGGGGGAAGAATTTTCTGTCATCCATTTAATCAGCGGCTTGCTGGTGATCGGCGGCGTTGTAGTGGCCAATCTCAAATCGAAAACCGTTTAATCCGCATGAGCGCAGACCTGATCCTGCTTTGTATGGCCGCTTTTGCCGCTGGCTTTATTGATGCCATTGTGGGCGGTGGCGGACTGGTGCAAACACCGGCCGCCCTGGTATTACTGGCATCCTATCCCGTGGCAACGGTTATCGGCACACTGAAGATTCCTGCTTTTACAGGCACTTCTGTTGCCGCCTTGCAATATGCAAAAAAAGTCTCTTTTCATTACCGGCAATTGCTGGTTATTATGGTGATTGCTTTTCTGGCGGCCTTTGCCGGCTCCAAACTATTAATGCTGGTGAGCAACTATTTTATGAAACCTTTGCTGCTGGTTATTTTAACCCTGGTGGCGCTCTATACTTTTCTGAACAAAAAATTTGGCGCCCACAAAGAGAAAGAACATTCGCGGCGGCAGCAATGGATGTACAGTATCCTCATCAGCCTGGTGATTGGTTTTTACGATGGGTTCATCGGGCCGGGTGCCGGCAGTTTCCTGGTGCTGGCTTTCATCAGCCTGCTGGGATACGATTTCCTAAAAGCCAGTGCGCAGGCGAAATTCATTAACCTGGCCACCAACCTCGGGTCGATTGTATTTTTTGCCGCCAGCGGTAAAATCATCTATGCAATCGCACTGCCCATGGCCATTTGCAATGGCGCCGGCGGATGGCTGGGCGCGCGGCTGGCCCTGCTGAAAGGAAATGGTTTTATCCGCGTATTTTTTTTGCTGGTGATAACAGGCACCATTATACGCTTTTCGTATGATGTCTTTTTCAGGTAACATGATTACATAAATCAGGCATCTCCACATCAGCCATCACACATCATCACCAAACATTCCTCGGGCACCAGTCTCCGTATTTATTGCCGATTAAGAAACCCAGCACAATTTCATGTGTGCCTTTTGTAATCGTATTCAGTTGCGAAGTGGTATAATCGTAGGCATAACTTATATTAAACGTATTAGATACGTTCAGGCCCACCAGTGCATTGAACCCGTCTTTTACCCGGTATCCCACGCCCGCCCATAACAAATCGCGGTACTGGAATTTTGTATTGAGATCTAGCTGTGCAGGGGCCGGCTGCACATACTTCAGCATAAAACTCGGTATCATGGAAATATCATCATCTATAAAAAAACGGTAACCGGCTGTTGCAAAAATATGCGGCACCAGTTTGCTGGTCTGCTGTTTTACGGTATTGTCGGAGAAGTAAATTTTCTGGGGGATGATTTGCTGGGCCGACAGGCCAATAAAATAATCAGCAGAATACACCCAGATACCGGCGCCAAAATCGGGTTTCAGGCTGTTGATCTCGCCCGAATTGTACACCGCTGGGTCAATCGGATTGGCAGTGCCAAAATCCAGCTTGCTCCTGTTTAAAAAAACATCCTGTACACCGGCCTCAAAACCTGCGGAAATACTTGTTTGCGCAGTAATACCCACATGATACGCATAGCTGACATAACCGGAGAAACGATTTAACGGACCTGTGCGGTCATTGATCACTTTTAAGCCGATGCCGCTGTGCGGTTTAGCGGCTTCATAGTCCTGCCAGTAATTTCTGCCACGTGGGTTTTCACCGGGCATGTCGAAGGAGGTGGCGGTTGTGCGGTCGTCTTTCTTGCCCAGCGGGGTATGCAGGGTCAGGTAGGTGGTAACGGGCGCATCCTGCAGGCCTACCCATTGGTGGCGGTGACTGATCTTTACATCCGTATAATTTTCAATGCCCGTGAGCGCCGGGTTCAGGATATAATTATTGATCAGGTATTGGGTATATTGCGGCTGCTGCTGCGCATGCGCATCACGCAAAACAACTCCGGCGCACAGTATCATAAATAGCTTTTTCATCCTTAATTTTTATCTGATTATTGTTACCGAACCGTTTTCCTGGGCTCGCCCGTTTTTAGGATTGATGATCCAATAATAAGTACCTACCGGTAATGGCTGACCGTTCAGCCTGCCATCCCAGGGTTTTGTGTAGCCCGTTGCGTGATAAACCAACTGACCATACCGGTTATAAACATCTACCGTGCAACCGGGATAGGCTGCCAGGTATTGTACTTCCCAGGTATCGTTGATGCCATCTCCATTGGGTGAAAATGCATTGGGCACTTTTATTTTCTTCAGGATCTTTACTGTTACATCGTCTGCAGCCCGGCAGCCGTTGGGGCTTGTTGCCAGCAGGGTGTATACCATATCCTGCGGAGCAGTAACGGTGGGCATGGCAATGCTGGCATTGTCGAGGAAACTGGCCGGCGTCCAGGCATAACTGTTATTATTGCCGGAAGCGCTGCCATCCAGTACCACAAACGACCCTTCGAGTAAGTATTGATCCGGACCCGCGTTTACTACCGGTGTAGGATACACTAAAATTGACTGGCCGGTATCTGCCCTGCAACCATTGGCCGTTGTAACGGTATACAGTAGTGAATCGAGGCCCGGACCGGCCTGCAGCGGGTAAAAAATACCGGCACCAGTGATGCCCTTGCCTGAATATATGCCTGTTGCCGCAAAAACGGAATGGTCATGGGCGGCCGTTAGCTGGAAAGGTTGTACTTCTGCGCAAACCGGTTGCAATGGATCAAATTGTAACTGCGGACTGGCCTGCACGGTAATGGTTACGCTGGCCTGGCTAACACAACTAATGCCGGAATACACTATATACCGCAGCTGGTAGGTTTTGGAAGCAGGCGATCCAAAATCGGGGTATCGGTAGGTATATGTTTTTCCTTTTGCCGGAAAGCTGTCGACTGTTTTTGCCAATGGGTTACCCGTATAGTCCCAGTAGATTTCCGTGCGGATGATATGGCCAAAATCGACCGTTGAAGCATCTGTGATGGCAACGGCTTTGTTGCTGCATAGGCTGGCGGCATCGGCAACACTGAAAATGGCCTGGGGCTGCGCGCCATTCACCGTAAAGGTTTTAGCCGTATCTGCTGAACAGCCTTTGGCAGAGGTAACGGTAAGGGATACCCTGTACACACCGGTAGCGGCATAACTGGCCTTCCCGTCTTTTTGGGTGGAGGCCTGTCCGTTGCCAAAATCCCATGCATAAGAGAAGCTGCCCTGGCTGTTATCGGTAATGGTACTGCTGTCGGTAAACTGGGCGGTTGGGTCGTTCAGGCAAATAGCCGGCTCGGTAAAATTGGCAATGGGCAGGTAATTGACCTGCACCGGGGTGCTGGTAAGCGGACTCCTGCAGCCGCTGTTGATCTCTACCTGCAGGCTTATCGAATAGTTGCCCACCGCCGCATAGATATGCTGTACCGGGCTGCTGTCGGTCTTCACCAGTTGCGCGCTGCCATCGCCAAAATTCCAGTACCATTTTACAATGGAGCTGCCGCCGGAGAAAGTTGACCGATCGTTGAATACAACTGTTTTATTCAGGCAGGCGGGCGCCTGCAGGGTAAAAGCAGCTACGGGTGGCTGGTAGAGGGTAACCGTATGCAAAACCGTATCCGACAGGCAACCGATGTCTGTTATGACCGCGAACCTGGCCGGGAAAGCACCACCGCTGGTATAAAAATGAGTGGGGTTGCTGGAATCGGCTTTTTTGTTATCCCCAAAATCCCAGAGGTATTTGGAAACGGGTCTTCCATTGCTGTTGATGGTATCGCTGAATAAGACAGGGTCGGTTATACAACCATTGTTTGAAAAAGAAAAGGAAACCATCGGCCGGTCGTATACCTGCAGGTCGTAATTGATTTCCTGTTCGCCGCCGCAGCCGTCTACCCCGGGGCTGGTAGCCAGTACTTTTATGGGGTAAGTGCCCGTATCGGCAATGGTAAAATATTTACCGAGCGAATACCGGTACAGTCTTTTATCATTCACCGTCCAGGTAGAATCATACACCGGCGCCGATACCGTGGTGTCGGCAAACAAGCCATTGAACTGCCATTTTACCTGGAGGGGCTGGTAAGGAAAGGTCATGGAAAACTGCAGGGGCGAGTTTTTGCAACCCGCCGGAAAATTAACAATGGCATATTTGTTATTGACAGAGATGAATTGGTACAGGTCTTTCAGATTGGTACCGGCGCTGTACCCGTAAGATTCGGCATTGCCGAAACCATAAGCAATCGCATTAAAACCCGAATCGCAGGTGATGCTGTGGGTGCCCCTTGTTACAGGCACCTGCGTAAAAGCATAGCTGGTATTTTGCGGCACGGGGGCAAAGGAGGCCACGGCGGAGCCATCTATCTTAAATGAGTTGATGGCGGCCGGCGAATTGGGCACCACGGCATTGATATAATGTTCTGAAATATTAGTGCCGGAAGAAGGTTGCATTGAATTGAGGGTAACGGCAGCGATGGTTTGTTCTGTGGGGTTCAGGTAGATCATTTCCGGGTCGCCGTTTCCCCGGTTGTTGCTGCAACTCATGGTAGTAAAATACTGGGCCACCAGTACGGGCTTATCGGCTTTGATATAATTTGTTTGTGCGTTGCTGAATTCAAAAAAAGCGTTGCTGCCGAAATTTACCGGGCTGCCATTGAGGGTTACGGTGGTGGCCGGGTCGGAAAGAAAGATGCGGTAAAAATTGGTCTGGCCGGTTTTATCATTGGCATTGATGCTGGGTACGGTGACATAGCTTTTGCCCCAGGTGCTGATGGGATACATCTGCTGGTACAGGTTGTCGGAAGTACCCGCGGCGGCCCCGCAGCCGATGGATATTTTTCCGCTGCCGCAGAAAACCGCTATTTTTTTACAACTGCCGGAAGCGGAGCTGATCGACTGTATCCGCGAGCCGGTGAGATCGGCCGAAGACAATACCTGGTATACATCGCCCTGGTGGAGGCTGAATGTGTAGGGAACGCCGGCCAGCAGTCCGCCCTTACTGTTGCTGGAGGGTGTGATTTGGATGGTGGTGGTGCCGGTATCGGTGGCGATGGCAAAGAAATAAGAATAAGAATTGGGTTCGTTGGAGATCTGGGTATAGTTAACCGAATAGTAGTCTTTACCCAGGGTGCTGGTGGGCAGGCAAACGGTAGCGCCGGAGATGGAATTCACATAAATGAAGCTGTAGACCACCACCGGTTTGGCGGCGGTAACATGAATACCCAGGCTGTATTTGTCTTCGTT
>CAXTMV010000319.1:5240-5728 GCA_964245425.1 uncultured Flavihumibacter sp. | reverse complement strand
GGGTATTGATCGTCTGGCCCGTTTTGGCTGCAATTTCTTTAAAGGGTACCCCCTCTATCTCGTTCATTACAAAAACCTCTTTCTGTTCGGGCGGCAATTCATTCAATGCATTTTCCAGTGCTTCCCAAAATAGCGAACGCAGGTATGCCGTCTCGGGGTTATCGGTATCATCAAAGAAAATTTCGGTCCAGTCGAAGGAAACATCTTCATCTGCTACGCCGTACAGGGTTTCCAGCGAGGCAGGTTTCTTTTTGCGTTGCTTGTCGATAATCTTGTTACGCGCCACGGTAAACAGCCAGGAAGTAACCTGCTCTATTGGTTCTGCATTACCGATAAACTGGTAAAAGACATCCTGTAAAATATCTTCTGCATCCGCCTCATTGGTTACCCGTTTGCGTATAAAACCCAGCAGGCGCCTGCTGTAATCATTTATAACGCGCGTGATATTGCTTTTTTGATCGGTTGTCATGTTTGCCGGTATCGTCAGT
>CAXTMV010000319.1:0-5230 GCA_964245425.1 uncultured Flavihumibacter sp. | reverse complement strand
CCTCCATGTAAAGAGGTAGACGGGCAGCAAGGTATTATATTTTAAAGCGGGAGAAATTTGGTTGCGGGAACAAAGAGAAAAGGATCGTGCAACACAAAAAAATAGTCGCATGGCGATAACTGGGTTAGCCTAGCAAAGAATAATCCACTGATTTTTATTGCTTTATGATTCTATCGGTATTGACTGGCAGCGGCCAAACATCTATTTATCCATTTGCCCTGTGCGACCCCTTTTTCGCGTGTTGCGTACGTTTTGGTCGCTTAGCCCACCCGCAGGCATTTCTGGTAACTGCCAGGGGTGATGCCTTCTATCTTTTTGAATGTGCGTACAAAATAATTAACATCTGTAAACCCGCATTGAAGTCCTGTCTGGGTAATGCTCTGGCTGTTGCATGTAGCCAGTAATTGCTTGGCCAGTTTGATGCGTTCGTGGTTGATATATTCCAGCGGCGTAACGCCAAACTGTTCTTTGAATAATTTAAAGAAAGCATTTCGGCTGAGGTAGGCTTTTCTGCAAAGCGTATTCACCAGTATTTTCTCCGTAATATTTTCATGAATAAAATGCAGCATATAATGCAGCCGGGTGCTATTGCTGTTATGGCCGGTCTCGGCACTCACCTGCTGCAGGTACTGACTTTGTACCAGCCGGATCAGCAATTCTTTCAGGTTCAGATCCGCATAAATATTTTTGCTGCGGTCGGTACTACTGCAAACCCGCATAAGTTTATTGATAAGGCCGGTTACCTCCGTATCATTATCAAAATGATAGCGGTTAAACTGCAATTTCCATTCGTGTGGCGGCGCCTCCTGGTTGTTGTAAAACTCGTTCAGGTATTGGATGGTATTATTGATATAAGCTGCATCCACCGCCAGGGCAATGCATTGGGAAGGCCTGTCAGGCTCCGCCTCCGGAAAATCAATCACCATGGTTTCGTTGGCAGGCACGATAACCGTTTCACCGGGCAGGTAATCAAATGCCGGCTGATCAAAAAGATGCATAATCTTTTTACCCCGCACCATGCTGGTGATAACAAAATCGCTGAACGTAAGCGGCACCCGGTAAGCTTGTTTGTACGATTCAAAAACATTCAGCTCGCAATTCTGCAGGTTAAATATGCGCCTGTTCTCTACCAGCGTCTGCAGGTATTTGGGATGCGTGAGATCGATACGCTGTAATGTTTGCTTAAAAGGCAAGTGGCAATTTTAGTATAGTAAGGTACAATTTTACCGTTGGCTGCAAAATACCGGGGTACGATTGTGCTAAACAAAAATACAATTGTCACGGCCTCCTGCCCGGAATAATCAAAAATTACAGTATTATTTAACGATTTAAAACTGTCTCATATGAGTACTGCATCAGCAACAGCACCTTCCGACGTGGCTGCCCGCCCGAAATTTAAAGATCGCTACGAACATTACATTGGAGGCACCTGGGTAGCCCCCTCCGGCGGCGAATATTTCGACAACATCTCACCCATCGATGGAAAAGCGTTTACCCAGGCCGCCCGCGGCAATGCAAAAGACATAGAAAAGGCCATCGAAGCAGCACACAAGGCTTTTGTCAGCTGGGGCAAAACGGCTGCCAGTTACCGTAGTAATATTTTATTGCGGATCGCCCAGCGTATAGAGGATAACCTGGAATACCTGGCCATTGTTGAAACGGTTGACAACGGAAAAGCCATCCGTGAAACAAGAGCTGCCGACCTGCCGCTGGTAGTAGACCATTTCCGCTATTTTGCCGGGGTGTTGCGCAGTGAGGAAGGCTCCATCAGCGAACACGATGAAACAACGGTCAGCATCAACCTGCACGAACCCATTGGGATTGTTGGCCAAATCATACCCTGGAATTTTCCCTTGCTGATGGCCACCTGGAAGATGGCGCCGGCACTGGCCGCCGGCTGTTGCGTAGTGCTAAAACCCGCCGAACAAACACCCACCAGCATTATGTGCCTGATGGAACTGATCGGCGACCTGATTCCGGCTGGTGTGTTGAACGTTGTATCAGGTTTTGGCCCCGAAGCCGGCAAACCTTTGGCTACCTCGCCCCGCATCAATAAAGTGGCGTTCACCGGCGAAACCACCACCGGCCGCCTGATTATGCAATATGCTTCCGAAAACCTGATACCGGTAACCATGGAACTGGGCGGCAAAAGTCCCAATGTATTTTTTTCTTCCGTGGCCGATGCAGACGATGAGTTCTTTGACAAGGCAGTAGAAGGTGCCGTTATGTTTGCCCTGAACCAGGGTGAAGTATGCACCTGCCCCAGCCGCATATTGGTACAGGAAGACATCTATGATAAATTCATGGACCGTGTAATACAACGTACCCGCGCCATTAAAATGGGCAACCCGCTTTCGGCAAGCACCATGATGGGCGCGCAGGCTTCCGAAGATCAATACAACAAGATTTTAAGTTACCTAGACATTGGCAAACAGGAAGGCGCCCAGGTACTCACCGGCGGCGAAGCCTTTCACCAGAACAGCGGACTGGAGCACGGCTATTATATCCAGCCGACCATCTTCAAAGGCACCAATAAAATGCGCATTTTCCAGGAAGAAATATTTGGGCCGGTAACTTCCGTTACCACTTTTAAAACCGTGGAAGAAGCCATCAGCATTGCCAATGACACGCTGTACGGACTGGGCGCCGGCGTCTGGACCAGGGACGCACATGAAATGTACCAGGTGCCAAGAGCTATCCAGGCCGGCCGTGTTTGGGTAAACTGTTACCATGCTTATCCCGCACATGCGCCTTTTGGTGGTTATAAAAAATCGGGCTTTGGCCGCGAAACGCATAAAATGATGCTGAACCATTATAGGCAAACAAAGAATATGCTGATCTCTTACAGCAAAACAAAGCTTGGATTCTTTTAAGTTTTGTTTACTTTAAAATACCTATCATGACATTTGTACCTCGCATTAAAACAACCGTAGCAGCCCTGGACCTGATAGAACGTTTAAAAAAAATGCATGGTCCGCTTATGTTCCACCAGAGCGGTGGCTGTTGTGATGGCTCGGCGCCAATGTGTTTTCCGGCGGGCGAGTTTAAAGTAGGTAGCAATGATGTATGCCTGGGCATACTGGCTGGCTGCAAATTTTATATGAGTGCCGACCAGTTTGAATATTGGAAGCATACACAGCTTATATTGGATGTGTCGCCGGGCAGGGGCAGCAGTTTCTCCATCGAAATTCCGTTAGGGGTGCGTTTCTGCGTTCAATCCAAACTATTTACTGAAGCAGAGCTGGAAAACCTGCAGCCACTGCTGTCGGTGGAAGAAAGCTATTAGCCACTCGCTGACAGCTACTTCTTATACAGGATGCCGTCTTTCATTACCCATGGCACCTGTTCCAGCACTTTAATATCTTTTAACGGATCCTGTTTTACGGCGATGATATCTGCGAAGGCCCCGGCTTTCAGTGTACCTATTTTGCCTTCCATATCCAACAGTTGCGCGGCAACACTGGTAGCTGCCTGTATAGCCTGCATATTGGTCATGCCGTATTTTACCATGTGTTCAGAGTCTTTCGCTTCCGGTTCGTCCCAACTATAACCGCCGATATCGGTGCCATACGCTATCTTAATACCTGCATCCATGGCCTTTTTAAAAAGCGCCGGCATTGTTTCCATAAAATATTTGTTGATGGGCGATCCTGCTTTTGCCCGGCCTTCTGCCACGTAATCGCATACGTAAATGGTCGGGCACCAGTACACCCCCTTTTTAACCATCAGTTGAATGCATTCATCGTCCATGCCAAAGCCATGTTCAATGGTAGATGCACCTGCATTGATGGCGGCCAGGATGCCATCTCTTGTTACGGCATGTGCCGCCAGTTTTTTGCCCGACCGGGTGGTTTCATCGCCCACGGCCATAATTTCTTCGGTAGTAAAATTGGGATGGCTACGGTAGCTGCCGTCAGGCAGCCGGTAGTAGCCACGGTCGGCATATATTTTTATCCAGTCGGCCCCGTGCGACAACTGCTCCCGCACGGCGCGCCGGCCTTCATCGGCACCGTTGATCTCCTGCACGCCTTTGGGCCAGTCGAGCTGCCAGTTATAGTCTCTGGCGGTAATCGGGTAATGCCCTACGGTATTAATGGATCGGGTAGCCACAAACATCCTGGGCCCGGGAATCACATGGTTATTGATCGCTTTTTTAACATCCACGTCGGCATAGCCCGCGCCTTCTGTTTCCAGGTCGCGGATGGTAGTGAAGCCTGCTTCCAGGGCTATTTTTGCGCTGCGCGATGCACGCAGGGTTCTATAAGGAATCGATTCTTTTAATAATTGCACATCATAATCTTCGCTGGTAATATCACCCTGTAGTAATACATGGGTATGACAATCTATTAAACCGGGCAATACAAAATAGGCAGAGAGATCAATAATGCTATCTGTTTTTTGTTTGAAATCAGCGGCAGGTAGAACCATTTCTATTAGGTTGTCCTTTACCAGTATGACCTGGTTGCTGCGCAACTGCCCGGTTTGGGTGTCTACCAGTTTACCGCATTTAATGGCGATTGTTTTCTGGGCGGTTGCCTGTACGCAGGCGAACAGTATTGCTGCAAAAAGCAATGGCTTTCTCATGTTGGTTGTTTTGGTAGAAATAAATATACAGAATAGTGCTAAGATTTAACTATGAACCCCTTCAGGGTTCAATGAATTAATACATGCGATCCGCGGGTTGCACCCGCGGCTATTAATAGGACGCCCTTCGGGCTTGCCAGTGCCATATAGACAAATATTTTATTTCTTGTCTTCCACACCGTTTAATGTTGCTTCATTTATACCATGTCAATGGCATTAACACATGCTTTCTCTCCAAAAAGCCCGAAGGGCATCCGATTAATAGCCCCCGGTGCAACCGGGGGATAAAAGCGTACCATCAATAACCCCAAAGGGGTTTTGCAAAAAATGACAGTCCGCACCTAAAAAATAAATATCACTGATATCAATGAACGATGGCATTAACACATGCTGCTATCCAGGAAGCCCGAAGGGCGCCCTATTAATAGCCCCCGGTGCAACCGGGGGCTAAAAGCGTACCATCAATAACCCTAAAGGGGTTATGCAAAATATTAAGGCCCGTATCAAAAAAATAATATCACTGATATCAATAAACGATGGCATTAACACATGCTGCTATCCAGGAAGCCCGAAGGGCGCCCGATTAATAGCCCCCGGTGCAACCGGGGGCTAAAAGCGACCATCAATAACCCTAAAGGGGTTTTGC
>CAXTMV010000318.1:5335-5746 GCA_964245425.1 uncultured Flavihumibacter sp. | reverse complement strand
TGCAAGCGCTACCGAGCCGGTAGCAAACAATACGTGGCAGGCGTATTTTGTCATTTGCCCGAACGGAAACACCATGGTTCTTTGCGGTGCCGGTGGAAATGGTTGCCTGCCCGTAGGATCCTGTGTTACGATGGCATAATAGCATATCACTGGTTATGGGGGATGCTTCAACACATCCTCCATAATTAACATAAAACTGCACTACATGCGATATAAGTTTTGCTGTTCACCGGTTCTCGGTTATTGTTTTTTTGTTACCTGTTATTTACTGCTTAATGCCTGCAACAGAACGAACCATGGTTTTTACGCTGTTTCAAATCCGGCTATTATACATTTGGACTCACTGTCACCGTCCAGCTCACTTTACCAGCATATTACAGACTTAAAACTGGTTAATCTTGACAATAATCC
>CAXTMV010000318.1:0-5325 GCA_964245425.1 uncultured Flavihumibacter sp. | reverse complement strand
AAACGGTGGGCATCCAGGAAATTATTTTTAAAGAGGGAAAGTATTTTGTTCTTGATGGAAAGTATATGGCCATCAAGGTGTTTGACTCAACCGGCCATTACCTGTACAATATCGGGAAACTTGGGTTAACAAAAGGGGCGTTTATCAGGCTCGAGAATATGGTGTATTATGATCCGCACCATTCATTGATGGTGCTGGTTAATAATCCTACCAAAATATGCGAATTTGCGCTCGATGGCACGCTGTTGAAAGAAACGGCTTTGCCTTTCTGGTCTACCGCTGTTCAGTTTCCGTCGGAAAACAAGTGCCTGTTCTACGTGAATCAAAATAAGAGTGAGCTGTCGGGATATTACAACCTGATTGAAACCGACTCTCTTTTTAAGATAAGGTCCAAATTTATTGACATGCCGAAGAACATCACAGCTACCATTAAATTTTCCGGCGGGTTGTTCTATAAAAACGGGCAAGTGATTTTTAACCCTGCATTTTCGAATGTCTATTACCGTATTGACCAGGACACATTGAAAGAAATATATAAAACCGACTACGGAAGTAAAAACCTTCCTGTTTTTCAGACCCAGCCTGAATTATTTGAAGGGCTCGGAAAGTATAGTTACCAGTTTTTTGGATTGTACAGCGCTGGTAAATATTTCGGCTTTAATTATAAGAACGGAGGTATTGCTACCGCATTTTATAATGTTCAAAGCAGGAATCTGCTGACTGCCGACCTGCGGTCAGACAGCCTCAATAGTTTGTTTTGCAACCCCATGTTTCAATCGGGCGATGATGTGATCATGATACTGAATTTCGACAAAATCCGCGGCATGCTGAAAAGGAAATACCAAGAGTTGTCCGAAAGGTTTCCTTCCTTTTGCAGCAACTTGAAGCTTGATACCACCGACCACGGCCCTAAATTGATTGTTTTTAAATTAAAATAAATGAACAAGACTGTCAGCATCGCACTGTTTATTAGTGCTGTACTTGTGTTTACCTTTTGTTTGATACGGTTCCTGCATGCAAAAACCAGCCAGGGCGCAGCAGCGGTGACAGACTCAACACAATCCAGGTACAGCAGTACGTTTGTAGATGTGGGTACCAACCACAAAATTCATGTTCCGATAAAAGTTGGGTTTACGGTTGTTAATACGGGCGAAAAGCCGCTTTATATATCAAAAGTGTTACCCGATTGCCATTGTACGGTGGCAGATTATTCGCAACAGCCGGTGCAGCAAAAGGATTCAACTGTTATCTATTTAAAGTATGAAGCGTCCAGCGCAGGACCCTTTCAATCTTCCGCCACGGTAACAACCAATTGCCCTTCTTCACCAACGCTGTTGATTTTCAGGGGCGTTGTTGATAAGTAACCCGCCAGGTTAGCACAAATATGTAAAGATGTACAGGTCGGCCAGCCAATGGCTGTCGCAGTTGCCGGAATACCGAGGATGGTGGCGGCCCTTTAAAGGATACAATTGACTGTATAAAAAATGTAAGAAGGTATCTCAATTTTTAATGTTTAAATGTTACGAAATGAAAAAGAAAACATTCGGATTGGTAACGGCATCATTATTTCTTGCCTCGTTTTTGTTGTCGGTCTCTGTAAGTTCAAGCGGAAAGGTTTCGCTGCTGAACAAGGCGGCCGCTACGGAACCGATCAATAATTACCAGGCATATACATTGATATGTCCCAATGGTTTGTTTATTACGCTTTGTGGCACCGGTGGAAATGGCTGCATCCCGGCTGGCGTTTGCTCTGGCCTGATGCCATGATGATGGATGCTGGAGATAAATGAAGGATGTCGCCTGATGTCCTTCATTTATATTTCAAGGTGGTTCCAGCCGCGCTTAGTGATAACTGTAAATAAGCTGATCCTGTTTTTTAACATTGTAAGCTTGTCGATATTTTGTTATATTTACGTGACAAACCTTGTATATGGTCAGACGTATTTGCGTTTTAGGAATATCTTTATTTTTTACCCTTTATCTTAAAGCACAAACCCCTGTTACCGTTAGAATTGACCCCTCACTTGCCCGTGGAGCTGCTGCCGGGCAGGTATTCGATTCCATACAATTTATTCCGCTGGAGTCTACAAAGGAAAGCCTGTTTGGAAGGATCGATCAGCTGGAATGCACAGATTCTGTTTTTTTTATTCTTGATATTCAAAGCAGATCAATTTTATTGTTCAGATCAAACGGAAAATTCAAATCAAAAATTGAAAGCGGTGGCCTGGACCGGTATTTTAGCCGTTTTACGCTAAACCGAGACACGCGCGAGATCATTGTTGCAAATAATTTTGCAAAGGCCCTGCTGGTGTATGATTTCGACGGTAAGCTGTTGAGAAAAGAACCGGCGCCAGAAGATATTCAGGCCTTATTCTACCTAGGAAAAAACAAATATGTGTACAATCTCAGGCGCCCTTTTGATCCCAGTGCAGTGTCCGCTCATCCTTTTGACCTGTTGCTGTCTGACGGTTATAACAACGTATATAAAAAACTTAACTATTATGACGCCAAATGGCAGGATGGCCACTACAACATCATGACCAGCCCGCTGAATTTTTCGGGCAGTACCGGAACCTGCATGTTTTCACTTCCTTTTAATTATAATGTTTACCAGGTAAATGATACAGGTGTCATCAAGCATTATCAATTTGTGTTTCCCAAAACAATGTCTCTCCCAATCAATTTTGATAAAGACAGTACATTTAAAGCGCACCGATAAGATCTCGGGAATACAAACGGTCTTTAACGTAAATAATTATTTGCTTTTTTCTGCTGTAAAACCGAAAATGCGCCTGGGGGACGACTGGAGTTATTTGTATAATTTAAAAACAGGTGGTCTTTTATCTTTTGCGAAAGTGGCAGCCGACAGCTCTTCCTGTTTTTTCCCGGTTGCATCAACGCTGCTCGAAACCATTGAAGCCGTTCATGCCGGCTTCCTGTATTCATCATTCCCTTCTTTCAGGCTTTTCGCCATTAAAGCAGATCTTAATAAAAAGATAGAATACCCGCCCGCCTTAGATCAATTTCTTTTGAACGGGTCAAAAATGGACAATCCCGTTGTTGTAAGGTTTAAGCTGAAACCCAATTTGTAGTAAATGTTTTCATTGAGAAGCTGCTGCAGGTTATTTGTATTGCTTGGCCTTTTAACGGTTAAGTATATGTCGGCACGGGCGCAGAACAACGATTCCGTAAAATTGGGCACTTTATACGGTTTGGTAAAAGATACCGGTCTTAATTACCTGCTGCCTTCCGCTACGGTAAGCGTGTATCGGGAAGGTAGCAACAGCCTGCTGGCATATACGCTCACCAATGCACTGGGGGAATACCAGGTAACTAAACTTCCTGTAGCAGTAAAATTAAAGGTGGTCGTTAGCTATATTGGCTATGCCAGCTATGTTGGCTTCCTGCAGATTGGCAGTGACCGGTTATCGGTAAACCAGGGAGTGGTTGTTTTGAATAAGGCGATCGGAGAAATGGATAGCGTTGTCGTTACCGTACCCCCGGTGAGAATGAAAGGCGATACGCTTGAATTCAATGCTGCCGCCTTTGAACTGGATAAAAATGCGGTTGCCGAAGATTTACTCAAAAAGCTACCCGGTGTTATTGTTTGGGGAGACGGCGCAATTACGGTAAACGGGCGACAGATCAGCAAACTGTTGGTGGATGGCAAGCCTTTTTTCGGAGGAGATCCGGTGGTGGCTACGCAAAATATACCCAAGAACTCAATTGATAAAATACAGGTATACCAGGAACCTATTAATCCCTTTGCAAACCCTTTCGACTCGATAACCTCTATAAATATCAAGCTAAGAAAAGGCAGTCATGCGGGAAGCTTTGGGAATGCAAGCGCAGGGTTCGGCTCAGATGATAAAAAGGATCTGTCATTGACCGACTTTAATTTTACCCAGCGAGACCAGTTTGCGCTGGCCGCACAAACCAATAATGTAAACAAAACAGGCGGTGATCTGAATTCGCTCATGCGCAATAATACCTTTAAAGGTACCGGCGCAAGAGTGGAGTACCAGCCGGATTTTTCAATACCTGGATTGAACCGGCAGCGATCGGGGGGCTTACTCTACACGCATATTTTTATTCCGGACTATAGCCCCAACAAAACCGATCAACTGGCCCTCAATTCTTTTGTCAATGATCTTCGGAACTTTACAAGCAGGAATACCAGTACGGTTAGTTTTCTCAATGGCAACAACAGCCTGCGCCAGGACGCAGTAAATGTATTGAACACCCACCAGACGAAGTGGAATTCAGATCTTGGTTATAGCTGGAAGCGGAAAACAGATTCGTTCTGCGTGAAAGGAAATTATACCTACCAGGCTGCTGATAAAACAGGTTACAACAGCAATGATATATCCGGCACAACGGTGGGGCTGCTCAGCCATAACATTCAGAACGACAGCAGCAGCAACCAGACGCATACACTGGGGGCTACTGTAAATTACAGTCACCAGGGCTTTGCAGATCCGGAAATACATAAACTAACGAACTGGTCGTTTAATTATTCAGTGAATGGAAGTTTGGGACGGGAGGACCGGTATTTGCAATCGGCAATAATGAATGTACAGAATGCGGCGATGGACAGCCGGTATAACCGAAAATACCATATCACAGACAATGATCAGGTGCACGAGCTGGCGGTGAGGCTGGGTGATTTTGGGTCGCTGCTTTTTGGAAGAAAGCGGGCGCTTTCTCCATTTCATGTTCAGCTGAACAGCCGTTTCTCTTATGAATTACAAACGGCCAACAGGAATATAGCGGATAAGGACAGCGCAACGGGTAATTTTTACCAAAACGCGTTCCTGTCGGGAAACAGCAGGTATCATCAATCGAACGAAGTTGGCGGGCTGGAAATAAGCCGGGGTTTCAATAAGCTATTGGCCAACCGCTATCAAAAAACCTTGGAATTAGGCCTGTATCCCCAAGTGGAATTGCATCAGCAACATTTTTCATCCAATAAGGACTTTCAGTATTTCGACTCCCATTATGCGGGGTTTGTACCTGCGGCTTCAGTAAATTATACAAATTTTCAATATGGTGATTTTCTTGACTTGTATTCTTTAAATTATTCAGTGCGGAAAATATACCCGACAGCAGATCAACGGACCATATTACCGGATAGTTCGGATATATACCTGGTTCGTTTCGGTAATAATAATCTTCGTGCAGCTACCAACCAGGAGTTGTCCTTTCATTTTCGCCATGAACGGTCAGGCGCCAGGCAGCCGTTTAATTATGGCCTTTTTCTTAACCTGGGCTTAATAAAGGATGCCCTTGCTGATAGTGTTAGTATTGATGCGGCAGGACGTTACC
>CAXTMV010000317.1:0-5820 GCA_964245425.1 uncultured Flavihumibacter sp. | reverse complement strand
TGTTAAGATATATCAGGCATCAGCCATTCTCAAAACTGCTTCTTCCACCAGTTGTTCAACGCCATAAAATGATGCCAGCTTTCTGATAACAGCTTCTACTACGGCATCCGGGCAGGAGGCGCCACTGGTAACCAGTATGTTCACCAGCTGCTTTTCGGGAAGAAACCCGGCTGTTTGTATCTCTTCCTGGCGGTGAAAATTATAGTGTACTATTTCTTTACCCGATATTATTTTTTCCGCACTGCTGATAAAATAAGTGGGCAATTTTTCCTCACAAAGCTCCACCAGGTGTGTTGTATTGGAAGAATTATAGCCGCCTACCACCACCGCCAGGTCGGCAGGCTCATTCAGCAGGCCATAAGCGGCGGCCTGGTTATCATTGGTGGCATAACAAAGGGTATCGCGTGTATCGGCAAACCGTTCGGCTATACCGGCATCGGGTAAACCATATTGCTGCCGGATGGTATTTTTGAGGTATTCAGCAATGGCCTGTGTATCGGTGGCCAGCTGCGTGGTCTGGTTTACCACGCCCAGCCGCTGCAGGTCTTTGGTAATATCGAAGCCGGCGGAATACCGTCCGCTGAATGCAGTATAGAACGCTGCAGGATCCTTTTTACCCAGCATGTAGAGGGCCAGCTCCTTTGCTTCTTCCATATCGTTTACAATAATAGCGGGTGCCGAAGCGGCGGCATGAGAAAAAGTGGCCCTGGTTTCTTCGTGCTGGGGTTTGCCATGTATAACAACGCTGTATCCGCGGTCTGCGATCTGTTCGCTGCGGTTCCAGACCTTCTCAACAAAGGGGCAGGTGGTATTGTATTTTTCTGTGTGAATGCCTTTATCGTGCAGCATTTTTTCCATTTGCAGCGTGGTGCCAAAGGCGGGTATCAATACAATATCATCTGCTGCCAGTGTTTCAAAAGGAACGATCTGCCGCCCGTAGGTATCCTGCAAAAAGCGAATGCCCCTCTCCTGCAAATCTGCATTTACCAGCGGGTTGTGGATCATTTCACTCAATAAAAAAATCTGCTTTCCCGGATTTTCTTCAATGGTCCTGAAAGCAATTTCAATGGCATTTTCCACCCCATAGCAAAAGCCGAAATGACGGGCCAGGTAAATGCGCAGGGAACCAAGGTTGAGCAGGGTGGGACTGAAATCCTTTTTTAATTTATCCTCCTTCCTGCGTTTGTTCTTTACCGCCGTAATCAGGGCGCTTCTGTAAGCGGGAGGAACATTAAATGTTTTCATTAACAGCAAAGTTAACTATTTTACCCTTTCAGGGCGGGCAGGGCTTGCATGGTTTTTGACAACTGATAGCGGGGACAGTAGTAAACAGTTTGGGAAAAAAAGAAGGCGAAATTCAATCTTTAAAATTCAACATAGAGCGCTATCTTACCTGTGTTTATAAATCATTTACATGGAGCAATATTCAACAACGGAATTTACAATAGCGGACTGGGCAACAGATACCAATATATATGAAGTAAACCTGCGGCAATATACTGCCGAAGGCACTTTTAACGCATTTATAAAAGAATTGCCCCGCCTGCGGGGCATGGGCATAGAAACCCTGTGGTTTATGCCCATCACACCCATCAGCCAGGAGAAAAGGCTGGGTACCCTGGGCAGTTATTATGCCTGCAGCAGCTATGTACAAACCAACCCGGAATTTGGTACGCTGAATGATTTCAAAAACCTGGTAGCAGCCGCACATAATATGGGCTTCAAAGTGCTCATCGACTGGGTAGCCAATCATACCGGTTGTGATCATGAATGGACGCGGGAGCACCCCGATTTTTACCGCCGCAACCTGGAAGGCCAGTTCTTTGATGCACATGGCTGGACCGATGTGATTGATTTGAATTACGACAATGAAGCACTTCGTGAAAAAATGATCAGCAGTATGCAGTTCTGGCTCACAGAATGCGATATTGATGGCTTCCGCTGTGATATGGCCATGCTGGTACCGCTTGATTTCTGGAAAGCAGCCCGCCGGCAACTGGACCGCAGCAAAAAATTATTCTGGCTGGCAGAATGTGAAGACATCGTCTATCACGAAGCTTTCGATACCACTTATGCCTGGAAATGGCTGCATAAGATGGAGGCCTACCATCGCCACGAAACAACTATTGCCGGGCTTGATGAAGTATTGGCTTTTTATGACCAGATGTTTCCCTCCAGCGGCCTAAGGGCTTTTTTTACTACCAACCACGATGAAAATTCACACAGCGGCAGTGAATATGAACGCCTGGGTGCCGCTGCAGAAGCCTTTTCCGTATTGTGTTGCACCTGGAATGCCATTCCGCTGATCTACAGCGGCCAGGAATTGCCGAACAAAAAAAGACTGAAATTCTTCGATAAGGATCTTATTGAATGGAGCGGTCATTATGCCCTGCAGGATTTTTTTAAAAAGCTGCTGGAGCTCAGAAAATGTAACCCTGCCTTAAAATATTTCTGCGCCGATGTGGTAACGGAACGGGTACATACAGATGCCAATCATTTTGTATTTGCCTTTGTACGCCGGAATACGCAAACCGGTAACGAAGTGCTGGTAATTATCAATCTCTCGCACCAGCACAAGCCGCTGGTACATATTACGGGGGAAGGCATTACCGGCCAGTTCACCAACTTGTTCAGCCATGCCGTCAAAGACTTTACCGTTGAAAAAACGATGGCCCTCGGCCCCTGGGAATATTTAGTGTATACCCGGTAAATAATGTGATGAATGTAGTAAATGCAACAAAAAGTGGTAAATAAGTCAGCGCGGCGTTTACCCCTGCGCTCCGTATCGCACAGCGCTAATAAAAAAAAGAATTTTCCTTGCATAGCTTTCTTTTTTCTGTTATAGTTGTGCGATAATTTTTCGGCTGTCGCCCGCTCTTTTCTCTTTGTTCTCGTAGCAATACAAAGGCCGGAGCATTTTATTGCTCCGGCCTTATGAAAAGGATATATCCGCGGATTTTAGTATTGGTATTTTAATGTCAATTTATCATCAATACGTTTAATTATCGCTGCCCAGCTTAAGGGTAATGGGATAATTACCTTCATAACCCGGGTACACGCCATCCAGTTGCACCGTACCATTGGGGGTTTTTTCCAGTTCTTTTGTAAGCTCTTCTACCGTGAACACGCTGGTGCCATTCACTTTGGTAATAACATAGTTGTCTTCAATTCTTGTTTTGCTGAAAGGGCCTTTTTCATTGATCGATTTTACCCGTACACCGCCTTTCAGGCCATATTCAACCGCATCTTTTTTGCTGATGGTTTCAAACTCTCCCAATTTATCAAGCATCGATGTTTTTACCACATCGGTATTGCCATTGCTGTTTTTAAGCAATACGTTCGCAATCATTTCCTTGCCATCATGCACATACGCTACTCTTATCTTATCGCCCGGGCGGTAAATAGCTATCTGGCCAACCAGGTCTGCGCCGGAACGGATGGGGTTATCATTTATTTTAGTAATGAAATCGCCGTCTTTAATGCCGGCTGCCGCTGCACCACCATCTTTGGTAACGCTGGTAACATATACACCTTCACCGTCTTTGATGCCATTTTGTTTTTTTACATCGTCGCTCAGGTTACTCGGCGCATAACTGATGCCCAGGTAAGCGCGCTGTACAGTGCCGAATTTCATCAGGTCGGAAGTAACTTTTTTGACGATGTTTACCGGTATGGTAAAGGAATAACCGGCATAAGAACCGGTGGGCGAAGCAATGGCAGAGTTAATGCCAATCAGTTTGCCATCGGGGGTTATCAGCGGACCGCCGCTATTACCCGGGTTTACGGCTGCATCGGTCTGGATAAAAGATTCTACCGGGCTTTTGCTTTGCCGGCGGTTGATGTCGAGTGTTCTGCCTTTAGCACTTACGATACCGGCGGTAACGGTTGCTTCAAGGGTTAAAGGATAACCTACTGCCAGCACCCATTGTCCTACCTGTACTTCATCAGAATTGCCGTATAAAAGAAAGGGAAGGCCCTTGGCTTCGATTTTTATAATGGCCAGATCGCTGCTAGGGTCTGTGGCCACCATTTTGGCTTTGAAAGATTTCTGGTTGCTGAGTGTAACATTGATATCGTCTGCTCCGTCGATCACGTGGTTATTGGTAACGATATAACCGTCTTCGCTGATGATGGCGCCGGATCCGGATGCCATCTGCGGCAGGCTGCGGCTGCGGTCTCCAAACAAGTCATCGAATCCATCTCCAAACAAATCAGAAAAAGGGTTGCGGGTACGCGGCAGGTTATTGGTGGCTACCGCATTGGTTTTTGTCTTTATGTGCACAGTCGCCGGAATGGCTGCCCCGGCAGCTGCTGTAAAATCAGCCGGTGCATTGGTTACGCCGGTTACACCATCAAATTTTGCATAATTGGCAGGCGCCTTATTGCTGCCTGTATTCGGCGAACCCTGCGCCTGGTACACGTAAACATTGTTCTGGGCAATCTTGTTGTACGCCCACATGCTTCCCACGGCAGTGCTGGCGCTGATCAGCATGATGGCTGCTACTTGTTTCAGTTTCATATGTGTTATCAATTTATCTTATTCTTCGGCTCAAATGGATGGCCTGCGCCTGTACAAATTAACGAAGCGGGCATCATTAAGGTTTACCACTGGTACTGTTTAACAAATGTTTTACCAAAGTCTTCGTACTTGCTGTACTAAGTTACAGAAATAAGTGACAAATCAGTCGATAGTCTTTAGTCGTTCGCCGGTGGACCTGGGCGTGGCGAGCCGACTGCCTCCCGACTTGCCACTGAACGCAAAAAGGCCATCGTGTCTACCCCGTCGGCGAAATCTGTCAGGGTGGGATGTTGGGCCTGGCCATAGCCAGGACCTCCCTCCCTATGAATAACGCATTGCAGTTGCGGGTTGTTTTGCAGGGCCGCTATTATTTCTGCAGGTGGCTGCGTATAATACTCATAATGCAGCTGGCTGATAGCGGAAAAAAAAGCAGGGTTCTCTACCAGCAGCACGCTGCCGTTGGTCATGTAAAACTGATTGTTCAGCAACAGGATGGCCAGCTGGTAATCATAATTGTTCCTGTATTTATGGTGATCGGCAAACCAGGCATATTTTTCAAAGGCCGCCAGTAGCGGTATAAAATCGTAGCCTGCCGGAACATATATTTTGGTGATATTCCTGCAGCCCAGCCCAAAATAGAGGTTTACATCATCAGAAAGGGCCTCCAGTTCAGCCTGGGTTTCATGGCCGGTCAGCACGGCCACCGAGGTACGGTTACGACGTATAATGTTTGGGTATTTGCTGAAATAATAGGTAAAATACCGGGCAGAATTATTACTGCCGGTAGCAATATAGGCATCACAGCCTTTGAGCATTTCTGCAAAACGGGTGTAGCCGGCTACTGCTCCGTTCCATTCCGTTAGTTTTTCTATAAGATGTGTTATCAGTACCGTGTCTTTGGAGGAAGGTTTTATAACCGACTGCTGACCGCTCAGAAAAACGCAGAGCCAGTCGTGAAACCCCACCAGCGGGATATTGCCGGCCATTACAAGGCCAACCGCCTGGCTGGCGGCAGCTGGCTGCATAGGTATGGAATAAGCGGCGGCAAAAGCGCGCAGCTTGCCGGCCGCCAGGTATTGCGTGGCTATTTGTTCTACGGCCCTGTCAATAAACACCTGTGTAAACCACCCGTTTTGCCTTTCGGCGCGCTCTTTACTGGCAGTCCATTCCGGGCTGCCGGTTTGTAAATATTGGCCCAGTTTTATTAATAAATCAATACGTTCTTGTAAATTCATCTTGCAGTATTAAATTTGCAAAGATAATTGTAAACAACACATTAAAATATTCTTGACATGGCTATT
>CAXTMV010000316.1:605-5845 GCA_964245425.1 uncultured Flavihumibacter sp. | reverse complement strand
AACTTTTTCATGGGGTTAGTTTTTAACCCGTGACAGGGTAGAGTATAGGATCGTTCCCTGGTAATTCACATTTAAGGTATGGAATCGCCCTGCGCATAATATTTGCCTGTGTGTTTGATCACCGATCCGTCTTCGTAGGCCAGGCTAAACGAGAAATTATCACCATCGACCCTTGCCGTCGCTGATTGCTTTAGGTAATCCTTCGGCGGTTGCCGCTCCGGTCAGCTGTGTACCACTGACCTTTAATTCATAATGGACCGGGTAAGTAATCCCATCCGGCAATTTGACACTGCCTGACCATTTGCCGCGAAGGCCGCCTATTGCCGCAAGGCAAGTCATGGCTACGCCAATCAGCATAGCTGTTAAAGTTGATTTTTTCATTTTTTTTTGATTTTTAGTTATTCACTTTTAAGACTTTTTACCGGGTTGGTGAGTGCTGATTTGACGGCCTGAATACTGACGGTCGCCAGGGCGACCAGGATAGCGCCGAGACTGGCAAACGCGATCAGCCACCAATGCAGCGGGACACGGTACGCAAAGGTCTGCAGCCAGTTGTACATGAGGTACCAGCTCAGCGGCGCGGCAATCAGGATGGCGATGCCGACCAGGCGGATAAAATCGACCGAAAGCATTCGCGTAATTGCTATTGTACTGGCACCAAGAACTTTGCGGATACCGATTTCCTTGAATTGCTGTTCCGCCCCATAGGCGGCCAACCCGAAAAGGCCCAGGCAGGCGATCAGGATGGCCAACACGGTCAAGGCGATAAATACGCCTCCTGTGCGCTGCTCGGTACGGTACAAGTTGTCGAACTGCTGATCCATAAAGGAATATTCGAACGTTCTGCCACCGGACAGGTTGCTCCATTTCTCGCGGATGGCGACTAAGATACTACTCACGTCACCTTTGATCCTGACGCTCAGCGCGCCGTGGTCGCTGCCCAGCGTCAGGACGACAGGCGTTATCCCGGCCTTCAACGAACTGAAGTTAAAGTCTTTGACCACGCCGATGATATGAAAGGCTTTTAACGTTTTACTGTCGGCTAAGGGGTAATAAAGGGTCTTGTTTAATACCTGCGCGGTGCCCATAGCCTTGGCAGCCGACTCATTAACTATCATGGCGGTAGAATCGGTCCCAAAATCAGGCGAAAAGTTCCTTCCGGCGGCCAGGTGCATACCCATAGCCGGTAAGTAGTTCCCGTCAACGGTCCATGTCTGGGACTGGATGGCTTTTTTCTGGTCCATGTCCTGCGTCTGGAATAAAGCACTGCTGTTTCTGGCTTCAGAAGTTGGCAGGTAACCAGTCAGTGTGGCATTGACGACGTCTGGAAGGGACGCTACCCCGCGCCTGAGCACTTCGGCATTTTTCCCCAGGTCGCCGGTATTCTCGATGATTATCACATGGTCGCGGTCGAAGCCCAGATCGCGGTGCCGGATATATTGCAACTGTTCATTCACCACCAGCGTGGCCACGATCAGCAATACCGCTACCGAGAACTGGAATACAACCAGCGAATTGCGCAGCCAGCTGCTCTTAAAGCCTGCCGACAGCTTGCCTTTCAATACCAAGATCGGTTGGAAGCCGGAAAGAAAAAGCGCCGGATAAGCGCCCGCCGCCAAACCGACAACGATACTGATCAATATAGATACGAAGAAAAGCCACGGCCAGTCGCTGCCGCCGAATGCGATCGCTTTGCCCGCCAGGCTATTGAACATCGGCAAGCATACCAACGCCATGGCAATGGCAATCATCATCGCAGTAAATACCAGCAGGATCGATTCTGAAAGGAACTGGGCGACAAGCGCACTGCGTGCTGAGCCAAGCACCTTACGTATGCCTACTTCTTTAGCACGACCGGCCGATTTGGCGGTGGAGAGGTTGATAAAATTGATACAGGCGATGACCAGGATGAACAGGGAGATAAAAAAGAACAAGTAAACATATTGTTTGTCACCATTATGGCCCAGTTCGCCGGTACGGTTGGATACCAGATGGATAGCGGTCAGCGGCATAAGACTCAAGCGAAAATAGTTACCGCCTTTTTCAAAATCCGCGATGCTGATATGGGCGGCGTTTTGCAATTGCGGCCCTATATAGCGTCTCATCACGCCTGGCAGGGCGGCATCCAGTTTTTCGGCGTCACTGTCATTCCGCAGCAACACATAAGTATTATAATCGTTGCTCAGCCACACATCCGAACGGCTGTCTGGCAGCGAAGCCATTGACAAGAGCATATCAAACCGGAAATGCGAGCGCAACGGCATGTCCCGCATCACTGCTGTGACTCTATAATTGTCATTTTGGTTGAACACCAGCAGTCGCCCGGCGGCGTCCGTGGTACCGAAATACTTAAGCGCGGCCGTTTGGCTGATCACGACGCAATTCGGCTCCTTTAATGCATCTTCAGTATGACCGGACAATAGCGGAAGGGTAAAAACGGAGAAGACAGTAGGATCGGCATAGGCAACGCTCTCCTGGCGCAGTTCCTGGTTATCCTTTTTAACGATCATCGTGCCGGTGCTTTTGATACGTACGCTTTGTTCTATGATAGGAAAATTGGCTTTCAGCACGCCTGCAAGCGGCGCTGGTGACTGCGCATAAGCCGTGGCGTTGCCTGCGAACCGGATATCTTCATTGACCCGGTAGATCCGGTTGGCGTTTTCGTTATAGCGGTCGTAACTCAATTCATCCAGCACATATAATCCGATCAGCAGGCAAGCCGCCAGCCCCACCGATAAGCCGGCGATATTCAACGCGGAAAATCCTTTGTTCTTAACCAGGTTCCGGTATGCTGTTTTAAAATAATTGCAAATCATATAATTACCATTTAATTTTTCCTGAGACCACTTTGGCGTGGTATCTGGACTCAAAATTATGGGAGCGGGGGAGCGGAAACTGCCTAACTTATAAGTTGAGCATTCTTTTTTGTATTCCAGCGGGGTTTTTCCCGTCGTTAGTTTAAATATACGTGTGAAGCTGGATTGCGAGTTAAAACCAGCTTCATAAGCAATGCCTAGTAAAGTAAGGTGATTATATGCGGGATCCTGGATTTTTCGCGCTACATCCCGAACCCGGTATTCGTTGATGAAGTCATAAAAGCTTTTATTATGCACGGCATTCAGTATACGTGATAGTTCATGGGGATGCAAGCCGAGTTTGTGCGCCATCGATGCCAAAGTTAACTCCGGGTCCTGGAAATATAAACCGGTCTCCACAGCCTTTTTCAGCCAGCGGCCTTTTTCCTTTAGCGCAGCGGGCGCTAATGTCTTGGGAGTTGACTTGTGGATGTCCTCTTCCGGCTGTGACTTAAAGAACGCCGCTGCACCTGCCCAAATCATGAAAAGAGAAAAGGCCAGATGAAAAAATGAATCGCCGCCTAAATTAAAAAGCCCGTCCACCAGCCAAACCATGCACAACAGGCTAATGATTTCTAATATGCGCTTCAGCCATCGTAACGCTGATATGGTGCGGTCCATCCGGACTAGCGGCAAAACCTTATAAAAATCTTGTATCAATTTTAGTGACTTAAAAATATAAAACACAATCCAAACTAATGTTAGTACCTGCCACCCCTTATTCCATGACAAGAACGCCTGTTGCAACAAAACCGGTATGAAGTGCAACAGGTCGCTTCGCCGGAATTGATGCGCATGGTTTGTACGTTTGAGCACGTAAAAATAGAGGAGCGGACCTATGGCCATCGAAACTTGAAGCGGTAAAAGGTATCTCATATCCGCGGCCAGTTTCCAACCTATCCACGAAACCGTCGCAGTCAATGCCAGGGCCAGCACCCGGTTGGCAGCGCGTATTAAGCTCTTCCCAAACCACAATTGCAACGCAAAGTTCAGCATAATGGACATCGTCCCGATAAAGAACAAGTCATATAAATTGATATGCAGGGAATATGAGCTCAAGTGCATAAATTTGTACAATTGCAGTACCAAATGGGCTTGCCATTGAAGAACAATAGATTAGGATCAAATTCAAAGACGGAGTGTAATGAAAACGAACAGCTGGCGTCCGCTTTTATTGCTTTGATAAGATCGTGTCCTCGAGCAACAGCCAGGTGACAGTGCCATTTTAAGCGTAAATAATGTGCCGGCAAAAGTGAAAATTCACAATGCTTAATTTTTTCTTCATTTCATCTTATGCAAGGCGGTTAAGAAATTCTCTTATATCTGAAAGCAATTGTTTTAGGTATAATGAATAATCATAACCAAAAGAGCCACTACAAAAATATCTGGCTGGACAATGTTCGCCGACGTGGAAGCAATTGTTGAATTTTGGTATTTAGATGTTGCTACCAATCAAAGTGACGGTTTACCAGAACCGGATTACCTTACAATGAAGCAGGAGATATTTAAAGCCATACAAAAAAACAAAAAGCCGCATAAATTACGGTCACTAAATCCCCTAGCCTCGCATAGATGTAGCGGCTTCTATACTTTTATTCCTGTCCGCTGGTGCATATTTCTTTCTGAAAAGCAAGCGCTAGCAACCTCTCGTAACGATAAACCCACGACATTTCTCCTGGCAGCAAAAAAGATATTTTGTCTTTGGCAAATGAGAAACAAATTATTTTGTCAGGTGCGCAGAATGCCTTGATTGCGAGACAAGGCAATACAGTCATTACTAAAAGTATGAAGGTCAAGTGATATACCAAGCTACGGATAACCATCAATCAGACGTTATGTTACTCAATAAATACAAACTCAAAGATGAGGACAGTACAAGATTGTTCTCGCTGACGGTTCAAATGTGTGGTTAAATGCTGCCTCATCTATCACTTATCCAAGTAGATTTCAGGGCGCTGACAGAAGTGTAGAGATTACATGTGAAGCTTATTTTGAAATTATATATCCCCAACATGCTTTTCCGGGTTAAAAGCCGGGGACAAACTGTTCCAAGTTTTGGGAACACATTTCGATATAAATGCATAAGATGATGAAAGTACGATACAAACGGCTTTATTGGAAGGAAAGGTAAAAGTAACTGCTGATGGACCTGACGCTTTTTTACAACCTGGTCCACAGTCACGAGTTTTCAGCCGACGAATAGCTATCAGATTTTGTACTTAACTTCATAAAGATATTTTCAATCAGCAGCGGTTATGGGCAGACGGAATACTAATTCCCAACCTGCATAAAGCCCTGCCCGTTAGCAGCAAGCCTAAAGCGACCCTACAAAATTCAAAACTATCAACCTGAATTGACACAATGATACAATCCATACAAATTAAG
>CAXTMV010000316.1:0-595 GCA_964245425.1 uncultured Flavihumibacter sp. | reverse complement strand
TTAACTTCATAAAGATATTTTCAATCAGCAGCGGTTATGGGCAGACGGAATACTTTTATCATGAGTTTGTGCTACACCAAGTAAAAAAAATAATTTTATATGTTTTTGACTTACTGGCAGGCTTGCGGGACGCCAAAAAGCGCGGCCTAGTATAAAATTATCAGAACATTTACTCAATAACAAAATGAAGTTATTCAGTAAATCCGTTGCTTTGTTTAATATTTACATAGTCTTTAAAAAAGTAATTATTGTGAAGGCTGTTGTATTGACCAACCCAGGCAATTTTGCAAAGTTAGGTTTGGGTAGAATGCTGTTAAAAACATATCAATTTAAGCTTCTGTGCTACAAATAATGCGATAGTAACTCCTGCTAATGTAAAGGCAATTGTCAGAATTGTTCTCCATAAAATAAATTAAAAGGAATACTTTGCAAATTTAAAAGGTTTCTACGGGCGGATGGAAATCGATTTAGAATCCCTCTAAAAAACTGTCTATATTAATAGGCGAATTATCTTTACAATGTAAACAATATCTTTTTATTAAAACAACTACTTTTTACTAAAACAACTAAAAATGGAGTAAACAAAAGTTAATCG
>CAXTMV010000315.1:0-5853 GCA_964245425.1 uncultured Flavihumibacter sp. | reverse complement strand
CGGTTGGCCCGTGCATTAAATAATAAACCTGGTTTTGACGTAACCCTCCTCGACCGGTTTAACTTCCACCAGTTTCAGCCTTTGTTTTACCAGGTGGCCACCGCCGGGCTGGATGCCAGCAATATTTCCTTCCCCCTGCGGAAAGCCTTTCACAAAAGCAAGAATGTACGCATCCGTTTGGGAGAATTGCGAACGGTAAACCTGGCCGAAAACAGCATTACAACTGATAATGGCGATATATCGTACGATGCGCTGGTGATTGCAACAGGTGCGGGTACTAATTTTTTCGGTAACCCGCAATTGCAGCAAAACGCCTTTCCCATGAAATCGACCGTGGAAGCCGTACAACTGCGCAACCACCTCATCCAGAATTTTGAAAATGCCTCTATTGCAGACCCGGCCGCCAGGGAGCACCTGTTAACGGTGGTGGTGGTGGGCGGTGGCCCCACAGGGGTAGAAGTATCAGGTGCCATTGCCGATATGCGTTCTTACGTACTGCCAAAAGATTATCCCGAGCTCGACTTTAAACAGATGAAAATATACCTGCTGGAAGGCTCCCCCAGGACCCTGGCCACCATGAGCGAAAAATCATCTGAACAATCACGCAAGTACCTGGAGCGGCTGGGCGTTACCGTTATCACAGGCAGCGTGGTAAAAGACTATGATGGCGCAACGGTTACCTTGTCAGATGGCAAAACCATTGCAACCGCTACGGTAATATGGGCAGCAGGCATCCGGGGCAATGTACCCGCCGGCATACAGCCAGCTATTATTGTAAAAGGCAATCGGATCCAAACCGACCGGCACAACCTGGTCAGCGGCACCAGCAATGTATTTGCCATCGGCGATGTGGCTTATATGGAAACACCCCGGTTTCCCAAAGGGCACCCGCAGGTAGCACAGGTGGCCATGCAGCAGGCCGATAACCTGGCAGAAAACCTGCAAAGAATGGAAAGCCAGTCTTCCATCCGCTATGAATTTGAATATTACGACAAAGGATCCATGGCCACGGTGGGACGTAACCTGGCGGTAGTAGACCTGCCGAAACCCAAGTTGCATTTCGGTGGATTTTTTGCCTGGGTAATTTGGATGACCCTTCACCTGATGCTGATACTGGGGGTTAAAAACCGCTTCTTTGTATTTTGTAACTGGCTGTATAATTATTTTACCCGCGACCAATCGCTGCGCCTGATCCTGAAAAACCCGGCCACGCCGGAAAAGAAATGAATGGGTACGGATAACCATCTTTTTTATTTGTCTTCATGCCGATTACTATGAGCAAACCATTCCTGACAGCCGCGTGGAAAAACCTTGTCATGGCAAATTATGCGGTTGACCCGGCTGTTTTACTTCCTTACCTGCCGGCCCATACGCAGTTGGATGATTACAACGGTAAATATTATGTAAGCCTGGTGGGCTTTATGTTTGAAAAAGTTAAAATAAAAGGCATCAGCATTCCTTTTCATACCCGTTTTCCTGAAGTAAACCTGCGATTCTATGTTACCCATAGGGCTGCTGACGGCAGCGTTAAACGAGGTGTTGTATTTATCAGCGAAATTGTTCCTAAGAAAGCGATCGCCTGGGTAGCCAATACCATTTATAAAGAGCAATATACCGCCACTGCCATGCAGCATACCCTATCAGTAAAGGAGAACGAACTGTCGCTTGCGTATAACTGGCGCTGGAAGGGTAGAAACAACCGGTTGCTGGCAACGGCTGTATATAAACCGGTGCCCATTATACCCGGCAGCAAACAGGAATTCATCTTTGAACATTATTTTGGTTATGCAAAAGTGAACAATACCGTTACCAATCAATACATGGTTGAACATCCGCGCTGGCTGGTTTACCCGCTGAGCAGTTACCAGGTAGACTGCGATTTTGAAGGCTTTTATGGCCCTGCTTTTTCTTTTCTCGACCAGGCAACACCCGTATCCGTTTTTGTAGCGGAAGGCTCGCCGGTGCTTATCCGGGAAAAAACGGTATTGCGGTGATTTTTTGATGTCGGGATGCCATCCCGTTGGCCAGGCCGGCAATGTTCAGTCCGCTGTACACTTTACTGCCGGTAATGTTTCGCCAGGCGGTCTTGAAATAATTCTGTTGCATAAGCCAGTTGGTTGCTTGTTGGGTGGTGAGCGGTAGCTGACCTATTTTACAGGAAAAAAAATGCCATTCTTTCCGGGCTTTAATAATGAATGATTTAGGATAGTGGGTTCAGCAACGCTTGTACGTTTCTGATACAGTATTTGTCCGGGTATGAAAATTTTGGAACTTTATTGAGTGTTTTTCAAGAACCTGTTCGCCCTTGATTTGAAGGCCGGCGTTTCGCGGTCATAATTTTCTGCCACCAGTAATTTTATTTCGGGTATGATGGCGGGGTATTGTTTCGATAATTTTTCCAGCACGGTGATGGAAAATGCTTTTACTGCCGCGGTCTCGCCAGGTGAGGAAATATAGGTAAAACAGGTATCCATCAGCCTGCCATGGTATTTTTTGGGCGCATCAATATCCTGTAAAAGGCGCAGGGTATTTCGTTTAACCGCTGCCGGTATACCAGCTTGGGCAAGATTGGCAAACAGGCGGCTGAAATGCTTTTTTATTAGGGAAGGATGCCTGATAACGGCATAACTCAAGGGCCACGCCGCATGCTGTACCACCCGGTATTCGTTGCTGACAAACAATTCAAACAGCTCGTCGAACCGCTGCTGGTCGTGGTTTATCCACTGCACAATTTTATCACAGGTTGCCTTGCTGTGCTCTTTCAATAATTGTTCCCGCAGTCGCATAAAAGGTTTAAAGTCTAAGGTATAAGGTTTGCATATAACACGGAAGGTTTGCAGCAACGGCTGCCCAAAGAAACCTTACAACGGCTGCCCCTCACCGGATGCCTTCCCGCTGTCCAATGATAGTTTTTATCGTAAATGTCTTATTTTCTGACACTTGCGTTATTAACAAACAATAATTATATTTGCCGCGGCGTTAACTGCGTATTAATACCCGTAATAATTTTTTTGAATGAAAGTAAGGAATCCCAGAAACAGAGAAAGCCTGAATATCAAATCTTCTGACCGTGTTTTGGAAGTGGGAGGGGGGCATAATCCGCATCCGCGTTCCAATGTGGTCTGTGATAAATATGTTGATACCAATTATCACCGCAGTGGCGATATAAAAGTGCTGAAAAACCAGACCTTTCTGCAGGCAGACGGGGAGAACCTGCCTTTCAAAGACAAGGAATTTGATTATGTGATCTGCTGCCAGGTATTGGAGCATGTAGAAAATCCGCATAAATTTCTGGCAGAGCAGTTCAGGGTAGCCAAAAGGGGTTTTATGGAAACGCCGTCTTTATTAGGAGAGTACCTGTTTCCGCGTGAATCGCATAAATGGATCATTCATGAGATGAACGATATTACTTACCTGGTAGACAAAAGCAAGATCAATTTTTTATATGGATATGATATGGGCGAGCTGATACAGGACTACCTGCCCAAGCATTCTATCGGCTTTAAGATCCTCGAAAAGACACATCCTAACCTGATCACCAACCGCGTGGAATGGGAAGGCGATTTCAAATATGTTGTGGATCCCGATGATCCCGAAATACTGAAATACTTCACCGGTAAGTGGAAACAAGAATGGGCGGATGCTTTTTTTCCACCCAAAACAAAATGGCAGGAATTCAAAGACAGTTCCCGGGCCTTTTACACCATGACCAAAAGCGTTATCCGTTCAAAAGGATATAAGTAACCGCCAGTTGGTTTCTTCTTTGCGCGCATTATTGCTGCTGACTGTAACCAGTCGTTGCCCGGCCTGGAAGACCTCTAGTTTCGATAAGCCGCTGCTTATTACTGAGTACTTACAAGTTAGTACTTTTACTGAATGCGTGGCACAAAGATCATGACAAAAACGATGGGCTCCTGGCAGATGGCATTTGTGCTGCTGGGCGGTATCATTGTCTCCATTGCCCTGGTCTATATGCTTCAGTCCGTGCTGTACAACCGGCCGTTTGCTTTGCCGCCAGCGCGCGGTCTGCATAAAATTACGGGTATTACCGGGCAGGACGTGTTTGATCTATCGGGTTCGGAAGCCAGTGGTTATGGCAATCCCATGAACCTGTTCGATGAAGTGGCCGACCCCGGTAACGGCATCTTCGGCCATCCGCAAACAAGTCCTTTGCCAACCGCGCACCGCGATATTTTTTTCCCGGCTGGTAAGGGACTTCGGATAATCGTTGATTTACACAATCGGTATTTGCTGTCGGATGTTCACCTCTATGTCAAATCGCTGGAGCCTGACAGTGTATGGCTGTACACCGGCAGCATGAACAACTGGAAACCTGTTACGGCCTATAAAACAACGGGGCAGGTAGCAGCCTGGGGCTGGCGTCATTTCAACGCAGCAGATTCCACGCGTTTTGTGATGATACGGTTTAATAGTTACCGGTCCGTTATCAGCGAAATGGTACTGTATGGAAAGCAGGGGCCGTCAATGACGGCAGCCATGCCTGTGCCGATACCTGCTTTGCCGAGACCTACGCTGGCGGCATTTGCCGGCACCAATGCGTACGACGATGTGCCGCCGGTATTACTGAAACCTTTTCAGCAGGTACGCCTGTACCAGATGATGGACTGGTACGATACAGATACCGTAAATGCCTACCCGAAAAATAAATTGTCGCTGAATTATTTTCAACAGCCGGCGTTTAAGCAATGGCGGTATTATACAGACAGCCTGCGCCGGCAGGGCAATGGGCTTTGGATGAGCATCAGGGGTATGCCGGCCTATCTTTTAAAAAAAGGATGGAATGAAAAGGACAAACCGGTTACCGAGCCGGGTATGGACACGGAAGATCCTTTGTCGTATGCCCGCCATGCCAGAACTTTTTGGAACCTGGCGGCTATGTTTGGGCAAACGCTCGTAGATACGGGTTTGCTGGATGTGCAGGATGTGCCGTTGTTTAGCGGGCTGGGTTTGCTGAACAGGTTTGAAAACGGGAACGAGGAGGATGCTTACTGGACGAAATATTATTGGACGCCCATGGATTATTTTGCCATGTCATCTGCCGACTATGATGGCGATGAAGGGCGACTCGGCGCAAAATGCGGGTTGAACAAGGCGGACAGCCATACCCAACTGATCACCAGCGGCATGATCCAGCTGGACACGAACCGGGTAAAGACATTGTATTTTTTGTGCCGGCAATTGCGGGCAGACAAAAAGTTTATATGGCAGGGAGGTGTTCAATATCATTATTACAGCAACGACGCGGTTAATACGCTGGCACCGCCCACCAGGGGTATTAGTCCGGAAGAAGACCAGCTGCGGCAAAAGCTTGCCAAAGTACGGGTCTTTCACGATCGCCTGTTGCCGGGCATTCCTTTGATTTTAGGTGAGAATGGGTACGATAGAAACCAGCAATCCTGGCAAAGAACACCGGTGCTTCCTGGTCATACCATTGGGCAGTCGCAGGGTATTATGTGCATCCGATCGCTGCTGGCAGCATTTATGGCGGGCTTTGACGGGTATAACCAGTTTATGATGCGCAATGCCAGTAATGACGACGATGCGCCTGGTGTTTTTGCCACCAGTGGAATGATCGGCGGTCCGGCCAGCAAAACCATTTATCCGGGCTGGTATTATTGGTCTGCGCTGATGGCAAGCCTGGGCGATTACCAGGCGGATTCAGTATTAAATGAGTCGGGTGCTGTTTGGATTTATCGGTTGAAGAACCGGTTAAACCCAGCCAAAAAAGCCTTTGTAATGTTTAGTCCAACCACCCGGGGATGTAGTATTAAAAATTTTAGTTTTAAATCATATAGTCATAAAAATCAATTTTTTACGCAAATTAAACTGACA
>CAXTMV010000314.1:0-5889 GCA_964245425.1 uncultured Flavihumibacter sp. | reverse complement strand
CCCTTTTAGGGCGGCGCTCCTTTTTATCGCAGCTGCCAGGCGTAGAAGCTGGTTTACCCTCTTTGGGCGGCGCTCCTTTTATCACAGCTGCCAGGGGTAAAAGCTGGGTCACCCTCTTTGGGCGGCGCTCCTTTTACGCAACAGCCAGGGGCAGCAGGTGGGTCGCCCTTTTTGGGCGGCTCACCTTTTACGCAGCCATGCCAAGGGTGCGCCGACCAAAAAAGGGAGCCCCACTCCTTCCAATATCAGCCCTGCGTTTCAACCATAAAAAACATATAGACAATACCCACTGCAAAAAGAATGAACAGGCAGGTATAATGAATGCGTAAGTACATTTTCTCGCGTTGTTCCTGTTCATTCATTCTTGCACGGCCGTACAATACAAATGTAACGGCAGCTGCCAGCAAACTGGCAATGGCCAACATGATCAGAATGGTTACCAGCACATGTTCAGATTTTTTTTGACCCGGTATAACCGTTTTTCAGCAGCCATTGCAATACTTTATCGCGGTGATCGCCCTGCACCATCATGTTACCCTCTTTAGCGGCACCGCCGCTGCCGCAATAATTTTTAAGTTGCTTGCCCAGGCTTTCCAGGTCTTCCATGGTACCGGCAAACCCCGTTATTAGCGTAACAGCCTTGCCCGCCCGGTGTTTGGTATCTAAGCGGATACGAAGTTTTTGCAGCCTGGGCGCAAGGGTTTCCAGGCGTTCCTGGTTTTCTTCAAAAGAAAAGTTCGGATCTGTACTGAATACAAAACCGCGTGCATCGGGTTTATTTTTCTTCGACATAAAGGGAATAGCTGATTTTTTTACCACAGCGCTCACAGAATTATTTCTTCAAGGAGTTAAATAAGTTTTGCGCATGTACTCCGTGAAGACTCTTTCAATGCTGTGGTAAAAGTGATGAAACTGCTTTAAAACTCAAATCTACGCTCCTTGCCTGGTGTATTAAAGCGCCGGCACTGATATAGTCGACGCCCGTACTGGCATAGGCTTCAATATTTTCAAGGTTGATGCCGCCGCTGGCTTCTGTTTCAAATTGCCCGTTGATAAGGGCCAGTGCTTCCGTCACCTGCGCGGGTGTAAAATTATCCAGCATTACCCGGTTTACCTTGCCTACTGCCAGTACTTTTTTTACATCGTCGATCGTTCTTGTCTCCACTTCAATTTTCAAACCCGGCTTTACTGCTTGCACATAATAAGCGGCCCGTTCAATGGCTTGTGCAATGCCGCCGCAATAATCAATATGGTTGTCTTTCAGCATTATCATATCGTAGAGGCCCATGCGGGGGTTTACGCCCCCACCTATGCGCACCGCTTCTTTTTCGAGCAGTCGAAAGTTGGGCGTTGTCTTGCGGGTGTCTAATATTTTTGTTTTGTAGCCCTGCAGGCGGCCGCTGTATTGGCGGGTAAGGGTGGCAATGCCGCTCATCCGCTGCATACAGTTCAGCAATAAACGCTCGCATTGTAAAATGGTATACACGGAAGCCGCTGTTTCAAAAGCAGTTTCACCTGCCTGTACGGTTTCGCCGTCTTTTTTGAAAGCGGTAAATTGTATGCCAGGTTCCTTATACCTTAATATTTTTTCAGCAATGCCAAGGCCTGCCAGCGTACAGGGCTGTTTTATTTTTAGTACCGCATTTCCTTTGGCGCTGGCGGGTATACAGCAAAGCGTAGAATGATCCCCATCGCCGATGTCTTCTATGAGTGCCGCGGTTATTAACTGTTCCAGTTGTTCGTCAAAACTGCGCATGGCTTTCTCTTTGATGAAATTCAAAAGTAAAAATTCAGCAATCAACAATCAAAACTAAAAATTCAAAAGCCTTTGCGTAGCAAGTGGCTGCTACGCAAAGGCTTTTGAATTTTAATGTTGAATTAAAAAAAAAGGCCTGCAAGGATATTGCAAGCCCTAGGTCTTTCAGGGGTAGTTATTTATTCCATGGCTTGAAAGGCGATTTCCTGCAAGACCTGCCTGCTGTCTTTCTGCTTCATGAAAAGTTTGGTGCGATAGTCACCATTCTTTGTTCGTAAAGTGCCGATACAATATTTGGAGCCATTGTTGTCACCTTTGTATTTAGTTTCGAAATTGCGCACGTTGTTATTGCTGAAAAAATCACGGATGATCATCTCTGCCTGGGTACGGCTGTAATTATCGCTTTTATCCGGCAGGGTAATATCAACCCTAATGTCAAAGTAACGGGAGAGCTGGGAGGCGTTCCCGGTCTTCAAAGCCCCCACAATATCTTCTATTTCCATTCCGGTGCCATAGGAAGGCGGTGGGGGCGCAAAAGCATTGAATAAAAATGAGCATGACAGCAATGCAAGCCACAGATAGTTTCTCATAAATCGTTCCTTAAGTTTTTCATGATAGGAGTCGTCTTCAATGGGGCCTGGATTGAAAGATTTTACATAGCACTAAAAATATGCCAACTTGCTACTTCTGTAAAAAAATCGATTTTAAACCTGATTTTACCGGCCGCTGCACCCATTACACTGAAAATCTGTAGTTTTGAAAGCATGGAAAAGAGAAAAGTTATTTTGGTAATCATGGATGGATGGGGCCTGGGCCAGAAAAAAACAGCCGACGCAATACAGAACGCCAATACGCCTTTTGTAACCGGCTTATACCAGCGATACTCCCATACAACCCTGGTTACCTGCGGCGAAGCGGTGGGCCTGCCAGACGGCCAGATGGGCAATAGTGAAGTGGGCCACCTGAACCTGGGTGCCGGCCGCGTTGTTTACCAGGAATTACAGCGCATAAATGTTGCTGTGCGCAACGGATCGCTGGCCAAAAATGACATATTGCTGAACAGCATCCGCCTGGCCAAAACCACCCGCAAGGCCCTGCACCTGCTGGGCCTGGTGAGCGATGGCGGCGTACATTCACATATCAACCACCTCAAAGCTTTGCTCAGCCTTTGTAAAACGGAGGGCCTGGAAAACGTATTTATCCATGCTTTTACAGACGGGCGCGATACAGATCCCAAAAGCGGGCTGGGTTTTATTTCCGAACTGGAAGAACATACCCGGCAGTCGACCGGCAAGATTGCCACCGTCAGCGGTCGGTATTATGCCATGGACCGCGATAAACGCTGGGAAAGGGTAAAGCTGGCCTATGATGCATTGGTAAATGGCACCGGTGAAAAAGCCGGCAGCGCTACCGATGCCATCAAACGCGCTTACCAGAATAATATTACCGACGAATTTATAAAACCGACCGTAATAACCGGGGCCAATGATGCGCCCCTGGCAACCATTAAAGACGGCGATGTGGCCATCTGCTTCAATTTCCGTACAGACCGCTGCCGCGAAATTACCGAAGTGCTCACCCAGCAAGACTTTCCGGACAATGGCATGCACGCGCTCAAAATTGATTATACAACCATGACACAGTATGATCATTCTTTTAAAAATGTACATGTGGTGTTCGAAAACGACGACCTTAAAAATACCCTGGGCGAGATCATTGCACAAAACGGGCTGAGCCAGATCCGGATTGCCGAAACAGAGAAATACCCGCACGTAACTTTCTTTTTCAGCGGCGGCCGCGAAAAACCTTTTGAAAGCGAAAAAAGGATCATGGCGCCATCGCCCAAAGTGGCTACATACGATCTGCAACCGGAAATGAGCGCCAAGGAATTAACCGATGCCATTGTACCTGAAATCAATAATAAAACCGCCAGCTTTATCTGCCTCAACTATGCCAATGCAGACATGGTGGGGCATACCGGCGTATTCAGCGCCGCCATCAAAGCCGCCGAAACCGTAGACCATTGCGTAGAAAAAGTGGTAACCGCCGCACTCGCCAACGGTTACACGGTATTCCTGACGGCCGACCATGGCAATGCCGATTATATGGTGAATGAAGACGGAACCCCCAATACTGCCCATACCCTGAACCTGGTCCCTTTTTTTATCATCGACAAGGAATGGAAAGGACCCATCCGCCCGGGTAAACTGGGCGATCTGGCCCCCACCATACTTACCATGATGGAGCTGCCAGTGCCAAAAGAGATGACCGGCAATATCCTGATCTGAAGCAGCTATGCCGCCCGCCAGGCGGGATGATTGAAGTCATTTTTTAAAAAACCAAAATTTCTTCAACCGATATATTTTGCCAGAAAAAAGGACTCCTGTTGATAATTCTGCAATATTGAACCGTTAAAGAAGCGTTTTATTTAATTGGCCGGCCATAAATTGTTAGAATCTCTATTTATTACAGTATCTATTTTACCAGTCAAAGCAGCAACCCGTATTAAAAATTGTCTTAAATTACGGGTTACCAAAAGTCCACAATGACAGAGGAATCCATTTTAAAAGGTTGTTTACGAAATGATGCAGTAGCGCAAAGGGAACTGTACAACCGGTACAGTCCTAAAATGCTGGCTGTCTGTTACCGGTTTGCACACAACCGGGAAGATGCGGAAGATATGTTACAGGAAGGGTTTATCAAGGTGTTTTCGCAGATACATACTTTCCGTAACCAGGGCGCATTTGAAGGATGGATCAGGCGGATTATTGTGCATACCTGCATCAACAACCTGAAGAAGAACAAGAAGTTCAATGAAAGCGTAGACCTGATACATGCAACGTCTATGCAGGTGCGTGAAGAAAGTGTGCCTTCGATTGTGCAGGCAAAGCAGGTAGTGGAATGTATACGTGTATTGCCGATAGGGTATAGAACCGTGCTGAACCTATATGCTATTGAAGGCTATTCGCACCGCGAGATCGGAACCATGCTGGATATTGAAGAGAGTACCAGCCGCTCTCAATATACACGCGCCAAACAAATGCTGGAAGATATTTTAATAAGGAAAAAAATATTGCAGCAGCCTTCAAAGAAAATGAACCTGCTGTCCTCTTTTGGAGGATAATAATGTGAAGAATCTGAACACCCTGAAAATAACCAATAACTGACTGATCCGTACACAAAATACCCTGCTTAATGGACCGCAATTTTTACAATACCAATGATGATGAATTTGAGGAGTTCCTGAAAAAGAAGGCCGATCAATACAAGATGTATCCGTCTGACAGGGTTTGGAATAATATCAACCGTTCACTGCATGGCCGGAAAAGAAGGATAATCGTTGGCTTTACCGTATTGTTTATTGCATCTTCTATATTCATTGGCAAGGAAACCATTGTGTCGCAGCACTACCGGGTATCTGCAACCGTTAATAATAAGACAGCCGAGCCCCTGCTGCCTGCAACCAGCCACACCGCCGGCAACCAGCCCAATACCGGCATCCTTGCACAGGAACGCCACCCACAGCTGGCCGGTACGCAACCAGCTAATAACATTAATAATAATAGTTATCGCGGAATGGCTGCTGCTCCTGCCAGCACAATATCCGTTATAAAAAATAATACTGCTGCTACAGCACCTGCTCCGAATGCTGCTACTGCCGGCGAACAGGCAGGGGTAGGAATTGCTGCAACAGATGCTTTACCGGTTATTGAAAACGACCCACTTTCTACAACAACTGCTTTGTTGCAACCGCTACATTCATCCATTACCAGCAGTCCCGTTGTAAAGCAGCCCCTGGCAGGTATAAAATCAACATTACCGGTAAATACGCCTAAAGAAGACAATAATACGACCGTACAGCATGAACAGGCAGCTATTACAATGGCAAAGCCTTCCAGGTGGTTTTTGCAACTCTATGCCAGCCCCATGATAAGCTACCGGCGCCTGTCCAACGTAGACCAACCCGGTTATACCACGCCTATGTCTGCCAGCTATGCCGGCAATATCAACAAATATGTACAGCATAAACCGGCCCCGGGTCTGGAAATAGGCGGAAGGGTACAGTACAAGGTATCAGGCAACCTGCGCCTGTATGCAGGTGCACAGTTAAATTATTCCAGGTATTATATAGA
>CAXTMV010000313.1:5139-5896 GCA_964245425.1 uncultured Flavihumibacter sp. | reverse complement strand
GGCCAGTTCACGATACCCGTCATCCAGCGCCATCTGCCTTATTTCCGTTTTGCGGTAAGGGCCCAACGGCAACAATGTTCTGCTTAAGAGATCCTGTTGGAGGCCCCATAACACATAGCTCTGGTCTTTGAGATCATCTACGGCCTTACTTACATGATACCTGCCGTTGTGGTGCTGGTGAATTTTTGCATAGTGCCCGGTGGCGATGTACTCGCAGCCCAGTGCATCGGCCCGTTTCAGCAGGGCGCGCCATTTAATATGGGTATTGCACATGACGCAGGGATTGGGGGTTCGCCCGGCAATGTATTCGTCTACAAAATTCTCTATTACAAAATCGCCGAACTCTTCGCGGATATCCAGTATAAAATGCGGAAAACCATGCTGTACTGCTGCCATACGGGCATCGTTAAAACTGTCCAGGTTGCAGCAGCCCGTTTCTTTTTTGCTGCTGCCGCTGGAGGCATAATCCCATGTTTTCATGGTGATGCCCACCACTTCATAACCCTGATCGTTCAGCATCAGCGCGGTAATGGTACTGTCGATACCTCCGCTCATGGCCACCAATACTTTTCCCTTACGGCTCATACCTGAAATTTTAGCGAACCGCAAATATACAAAATGTATCCCGATTGAAAGAACCAGGACCTGGCTGTTCAGGCAGGTGCTCGCCGCATTATTTCTTTTCCGGCTGGCTGGGTGGCAGGGCCGGGCCCCAGAGGCCCCGGGTGGCAAAAAATACCCCTACCCCAACTAGGGT
>CAXTMV010000313.1:0-5129 GCA_964245425.1 uncultured Flavihumibacter sp. | reverse complement strand
GCCCAGGCCAACCAGGGCAAATTTGCCGGTAGAATAAAATACAAATAACCAGATCCAGATAGAAAGAATCACCGGCAACGGATACAACCACATTCTAAAGTATGGCTGCGCCGGAATTGGTTTTTTTCGTAACAGCACCACGCCTGCCGCCTGGGCAATAAACTGTACCAGAATGCGCATGGCCAGGATGGCGCTGATGGCTTCCCCCAGCTTAAACAACAGGCTGAAAACAAAGCCGATACTGCCTAAAAACAATAAAGACACATAAGGGAAATTTTTGGTGGGATGCAGCTTTGCAAAGGCCGGAAAGAACTGGCCGTCGGCCGCTGCAGCATACGGAACACGGCTATACCCCAGCACCACCGCAAAAAGAGAGGCAAATGCAATCCATAAGATCAATATGGTAGCAATGGTGGCGGCTTTTGTGCCGTATATTTTTTCCATGAAACTGCTTACAATAAAATCGCTTTTCATGGCTTCCTGCCAGGGAATAACCCGTACGATACTCATGTTCATTAACAGGTATAGTACCGCAATGCAAAAAATAGAAATGAATATGCTGCGGGGAATGTTTTGAACCGGGTTTCGAATCTCCCCGCCTAAATGACAAACATTGTAATAGCCAAGGTAGCTGTAGATCGTTTTTACCGATGCCTGTCCCAGCAAAACCGCAAAGGCCATACTGAACATAGAATCGCCACCGGCAACGGGTAAAAATGAATAGTTCACCTGTTGATGGGTAAATCCGCTGATAATGATCCAGATGATGGTAAGGATAACACCAGCCCCAAAAAAAACGGAGATCTTTCCAATGGTCTTAATGTTCCTGTATAATAAAAAGGTAATCAGCACAACGATGGTGCCCGATATCATTTTTTTCTCTATGGGCGAAAGCACTACCAGGTAACTGAAATACTGTGAAAAGCCGATGGCGCCGGAAGCCACCACCAATGGCGCCAGCAGGCAGGTTTGCCATACAAAGAGAAAAGACATCAGCCGGCCCCAGCGCGGACCATAGGCTTCTTTAAGAAAATTATAACTGCCGCCGGCCAGGGGAAATTTAGTACCCAGTTCGCTCCAGATCATGCCATCGGTGAATGCAATTACGGCACCAAATATCCAGGCCCATAAAAATAATTGACTACCCATGGCCTTTATCACCAGTGGCATTACTACAAAGGGGCCAATGCCAACCATATCGATCATATTGATACTGGTGGCCTGCAATAAGCTGATTTCCCTTTTTAGTACCGGAGCGGCTGCAGACATGTGCGATGGTTGGTATACTTGCAAAATAAACAATGTATAACCAATTACAGCACTAAAGTTGTAAGTGAAAGTAGTAAGTGATAAGCTGTTGCTGCGTGCCTGACCAAAGCCGGCGGCAGTTAGGGGGCAGGGTTACTAAAGGTTTCGTATAACCGATAATCGGTCATCCTTTTAGCTGGCAATTTTAATCAGCCTTTTTTATTCTTTGCGGGCAGGTGCGTTATTTCCAGTACGCCGTATTTTGCTTTGTCGCCATATTGGGCCATCCCTTCGGTGGCACCGGTTGCCCAAAGCCGGTACTGGCCCTCTGCAGCTTTAAATGACGTAATGTCTGTTATTTCATTGCCATCGACTATTAAAAGTGGCATGTCTTTTTCCTTTCCGAAGGAAAAACGACCGTCAATAAAGCTTTCCCTGCCGTGCGTGACCATCTTACCCGGCACTTCCATATGGTTGAAATTATACACGGCCGAATCATTCTTATTCCCGGCATTTCTTTTTTGTACTGCCTGGTTTTTAGTGGTGATGTCAATTACGCCGTTCTTTCCCCTGTCGCCATATTGTAAAGTGGCTTTGCCATCTTTCCATACCGTGATCGATTCTATGTCATTCGGGTCAAGGGTATTGATATCAACGCCGGGGGGCAGTTCTTTACCGTCAACGATAAACAGTGGCGGAAACGGGTTGTTGGCATTCAGTCTTACGAGCCCATGCGAAAAGAAGGGTGCGGGTGGCGGTGCTGGCGGTTCAAGCCGAAGCCGCGCAGCATTTTGTTGTATTGCAATAGTATCTGTACCTGAAGGCATCGCCTCCGGGCTTACAGGTACGCCAAGCGGCGGTACTGCTTGTACAGCAGGCGCAGGCATAGGTGCCATTGGCGGCGGCGGCAGGGGCGCAGCGGGTCTTACCGACCGATCGATTCTTATAGCGGGTACAGGTGCAACGGCTGGTGGCGGTTCCGGCAATTCACCATATTTTTTTACATAGGCCGCTTTTTCTTCCGGTTTGTTTAAATCGTATACTTCTTTGTGGCCGTTTTTCAGCCGCACGATCGCTGTCTTTTCTCTTATTCCTTTTTCTGCATCAATGGTTGATTCTATGCTGATGCCTTTTACATTGGCGGGCAATGAGCTGGCCGGCGGCGGTGGCGGCGGCAGACCCGGCATACCCAGTGCAGGCGGCGGTGGCGCAGGCAAGGTGTCCTTATCGTTTCTTTCTGCCCGCGGCAAAGGGCCGGTCAGCGATCCGTACAGGAATTCAAATTTTTCCCGCTCCTGCTGGTAGTCCATATCATAGATGTCTACTTTACCGTTTGGCAATTGCACCAGCACACGACTGTCGCCGGGGAAAATAACCTGCCGTATATTTTTGTTACGCGTTACAAACCGGGCAGACAGATCGGCTGCGATCTGCTTCCAGCGGTTATTGTAGTCCGTATGTTCAACATCATTTTCTTTAGCGAAGGATGGAAGTTGTCCATATTTCTGCTCCATCATTGCGATGGAAGGAGTTCCCTCATAGCCGTATTTCTCTACGGTGCCGTTCTTAAAAATGACCAGCTGGCCTTTTTTATCTTCTGTAGCATAAAAATCAGCCACTGCCGGGTTATTATTTCGCAGGCTTACAGTTAATGCCAGGTCCTGTAAGCTGGTGAGGTATTTTTTATAATACAGCACCGCGTCAGTATAGCCCGGGTCAGTAACCGGTTCTTCAAACGAAAGAAAAGGGGAAAAAACAAGCGGCGCCCTGCCGTTATCCTTATCGGCCAGCAGCCCGAATATTTTTATCAGCCCGCTGTTTTTGGTTACCGGTTTTGCATTGTTCTCATCCATTGATCGGCTGGACCGGTAACCATCCTTGGTTACTACAAACTGTATTTGCGCGGCAGGTTTGTTAACGGGGATCTGCATTTTGAAGAATCCCCGTTTATCCGTAACCACGCTTAATCCCGATACGGTATCTGTTACCTGTACGCCTGCCAGCGGATCTTTTGTTATAATATCCAGTACAATACCCGCGGTATTTTTATAGAATGGCCCATTGGTTTTTGGGGGATGCAGGGAATAGTTATTGCGGAAGGCGAGCAGCAATACGCACAACAATGGCAGTACAAACAGGAACCGGCCCAGGTGCAGGCGGGCGCTTTTCATTTTATTCATCATGGTAATACGTTTTTTTAAATTGGACACATTAAAATTGCCGGCAATACTATACTGCGGGATACCCACTACTTTCAGCAACAGGTACTGGTATTCTTTTTTATTGAGACCGTTTGCCACTACTTTTTCATCTGCAATAAATTCCAGGTTCTGGCGGATGCTGTGGCGGATAAACCAGGCAAAAGGGTTGAACCAGTTTACTACGCAAAGGCATTCCGCCACCAGCAGATCAACAGTATGCTTTTGCTTTACATGCACAAACTCATGCTGTATAATGCGCTGCAATTCTTCTTCCGTATGCAGTTGCCGGTTAAAATAAACGGCATTGCCAAAAGAAAAAGGACTTACCGGCACCTTGGTTTCGTACAGGTGAACAGGTGCATCGGCAGACAATAATACGGCCTGCCGCCGGATGCGGCGTAAAGAGCAATACTGTAGCAGGAGCCTTACCAGCACTACTGTTGCACCGGCTACAAAAAGGAGGAGCAGCAGATCCGACAGGGTAAGCATTTGCAATAAGGACGGCACCACTACCGGAGGGGCTGATGTAACCGCCGTGTAATTGTCAATAGCAGGAATAATATTGACCAGCTGCTGATGACTTTGCTGCGCAACCCAGGGCGAGATATTAATAAAGGGAATAACAAAAGAAAGCAATGAATAACACAAGAGGTAAAACCGGTTCCATTGGTAAAAGGTTAGCGGCCTAAGAACGGCTTTATAAAATACATAGAGCGCCGCCAGGCTGATGGAAAATTTTAATAAGTACTGGAGCATGGATGAAAGTTAAAAAGTCAACAATCAAAAGTTAAAAAGCGGGTGCCAATGGTTCCGCAAAGAATGGCACATCCGACAATCCCTACCGCTCACATCAAACGCTATTTTTTCTGCTCAATCAGATCAATGATTTCTTTCAGTTCTTTGGGGCTTATCTTTTTCTGTTCTGCAAAAAAAGCCACCAGGTCTTTGTAGGAATTATCAAAATGATTTTTTACCATATTGGTTAAAGACTGTTTTTTATATTCTTCCTGCTCAACCGCCGGGATATATAAATACATATTGCCCACCAGCCGGCTGCTGAGGTATCCTTTCTTTTCAAGATTTTTGATGGTAGAAGCAAGGGTGGTATAAGGCGGCAAGGGCGGTTCCATGTTTTCTAAGAAGGTTTTCACATTCGCCTCGCCCGATTTCCAGGCCGCCCGCATGGCCTGTTCTTCCTGTGGCGTTAATTTTTCCAGCATATCTACGATGTTTTCGTAAATCTACGGATATTTCGTAATTCACCAAAATTTATTTGTTAAAAAACCGCTTATGCTATGGGTTTAGGCTTTTCAAAACTAATTTCGTATTGGTGTATAAGCAGGAATGGGCGTCAATAAATTTTAATCGACCATCGTGCCAATGGATCGGTACCGGCAAATGATGTAAATTGAGCCGTTCGCATGCAACACCTGCCATTCAACCTTCAAAATAATAAATAGATGCGTTTTTTTACTGTAGTATTGGCTTGTTTTATCGCTTTTGGTGCCGTTGCACAGCAGGATAATAAATCAGATACCAATGCACCTTACCGGAAACATCCGTTTATTCCTTCGTTCGACCTGCTGAAAACAGATAGCAGCACGCATATCACCCAAAAAGATATCCAGCCGAAACATAAGACCCTGATCATGTTTTTCAGTCCGGGTTGCATTCATTGCC
>CAXTMV010000312.1:5339-5951 GCA_964245425.1 uncultured Flavihumibacter sp. | reverse complement strand
GTGCCTATGATTCAAAATCAGACCAAGTTCTTTTTTACAACGGCGGTGCTACCATACAACAATACAACCGGTCAACCGGTACCCTGGCAGGCACCCTTACTTTAAGCGGCGCTACTTTTACATCGGTGAACAGCACCAGTGTTATCTATACCGGGCAAGCCGGATACGAGATCGGCCTGCTGGATTATACAGCTAAAAAAGTGCTGTTCTTTAACCGCACTTCAGGCGCTTTTGCCGCTGCAACAGCGCTGCCCGCAACAGCCGTTACCTCTTCTCAGTTCATGTTCAGTTATGCAAATGGCTATGTATGGTTATTTGATACAAGCATAGATACCTGGTACAGCTATAAGATCTATTAAGGGATGGCGGATGCCTGATTTTTTTTGCTGAACCTTGATTGCTGTTTTTGGGATGCGCGGGCAATAGTGTTTGGGTAAACTTTTAATAGATTGGCCTCTGGCTGGCTGGGCGTTCGCAGCCTTTTCGATGCTGCGTTTTGCTTTGAGGAGCTAACGCAGCATTGTCAACTGTTTCAGCCGACACCTTATTCAGCTGTGGAATAAAGCTGACGCAAACCGAAGGTTTAGCCACGCCCGTAAAAAAATAATATTT
>CAXTMV010000312.1:0-5239 GCA_964245425.1 uncultured Flavihumibacter sp. | reverse complement strand
GTTGCTAAATCGAAGATTCAGCAACGCCCGTAAAAAAATAATATTTGTTGCTAAATCGAAGATTCAGCAACGCCCGTAAAAAAATAATATTTGTTGCTAAAACGAGGCATCTCAAAGGCCGATGATGTGGATCTTGTCGACAACCAGGTACCTATAATGTTATACTCGCTGAAAACCTTTGTTGTACCTGCCTATTATTGAAAGATATTATTTTTACCCGGACAACAATGATGGCGAAATGTTGAGATGTCGTTTGTGACGCTCAATCAACCCAGCCATCCCGTGCTTTCAAATCCTGTCATATCTCCGGCCAGGGTTTAATCGCAGAGCGGCCGCGGAAAAAAAGCTTGCATGAACGCTTTCTCTCCGCGGCCGCTGTGCGGTTATTTTTTTTGAAGGCTGTACGCCCTTTTTCTCTTAGTCTACTATTTTATCAGAAGCCGCAATATTGGAGCCGGATCCCGAATAGCCAATGTTCTGGTTAATATGGCCGCCCGAATTGGCCAGGATGGCATCCTGCGGAACGGGCCATAATACATGGTACTGGCTGATGCGGAACTGGTCGCCGTGCACGGTGGTGAAATTCGTTCTATAGAAAAGATTCTTCTCTAAAATCCGATCCACCATAAAATTGGAAGTAGAAAAATTAGCAATGCTATAGGTCTTTCCATTGTACGACTGCCCGGTCTTTGCAAAAATATAGGCGATACGGGTCAGTTCACATTTGCGCGGCTCTTCAAAATACAATTCACGGGCGCGCTCGTCCAGTATAGTGCCGATGCTCATATTGGCCGCTGTATAAGGCGCACATTTCGCCCTGGTTCTTACCGCATTTACATCGGCTGCTGCACTGGCCATATTGCCTTTCCATACATACGCTTCAGCACGCAACAGATAGGTTTCCGCTATGCGGAATACATACCAGTCTGTATGGCCCCCCTGCATGGGCGTGTTTTCCACATCGGGAATATATAATTTATAATGCGGCCAGGGAAACCAGTCGCGGAGGGTATCCAGGCATAAAAGTGTTCCGGTGGGGCTGTATAACCGTAACCGCTGTCCGTAAGACGGATCGACACCTTTTAAAGCCGGGTTGCTGTAACGCATGTTTTCCATATACACCCAGTTGCCGGAAGTGGAATCGTGCCGGAGATCATTGGCATCGTCCCAGATATCTTTATAATGATAAGGTGTAGAACGGCAGCGGCCAATGCCACGGCCATAGGTCTGCATCATATCAATTTCAATATTGGCCGATGCGCTTACCCCAATATTACCAGCCGGTGTTTTTATATTTCCGCTGAGCGATGCACCCGCCACGCAGTTGCGCATGGTTTTGATACCACCGGCAAAAGCGCCGGCATTGCCGAGCCGATCGGTAACCAGGTAGATGCCTTCTGTATTGGTGCCAAGCGATTTGTTATTGGGCCGATGCAGATCCCAGGTTAAATTATGCGCGGGGTTCGCTACGTCTTCGCCAAAACGGCTGGTCATTAACTGGAAAGTGCCTGAATTGATGATGGCGCTGGTGGCAGTAATGGCATCATCAAAAAGACCCAGGGCCAGATCTATTTTTGCCAGCAGGTGGTAGCAGGCCGCCCTGTTGATATCTCCCTTATCGGTTACCCAGGGTACGTATTTAACGGCTGTTTCCAGGTCTTGTTTCATCTGTGTCAGGATCACTTCGCGTTTAACCGTCGTATAATCAATCTTGGCAGATGTTACTTCCTTGGTAGGACAAGGCACATCGCCAAACTGGTGCGTTAAACGATAATAGTCGAAGGCCCGGTAAAAATAAGCCTGGCCCATTAATATGTTTTTCATCGAATCCGGAATACCGGTTGCCTTGGGCAGACGGCCAATGATGGTATTCGCTTCGCGGATACCCACATATTCGTACTGCCAGTACCAGCCGATATGGTTAAAATCGACGCTGTTCAGGTTGGCGTCTGGTTTGATCAATACATCCAGGTTCTGTGCAGGGCCTGTTTTATCATCGGTCCCTTCTACCGACACTTCTGAAAAGATCATTTCAGAAATAAAAGGCATCCCGTCACCATAATATTCAGCCCGCAGGTTGGAAGCGCAACCGGCCAGGGCAGCTTTAAAACCCGGCACATCTATCAGCGTGTTTTCGGGCGAGTAAAATGATTCCGGTTTGGGCGTGAGCCAGGTTTTCTTGCAACTATTAAAGACCACCGTGCCTGTAGCAAGCACTAAGAGCAGGATGGTTATTTTATATGATTTACGCATGTTGGTCTGCTTTGTAGTTTTTTATAAAGTAACATTTAAACCAAAACTTACGGTAACGGGTACCGGTGTATTGTTGGTGGGCGAATAATTGGGTGCGGAAAATCCGGCTACCTGACCGGCCGTGCTGGATGCTGCTCCATGGTACTCCGGATCAAAATATTTCCAGCTGGAGAATACATGCGGGTTTACCACATTTACATATGCTTTCAGCCCTCCGATTTTCCATTTCTGGATCAGGGAAGAAGGCACATTGTAGGCCAGGCTGATATTGCTCAGTCTTACAAAAGAAGAACTCCTGTACACGTTCCAGGTAACCGGGCCGCCCGCATTTGAGTTAAGGGCGGCGTAATCATTGATGGGATTGCTGGGTGTCCAGTAAGGCCGCTGGTAAAATTCTGAACGGTCATAGAAATGATCCACGTTCTTGGCTTCGTTGAACTGGCTCAATTGCCCGAATTTGGCATACATGGTAAAAGCGAAATCAAAATTCTTAAATATCCTGAATTCATTGCGCAGGCTCCAGTTGTATGCGGGTGTGGTTCTGCCAATGAATTGCTTGTCTGCAATGGTATAGGCGCCATCTCCATTGGTGTCCTGTAACCTGAAATCACCCGGTTTAAAACCAAATGTTTTCGCCAGCGCCGCATCTTTTTGCTGCCATACGCCAATTACTTTATAATCATAGATGGCATTGATATCATGCCCGATAAACCATCCGTTGGTAATGTCATTTTTTTCTGAGCTGCCAATCTGCTTGCCCGTTGCGTCGTAATCGGGCGTGGGTCCGTATAAATGAACGATGGAATTTTTATTGAACCAGAAAGAAAGGGTCGTTCTCCATTCGAAGTTTTTCCTTTTTACATTATTGCTGTTGAATGTCATTTCCAGGCCCTTGTTCTGTATTTCACCCAGGTTGGTCAGTACACTTGAAAAGCCTGTCACCGTAGGCAGGGAACGGTTTACCAGCAAATCGTTGGTTGTTCTGGAATAATAATCTATTGAACCGGACAAAAGGTTTTTAAGGATGGCGAAATCTACTCCTACATCAACACCTCCCTGTCTTTCCCATTTTAGCGTAGGGTTCGACAGGTTGTTGGCAGAAATCTGCGCCACATTATAGGCGGCACCGCCTGAAGTAACAAACACATAGGTACCCGCATTAAACCTGGATAATGCATCGTAGCGTCCGATATTCCTGTTTCCGTTCTTACCATAAGAAACCCTTATTTTACCATAGTCCAGCCAACTATTAGTGCTCTTCATGAATTTCTCTTCGCTGAATGCCCAGGAAACGGCTGCGGAAGGAAAATAAGCCCGCGGATTCTGCTGGCCGAACGCTGAATAGCCATCACGCCTTTCCGTTAGGGTTAAAAAATACCGCTGGTTATAATTATAATTCACGCGGCCCATCAATGCATCACCGGTAGAATATTGATCATCGCTGGTAACAACGGGAGGCAGGGTGGCCGACTGTACCGAACCATAACCCAGGTTGCCATTGGGCGCCAGGTTTTCTGCATGTACCGTATTGTTCCATGACTGAAATTTCTCTGCGTTAACGAGTGCCGTTACTTCAATGCTATGTTTTCCAAACTTGCCGTTCCAGTTAATAATATTATCGTTCAGCCAGGAATAAACAGTTTGGTTCCGCCTGTCGATCACACCGTTCCTGGCGGCAATCTGCGGGTTCTGCGCCGACTGGTAATTGTACTCTCGCAACAGGTCGAGCCTGGGTGTAAAATTTACCTGGTAAGAAAATCCATAAGGCAATTTTCCTTTTGCAAAAATGCTGGCAAAAAAATCATCGTACTTGTACAGGCGCTGCGTATAAAACTGACCCAGGAATGGATGGGTATTGTTACCCGGATCATCGTTCGGGCTTACGCGGAGCGTTTTGCCATCGTCTGCATAATAAGAACCCCACGGTGTGGTCTGTATCACGTCGGCAAGGCTCACAGGCACCGAACTTTCATCCCTGTCGGAGAACTGGAAGTTGACACCCACGCTCAGGTACCTGGCCACCATGGCTTCCAGGTTCAGGCGGGCGCGGATGGTTTTAAACCGATCCCCTACCGTAATACCCTGGTTGTCCAGGTAACCCAGGGAAAAATAGTAATTATAATCATCTCTTCTTTGAGAAATACTTACGGTATGATCCTGCTGGTATGCATGCTGGTTATAGATGAGCTTGTCCCAGTCAATGTATTGCCCCTTCTGGTAATTGGCAATTTCAACAGGTTTTAACCGAAGCCTGGTTAGCCAGGTTACGGTGGGGTCGCCGGTAGATCCGTCCAATGCCTGCCATTGCGCAACGCTGATGCCGGCGGGCAATTTGGAGGGGTTCAGGTAGGCATACTGGATGCCGGGTTTGGAAGTAGAATCAAAACCGTTGAATGCCCAGATGACATCCTGGCGCCAGTTCAGGAACTCGTAAGGCCCGAGGTAATGCGGTTTGTTTTCTACTTTGTTGATGCCAAAATTTGTATTGATGGTAATAACGGGTTTGCCCGCTTTGCCTTTTTTTGTACTGATGATAATAACGCCATTTGCAGACTGCGCACCATAAACGGCGGCCGAGCTGGCGTCTTTGAGAATGTCAAGTGTTGCAATATCATTGGGGTTGATATCACTGAGATCACCGGGAAAGATAACGCCGTCCAGTACAATCAACGGAGTGGAGCTGGCGGTCAGCGTTCCCTTGCCCCTGATCTGAAAGGTGGAGGAGCCGCCCTTGGTACTGCCGTCGAACCCAATGTCGAGCCCCGGCGCATTGCCGCGCAGCATGTCTGATACATTCTTTGGATTTTCATTTTCCAGTTGGGTGGCCTTGATCTGGGAAACGGCACCGGTCAGATCTTTTTTGGTACGCGTTCCATACCCCACCACCACTACATCGTTTAAGCCCACTACCAGTTCAACCAGTGAAACATTTACTTCATCTGTTCCCTTCACCGCCACTTCTTTAAAAGCAAACCCGGTAGAGCTG
>CAXTMV010000311.1:2258-5957 GCA_964245425.1 uncultured Flavihumibacter sp. | reverse complement strand
AATGTAGTCTATCTTTTACAATGATGAGGCAGATATTAAAGAAAGGACTTGTAATAAAAAATAAACGCCTAAAACTATGATAATTTTGCGCCTCGATTGTTTAAAACTTATATTGATTGAGGACCTTAACTAATATCAATCTTTTTATCCTGTATTTTAGCAAGTCTTGCTGTAATCAATCTACTATGTCAATTTTATGTTGCCATAGCATATATGCAAAAGGATTTGAATTTCACGGAAATTTCTGGCAACCACAGACAAAGGTTTAGACAATCGGCAAATACAAAACTAGGTCCCGGAGCAATTCTATCTTTTTATATTGTTCGGGTGGATTGTTGACCAGCTTATGTTATACATTCTGCTTTCAATCAGCGGAGCATAAAACACTAAAAATTTTGACCGTTAACCTTTCCCAAGTATATCTTCGAATTGTCACGGGACCTCAAAGCGAAGGATCACATCTCTGTGGTCCTTTTTTATTTTTACCTCTTTTTCCTTTCAACGGGCTGTTTTTCAATTATTTATAACAGCCCTGGCCGGTCATGACATTTTCCCTTTACATGGTCTAATTCATTAAAATCATTCATCAGATAAAGGATTGATAGAGGAAAATCCTCGATTCCTTTTAAAAAAGTCGTCATGAAAGCACCAATCAAAATCGTCATTCACAAAAAATCGATGGGAAAGATGGAACCTGTATTATTTACCTCCAATTCTGCCATTCATCTACCCGGCGGGTTCTTTTAAACAGCCAAATAAGAATCCCTTTCTCAAACTGGAGTGACAAAAGTCAGCGGGTTGTTGGAACGCTGGAAGAACGGCATGGTGTACCACAGATATAAATCAAAGGCTTCGAAAGATGGTGCGTGTTGTTGAGGATCTGGTTGAGATGGCCGCTAATCAAACCCAATTTGAACCCATTGAATTTGTAAAAAAATATTTTAAGGTTGATTTGGACGCAACAGCTATTACACAAATCGGGCTGAAGGTACAGGCGAAAAACAATAACAAAAATCTTGATATTTATTACCAGATTGACGATTACATCGCTTCAAAAGTAAATAAGGTATGTGCCGACATGCCCCGCATTTACCGCAACATGAAAGATCACCTGAAAGAATTTGAAAAATTCAGCAAGCGCTCAATAACATTTGAATACCTAATCTTGATTTTTACGAAAAGTTTGTTGATTTTTTATCTCATGACTATATAGTTAAGCGCAGAACCGATGACGCCCGCGGGCTTACAACCAATACAGTTGGCAAAACCATCAAACAGTTTAAAACCTTCTTGCGCAATAGGATCAGAAAAGAATTATTTCCCCGATAGATATGGATGGTTGGGAAATCCTGGAAGTAGAAGTAGACGCTGTTTATTTAACGCGTGATGAAATCCAACGCATTGGTGACCTTGATTTATCCGCCCGGCCTGACTTGGTTAATCACCGCAATGATCTTGTTATTGGCTGTCTAATCGGTTTGCGTTTCTCAGATTTTTCCAATATCTCGGAAACCGATATCCGTGGCGAATTCTTATATAAAAAACAACAAAAATCCAATAGGTGGGTGGTATTCCTTTGCGTGCTGGTGCAAAGAAATTACTAAAAGATAAATTTGAAAATGGAGTTGCAGTGCCTACCAATGGAGTCTTTAACCGTGAGATTAAAATTATTGCAGGCCTGGCAGGCATCAATGAAACCATCAAACATTCTTACAGGAAAGGCAACCGTGAAATTATAGAAATCAAACCCAAGTATGAATGGATAACTTCTCATACTTGTCGCCGTTCATTTTGCGCGAATGAATTTTTAGCAGAAACGCCTGTAGAATTAATTATGAAAATCAGCTGTAATAAAAGTGTGAAGGATTTTTATAAGTACACCCGCATTTCGCCAAAAGAAGCTGCTGTAAAGATTATGGAAATTTGGGGCAGAAGGGGTGAGACATTTGGATAATTTCCGTTTGAAAAAAAATATTTTATTTCTTGATGTATTTTCCTCCGGGATAATAATATTGTCAAACTCTTTTTTGAATGGCTGGCCATTTTTGGTACAGGTGATTGAATATTTCCTGTAAGCAATGTTTTCGATGGCCGTTACTATTGTATCAGCAATTTCGATGTGCAAATTTTCTCCATTCTCAAGACTTTCAAATGTTGAGTTGTAAAAAAGCATGTCACCCTTTTATTCGCCGGCCCAGATGGGTGGACGTGTTAACGCTTCGAGGCCACGAACACACAGGATTTGATCGCTTTTCTTTTTTAGCTGGGACGCATTCGGATCGGTCGCGGCACCTGTTGCGGGATCAATGTATAAATCGAATTTGGTTACTGACTTCTTGAGTATATTTTTTATGAAAATTATGAAGCTTTAAAATTTACCGGGAGATCATTAAACAGCGTACTAATTTTTCCATACATATGATAAAAGCTGCCATCTGATTGCAGGAAAGTTGAATAAGCGGCCGCTTCCAAACAATTTGTAAGATCGATCTTATTGTTCTTATAAAAATCAGACAGCCGTTTTAAATCCTTAAATGGTCCCCAGATAACAGGTGCTAGCACGAAGGGCAGTGTCGCTGTACCATTTTTCGATTTGTCTTTTATTTTATGGTCAAACCTTTTGGTGAGGAAAGTTTTCAACCCGGCATCATCTGCCGGCAGTTCTTTATCGAGTACAATATTCAGCACTTCAATGATGAGCTGGTAACCTGTTTTTATTTCGTTTTAACGGGATTAGAAGTGAAGCAGCAAAACTGACCGACAGGAAAATTTTTGGTGGTGGTAGTTCAAATATGCTGACCAACCAGTTAATTAAAGAGGGTAAGTCAGAAATGGTATTATCATGGCTCAAAAACGCAGGGTTAAATTATGCAGGTATTAACCTGGAAGAAGCGTCCAATAGATTAAGCGAGCGCGTTATGTTAGAGAAGAACATTCTGGATGAGGAAGGAAAAGTTACCGGCACCACTTCTTTTCGTCTTGATATCAATGAAAGCGCCGGTACAAAAAAATTCTATGCCTACATCGGGAGAATCTACCGCAAGTTCACAAGGGGTGGTTTAATTGTTATTGACGAAATCGACAATAATTTTCATCCTTCTTTACTGCAGCAATTTATTCGTTTTTTTAATGATCCTTCTTTCAACCATGCTGGTGCGCAGCTTTTATTTACCAGTCATGATACCAATTTGTTGCAACCAGATATATTAAGAAGAGACCAGATTTATTTCACGGAAAAATCTTTGGGCGATGAAACGGTTCTTTATTCGCTGGCGGATTTCAAGGGCATCCGGAATAATGCAGATTTTTCCCGTCAATACCTCGCCGGTTTTTATGGCGCATTGCCCATGCTTGAAAAATACAAACAGCCTTGATATGCCGGAAGCCTGGGAACTCGCTCCTGACACAGGGAGAACAGCTGATGCTACAACCACCTTCATACTTTTCTGCGAGGGTACGGTGAATGAGCCGTCATATTTCAGGAATTTTCAAAAGTCCGGCAAGGTGAAGATAAATGTGGTCGAAGGACAGATGAGTTCTTTTAAAAACATTATTAATACGCTGCACTATTGCGAAAGGGAAGGACTTTTGGAAGCAGCGCACCATCATTATAAGATTAAAGCCGGCATCACCTCGCATATCTGGAGTGTATTTGATGGTGACCTGGAAAATGAGGACATTAAGAAAATAGAGCCTGCC
>CAXTMV010000311.1:0-2248 GCA_964245425.1 uncultured Flavihumibacter sp. | reverse complement strand
TTCTTTCAGCATTCAATTGGCAGAACAAGCGGGTTTGAAAGTGGCCTGGAGCAATGATGTATTTGAACTCTGGATTTTGCTGCATTTTGAAGACGTCAAGCCCGGGGACTGGTGTCACCGGACATATGTCTATGAAAGGCTAACCGAAATATTCAAAGCGCTACCGGATCAATCAGTTGAGATGAAGGCAGTCACCAGCAAAGAAAGTTTTAATTATAAAGTCTTTTTGAAAAGGAAGTCTTACTTTAATTTATTCGTATTGCCGCTGCTTGCCCCAAGACTTGATATGGCCATTAAGCGTGCCATACAGCTGGAAGCAGCATTCACCAGCCATAAAAGTCATGAGTGTAATCCCTGCACAAAAGTGCACGTGCTGGTGCAAAGTATTTTGTCATTTATATAAATGTATTTGCGACGCAACCCTAAAGTTGAACTTTTTCAAGGATGCTTTTGGCTGGCAACGGTCAGTAAGAATTGTTTTTTTCGTTCCAGCATTGTCGTCTCAATTTTGTCTTCTAGGGTCAGCATCTCCTGTAAAAAATCTTGCAAACCTCCTTTTGTAACAAAATAAACAAGTGCTGTCTTGGGAGATCTTTAAAATAATAGTTTAGTTGCAGGCGGTTATACGATACTGCTTTTAAGGTCGTATCATTTTGGTCATCTATATTGAGTTCAAAAGGTCTTCCTTGATCAATAAAAACTGGCAGGTATAGAAAATTACGGTAATAATCGTTCCTGTCATACCCACCGGGAAGAACAGGCTCTGTTCTTTCCTCATTCCATATTTTTATTGATTCTTCACAGTACTGCGTAATTTTTGATAATCCGGAATAAATTTCTTCAGGGTGTGTTGCCATTAACTCATCCGTTTCATTCTTTTTACGCTGAAAACTGCAATATTGTGTAAACATTTTTCCATCTTCGTTTGAGATAGGAACTAAATAATCAAAGAATTCTGCGGTATGATTGTCCGGGGGAATATTGCCTGTCCTGATAAGTTTTAATGATTCGTACAAATCCTGGTGGGTGAGTATTGGTAATCGGTCAATAAAACAACCAGCTGTATATTGTTTTTGATTTCAAAAACAAACTTGATTTTCATCGCTACCTTGTATTTGGCCCTTTCCGGATCATGAAAATAATGTTCCGCCATAAGATCTATTTCCCTACTTTTTCCGGTCAATGAGTCTTTTATGACCTGATTCGGTTCTATGAAAAATCCAAGGCTTGCGAGATTTTTGGATATTTCTGATTCAAGAAGATAACCTGAACGTTGTAGCGAATCAATGATTTCAGGTTCTGATGCTTTTGTAAATTGTTTCATAGAAGAGTGCCTTAATTCCTATAAAAAAAAGTATGAATACAAATGAGTTTATCGAATTTATCGAAAATAGTCATCTTCGCTGTCTTATATGGCATTTTGATGATTGTCCTTTGCAGGAAATTGCTCAATTGCAACCGGAAATTTCAATAGATAAAAATGATGAGATACTTTCTGCTATCCGTTGTTTTGTAGTATTGCATAAGGCTGGTAGTGCAGAAAATATCATTCCTCAAAACATGATTGAAGAATTTGAAATTTTTTCATTGAATAGTGGGTACCAAATTTATAATTGCCGCGATGATTTTTTAATTGAAAAACGTAGGATGAAAGGCGCTTCAGGTGCACGCCGCATATGCTTGTCGTTTATTTTTTCGAGCAATTATTTTTTCAGTCCATTGCTTTGTGACATTTACCAATATGCTATTTTTATCGATAGAAAGTTTATTAGTATTTTTAAAATGCTTAAGACATTAGGTTTTTGCTATAGGTCGAACTTCCTATGATTAATTTACTTTGTCCAAATATGCAAGCTTAGGCTTATCATTATAAGCATTTTGATAATTAAAATAAAGCTTTCTATTAAATTCTAGATAACCACCGTCAGTATTCCTAATTAAATTCACCTCATTGGCATTATAGCCTTCGGAATGTCCATGCACATCATCATACAAAGTCCCCCTGAAAAAAACCGGAAAGAAACGGGAATTTTCTTTTTCTGGTTTTGATATAACAGTAAGTTTAATTTCATTAAATTGAACTACTGGTTTTTGTCCGGCCAAAAAAATACCTTATTGTCATATTGAACGCTGTTATAATAATTAAATTCATCAAAAAATCTTGTTCCGTCTGTAGTTAAATTTGGAATAAGTACAAAATTGCTTCCATCAAAAGAAGCTATTGGTTACCAACAGATGAATTATCAAG
>CAXTMV010000310.1:0-5967 GCA_964245425.1 uncultured Flavihumibacter sp. | reverse complement strand
ATTTAACTATAATACGATAGAAGCTTAATAATGTATATTGTGAAACGATTTTGTAATAAGCTTCCGTTTGAACCGGCTAAAAGTCAGCCATCGTTTTACTGATAAACGTGGCTGGTATTTATATTTTTTTTATTATCCGCCGGCCATTTCTAACGGCAGCAACACCATCGCCCTGTTTAATTTTACCTGCCTATGTGCAATGCACGGAACCCGGCATCCATATTCAAACAATTGCCCATGAAATATGGTCTTTTTCTGCTCCTGGCTTACAGTACCCTGGCCGCCTTTTCACAGGATACCAGCCATCCTGCCATCCGTCATTATATAATGGATACAGCTGCCGGCAAGGCCTTGATACGGCCCTGTTCAAGGAGTGCGCCGCCGGCCGTACAAGGATTTTATGTTCCATCGCCCGAGACTGTACAGGAAATGGAGGAGGTTTTTAACCGCTTGCAGGACCTTGTTGCCCGAAACTGTTGTGTAATGGGAGACAAACTGGGTGATATTCATACCTATGATCTTCAGTACCTGGGCGTACTAATACAAGGCAAGCGCTTTATTTATATAAACGCTTTTCCGAAAACCCTGGCGAAAGAATTATTGCAATCCCACTTAGACCCGCACACTACACCGGTAGTGGCTTGCGATGGAGGCGCTGGTTTCTGGGGTGCTTTATTTGAAGTAGAAACAAAACAGTTCAGCGAACTTGCCTTTAATGGAATCGGATAACCATAAAAATCATTGCAACCATCGGGATCAACATTTTTGTGCCCGTTGCGCCAAAAAAATAAGGCCGTTGCACGGCCTTATTAAGGTATCATTTTATTCTTCCGATCTGCCAGGCTTACCAATGATGCTTTTTGCTATCGGCATAACCATGATCATAGACGCCGTGGTTATCTTTTTCAAAATGGAATTGCAAACGGGCAATTTCTGCATCACGCTGTTTTTCCAGCTGGCTGATCTGTTTTGATTTTTCCCAATGATTCATCCACCGGTTTTGCCTGATGGACGCAATTTTAAAATCATAAGAGTGGTTAATGTCCTGCACAGCAGCCTGCTTTCCGTTATAAGCATACACTGCGTTTTGTTTACCCTGATCAAAATTATGTGATTGTGCTGAAGCGATTGTAAAAGTACCCACTGCAAATAGTAATGTAAAAATCTTTTTCATAATAGTAATTTTTAAAAGTGATTTACTATATATAAGATGGCAATCCCTTCTTTTCGTTTAAATGAAGTACCCCCGATACGTCGCCACATTCCGGTTACTGGTCGCAACATTTTAACGGCACCTGAAAACAAGCTGCGAACCCCGTTTATTAACAGGCTTTTGTTGAATTTTGCCGCTACGGACAAGATTGGGCGCTTGACTTATATCGTGCGCAAAAAAACAGGCGCTACAAATGTCACGGTGATGCCCATTGCATCAGGCTGTTTTTTGTGATGATGCCACATGCTCGCAGACAGTATCTGCCGGATGCGCTGCTGCAGCCTTTACTATATTCGGTTGCCCCTTACCGGTATTTATCAGTTTCATCAGGCTGTCTTGCAAAAAGTAGGTCCAACCTTTTGAACAATCCTTGAAACATTGTATTTCGGGAACCAGGCCGTGGTGCGTAAAATGTATAACAGTCTGGCCATCCTGCCTGGAAATGTCAAATACGGTGTCGGTTCCTGTCCACTCAGACTTATCAGCAAGAAAATTCAGGTTACTGTCGGTAACAAGCCAGGCCACTTTCTGATTGGGAATGACAGCGGTTAATTGATGCCTTGAATAATGCACATCACCGAAACGAACCTCAAACTCATCGCCGATTTGTGTAGAAGCACCTTTAAAATCTTCCGACCACCATCCGTACACATTATTGATGGCATCAAAAACTGTTTTCTCCGATTGGTCCGTCAAAAATGTAAGCGTAAAATCTGATTGTGTCATTTTCTGCTTTTTGGTTGATTATAAAATGATATCGCAAATGTAAAGTCTAAAAGCAGGTTTTATAGGGTGTAAAATAGACTATTTGATGGGTTGATTTGGACAGCTGAAACTAATATCTTTGTACAAATCAGCAGCATGAAAAGGCTCACCATACTTGTTCCCGAAGGAGAAAATAATTTAAGCAGCATAGTGGGAGCTTATAAAATATTTACCCGTGCCAATGAGCATTGGAAGGAAACCCATAAAAAAGAATTGTTCAAAATTGAACTGGCAGGTATTACGAATTGGGTAGACTTTTATGGCGGCTTGTTTACCGTAAAGCCTCATACCAGTATTGCTGCTATAGAAAAAACCGATCTTATCATCATCCCCTCCCTGAACCATCGTTATGAGCAGGCAGTGCGGGAAAACCAGGAACTGATCTACTGGGTTAAGCGGCAATATAAAAACGGTGCAGAAATAGCAAGTATATGCACCGGTGCATTTATACTGGCCGCCGCAGGCCTGTTGGATGGCAAAAACTGTTCTACCCATTGGGTCGCCGCAGATAATTTCAGGACAATGTTTCCGGAAGTGAATTTGCAGCCCGATAAATTGATAACGGATGAAAACGGGATTTATACAAATGGGGGGGCCTATTCTTTTCTGAACCTGATCATTTACCTGGTAGAGAAATATTATGACAGGCAAACAGCCATTTTTTGTTCAAAAGTATTCCAGATTGAGACGGATCGCCAAAGCCAGTCGGCCTTTATCATATTTACGGGCCAGAAAAAACACGGGGATGAAATGGTAAAAGAAGCGCAATCATATATCGAAAGCAGGCTTTGTGAAAAAATATCTGTTGAAGAATTGTCGGCCAGGTTTGCCGTTGGCAGAAGAAATTTCGACCGGCGGTTTATCAAAGCCACCGGCAATACCCCCGTTGAATACACACAGCGCGTAAAAATTGAATCAGCCAAAAAAGCATTTGAAAATACCCGCAAAACAGTGAATGAAATAATGTACGAGGTGGGCTATGCAGATGTAAAAGCTTTTAGGGAAGTATTCAGGAAAATTACAGGCATGTCGCCACTGGCGTACAGAACTAAATACAATAAAGCGTCCGGCGTGGTTGGTTGAATTAATTCATATCCAGCAACTGGCAAGTGTTGCAATTAGGGTAACTGTCATTACCAGTATGCCTAACCGAAGAAAATGGATGGCTGTAACCTGGTGGCCTTCGCGCCGCAATGCAACCAGCCATAGAATGGTGGCCAGCGAACCGGTAATGCTAAGGTTGGGACCGAGATCAATACCTACCAGGATGAACCGTCGGATGATCTCCGGGGTTTGCCCCGCTTGTACTACATGACCGGCTATCAGCCCCGCAGGCAAATTATTCGTCAGGTTACTGCCAAAGGCGAGGATCAGTCCGCTGTACCAGGCGGTTTTTGGTATGGATTGTTGCGCGGATTGCTGCAGTACGGTGCTGAGGCGCTGCACCAGGCCTGTCTGGTTCAATGCCTCTACTATTACAAAGAGGCCGGCCACCAACGGCAATACCGACCAGGCGATCCCTTTTATAAGTGTAGCGGCGCTTTTTTTTGTTCTGATCAAAACAACCAGGGCGGTAACCATGCCGGCCAGTGCGGTGGGAAGTCCCAGCTGCATACCCATACCGGAACAAATTAACAGGATAAGCGCCGTAACAAGCAGTCCGCCCGCCGCCGTTTTCCCGCCAGGGCCCAAAACCGGTATTGCTATCTGTGTATTGATGGGTTCCGTCAGGTCTTTTCTTTGTGTACACCAAAGCAACACAAAAGTGAGGATTACAGACACCAGCGAAGGCAGGAAATAGGCCGGTATCCATTGCAGCAAAGGCGGCATCTGCCTGCCATAAATAACGAGATTGGCAGGGTTGGAAATGGGCAATACAAACGATGCGGCGTTGGCAATGAACGCACAGATAAAGAGATAAGGCAATGGCTTCTTACAATTTGCCGCCCGCATGGCGGCAGCTACGGCAGGGGTTAGTACTACGGCCGTTGCATCGTTAGAAAGAAAAATGGTAACCAGTATACCTACCCCGTAAATAAGCATGAATAAACGGTTGGGCGACCCTTTTGCGTGTTTGCTGGCATGGGCCGCCAGCCAGTCAAAAAATTTTTCTTCCCGGGCCGTTTCGGCCAGCAACATCATACCCGTTAGAAAAAAATAAACATCCGCCCCGCCGACAACCGCTTTCCAGGCAGCGGCGGGCACTAATAGCCCGGTAACCACTAATAACAAAGCACCCGATACGGCCCAGGCAGCTTCGGATATTTTATAAGGGCGGATAATGACAGCCGCAATAGTGATCAGGGCAATGATCCAGGTAACAATGGTTGAGGACATTTATCAGGCTTTTCGGGCTTTCTTACAATGAAACCTGGTCGAAAATACTGCTTTTGACACAACGGATATTTTCAATTTGCAGGACCCTGTTGAGCCGGCCCGTACGGGCCCGAACTTCAGCTTTTCTACAGATTTGTGCGCCAATTTTGGGCCGTATGTGCAGAAGGTAACCCGATGCATCATTGCAGAAGAAATGGGCCTGCAAATTTATTTTGCCAGAGAATTAGCAGCGCCCAAATTATACGCTGCGCCGCTACCGCCATCGGTCTTTGCTACGCAGGCTGACTTTCACTTCAAATCGAATGGCTGACACAGGGTTATTTACCGCCGGAGGTCTACATTTACAGTATAACATATGAAATTATTTGACCGATATAACCGCATTAACCTGGTTGCCACCATTATTGTGTTCTTATTATCAGGCCTATCTTTTTATTTCCTTTTGCAATATATTGTTATTGGCCAGGTAGATGAAGATCTGAAAATAGAACAACATGAAATACAAACCTATGCCGCTAAGTACCGGCAGCTGCCGGAAATTATCCCGGTGCGCGATCAGCACACTACCTACCAGCCTTTGCAAAAAGAAGCCGGCAAAAGAGTGTTTGTTACCATTCATGCAGTAGACCAGGATGAAACGCGAACAGAACTGTTCAGGGAACTGACTTTCGGCATCCTCGTAAACGGTCATTGGTATGAAGTAAAAGTAAGCAAGTCGCTGGAGCGGACTGATAATATGATCCGGTCCATTGCAACCATTACCCTCATTACTATTTTAATCAGTTTGATCGTGTCTGTTTTGATCAACCGGCTCGTTTTAAGAAAATTATGGAAGCCATTTTACCAAACCCTTGAATCCATCCGGGGCTTTGAACTGGGGAAAAACAAGTTGCCGGTTTTTTCGGCTACCCCTATCGAAGAATTTATGCTGATGAACGATACCCTTGCCAGCGCAACAGCAAAAGCAGACCAGGACTACCTGTACCTGAAAGAATTTACGGAGAATGCATCCCATGAATTGCAGACACCATTGGCCATTATACAATCTAAAATGGACGTATTGATCCAGGACGAGCACCTGTCGGAACCCCAAAGCAGGGCCGTGCAAAGCGCTTATGACGCCATTCAGCGAATGTCTAAACTAAACCAGGGACTGTTACTGCTGACCAAGATTGAGAATGGCCAGTACCGCGAAGTGGCGCCACTGCAACTGGCCGACAAAATAAAGGCCAAACTCTTCCAGCTGGAAGAAATGATTGCTTCCAGGAACATTCACATTACGGTTTCGCTTGACGAAAAAAGCACCATCTCTATGAATACCGTGCTGGCAGATATATTACTGAACAATTTATTTACCAATGCCATCCGTTACACACCCGAAGCAGGTATTATAGATATTGTATTGGAAAAAGGCAGGCTTGCCATCAGCAATTCTGCCCAGAACGGTCCGTTGGATGAAAGCCGGCTGTTCAGGCGTTTTGGTTCAATGGGCAATTCAGGAGATGGCGTGGGACTGGGGCTTGCCATTATAAAAGAAGCCGCCGCCATTTGCAACCTGTCTGCCGGTTACCGGTACCAGCAACAGACGCACCAGTTCTTTTTATCAGAAAAACAGTGATGGAAAAAGGAGTATATATTATTTAGTTTTTATT
>CAXTMV010000309.1:0-6063 GCA_964245425.1 uncultured Flavihumibacter sp. | reverse complement strand
GTGTCTTTTTTGAAAAACCGCCGGCAGAAACAAAAACAGCTTCGCCCGGATGGTACAATACAGCCGCTTTTGAACAACAGGCACAGGCCGCCGGACTATATGCAAAAAGTATTAACGGGGATGCTTTTTCAACTGCCATCAAAGAAAAGACAATCCAATTGATAAAGGCCGACCTGGGCCAGGTAGACCTGGTGATTTACAGCCTGGCCTCGCCGGTAAGAACCCATCCGCTAACCGGCATTACCTATAAATCTGTGCTGAAGCCAATCGGTACTACCTATAAAAATAAAACCGTCGATTTTCATACCGGCAAAGTCTCTGAAGTCTCTATCGGCCCGGCCATAGAAGAAGAAATCACCAATACGATTGCCGTGATGGGGGGAGAAGACTGGGCCATGTGGATAGATGCCCTGAAAGCAGAAAACCTGCTGGCGCCAGGTCTTGTTACCGTTGCCTATTCTTATATCGGCCCCACCCTTACGGAACCCATTTATCGCAAGGGTACCATTGGCCGGGCAAAAGATGACCTGGAAGCGACCGCCTTTGCCATTACCGACAAACTGAAAGATATCGGCGGCAAAGGATATATATCCGTAAATAAGGCCCTGGTTACGCAGGCCAGTTCTGCTATCCCCGTTATTCCGCTGTATATTTCATTGTTGTATAAGATCATGAAAGAAAAAGGCCTGCACGAAGGCTGCATAGAACAGATCTACCGGCTTTTTAACGACAGGTTATATTTGACCGGTTATGCAGTGCCCACAGATGAGCAAGGCCGTATCCGGATCGATGAACTGGAACTGAGGCCCGATGTACAGTCCTGGGTAGCGGATACCTGGAAAGATGCAGCAACGGAGACCGTTTCACAGGTATCAGACCTGGAAGGATACAAAACCGATTTTTACCAGCTTTTCGGGTTTAGGGTCGATAACGTAAACTACCAGCAAGACGTAAACGAAATAGTACCCATACCGGGGTTGGTTGATTAAAAAATAAAAAGTAAAAAATCAACAGTAGAAATTCAAGAATCAAAACAAAAAAACGGGTCATGGGAAGCAAAGGTTTTTAAATTTTACTGTTGATTTTTTGAATTTTCTGTTCCATGGCAATAAATAACAGCCGGGTACCTGTAGGGGTGCCAGCTTCCGCAATGTCTTTCCTGCAATTGCTGAAAAAAAATAATAACCGCGAATGGTTTTACAAGCGCAAAGACAGTTTCCTGGCTGAACAGGAAAGCGTAACTGTTTTTGCGGAAGCTCTTTTGTCTTTACTCAACATGCATGACCTGATTGAAACCCCATCGGGCAAAAAAAGCCTGCACCGCATTTACCGCGATACCCGTTTTTCAAAAGACAAGACGCCATATAAACCCAGCTGGACGGGTTATTTCAAGCGTGCTACCAAACTGCGGCGTGGCGGTTATTATTATCACCTGACGCCTGGAAATAGTTTTATCGGGGGCGGTTTCTGGAACCCCAGTCCACCCGATCTCAAACGCATTCGTGAAGACATTGCCTTTGATGACCGGCCGCTGCGGAAAATAATAAAAAGTAAATCTTTTGTATCCAGTTTTGGTTCCCTGCAGGGTGAACAGGTTACAACAACACCCAGGGGATTTGATGCAACGCATGAAGCCATCGACCTGTTGCGTTACAAACAATTTTTACTTATCCGGCGTTTTACAGACCGGGAAGTGCTGGATAAAAATTTTCTTGCTGCTACCAATCAAACGTTTAAGTATATGCGGCCTTTTTTTGATTATATGAGTGAAATATTGGGAACAGATGAGAATGGGATCCTGACATAGTTACTGACCCGTTTTCGCTGTGATCAATTATTGGTCATCTCTGCGGCCCGGTGCAGGTTGTCGGTTGCCTGTAAAATTTTTGCTGTTAGTTTGGGATTGTAACGGGGATGCGTGTGCAGAAAATCATCCACCACCTGCCAGGCTTCCCTGGATTGGTAATTACCAAAAATAGCAGATAACCAATTCTGCGGAAAAAACACATCGCCTGTACGTTGCACTTCCTCTAACATATTAAGGGCTGCAGGTAATAAGGGTACAAAGCTTTTTTGCCGCAGGGGATGGTTCATATAAGACAAGGCAGCTGCCGTCCAGGCTTCTTTGCGCCGGTTGCTGATATCCTGCAGGCTGGTAAAAAAACGATTGCGTACGGCTGTATCCGGCGATAAGGCAGGCAGCAGGAATTGAAGCCGGGCTTTGCGGTCGGGGTTACTGATGCGTGCCAGTTGTTGCTGCAAGACGCCGGCCGCCGTATCTGTTTTCAGTGCAATGGTCAGTGCCATTGCTGTATAATCGTCTTCTGCCAGCTTAAGGCCTTCGGGCGCTTTTTGTGTTTGCCAGACCTGGTACATTCGGCCGGCCGCTTCCGCGCTCAGGTAAATGCCCTGGTAGGCATTGAATAATATTTTTTTATTGTTGGAGGCGGGTTGGTTTGTCATGGCTGTCCAGAGCAGGTCTTCCAGTGCCTTGCTTTTTGCCAGCCGCTGTTCGGGTAAACTGAAATTCCAAAAAACGGTGCCCAGGTAATTGGTGAGCACGCGCAGGTTTAGTTCGTTGCTTTCCTGTTGTATGCCTGCGCTTAGAAAATCCAGCAATGCAGCCGGGCTGATGCTTCGGTGTGCGAGCATGTTTTCGTATGCATTAATATAAGCGGCGGCTCTTTGCAAAGGGCTTTTGAACCGGTAGATCTGCTGACCCGGGAAAGCAGGAAACAAACCATAGCCTATGCCATCAGAATTAAATAATACGGCGGCCGGTTTGGCGGGCAGTTGAAGGATTGTTTTCTCGCTTTTTATATCCAGGTGAAGCGTGGTATCGTGATCAGGATACAAGAGCGTGATGGCAAATTGCTCCGGCCAGAAAGCTGCATCGCCCTGTTCGGGTTTTTGGGTGATCAGCATTTGATCATTTATCAGCTGGTAATCGAAGACCGGCCGCCCCGGCCGGTTTACCCAAACCTGGTTCCATTTGTGCAGGTCTTCCTTTGTATGCGTTCCGAGGATCGCTACCAGGTCGTCCCAGCGGGCATTGCCATAACGGTATTTTCGCAAATATTCCTGCACGCCCTGCCTGAAATTAGCTGCACCCATCAGCAGTTCCAGCTGGCGCATTACAATGGGTGCTTTATGGTAGATGATATTGCCATAGAGGGAACCGGCATCCTGCAGGTTGTCCAGTTGCTGCCGAATGGGATTGGCACCGGGGGTGCGGTCTACATTATAGGCGGCGGGCGTATGATCCAATAAAAATTTCAGGTTAAATGTCTCGCTGCCCAACAGCTTTTCTGTTACCTTGTCTGCCATAAAATTGGCGAATACTTCCTTCATCCACACGTCGTTGAACCATTTCATGGTCACCATATCGCCGAACCACATATGGGCGGTCTCGTGGCTGATAACGGCAGAGCGGGCAATCAGCTGGTCTTTTGTGGCGCCTGCATCCAGGAACAATGCCGGGGCGTTGTACTGTACTTCGCCCGGATGTTCCATGCCCCCGAACTGGAAAGACGGAATGCCTACAAAACCTATTTTCTGGAAAGGGAAGGGAATGCCGGTCCAGTTTTCGAGGAAACGGATGGCATCGGTGTGCAATTGGAAAACGGAGTCCACGCTCAGCCGGATCCTGCTGCTGTCTGTTTCGCGGTACAGGAACCGCATGCCGTTTTTATTGGCAACGGAATATTTGCCGGCGGTAAAAGAAAACAGGTAGGTGGGCAACTTATCGCTCGTTTTAAAATGATAAGTGGTGCCGGTGCCGGCTGCTACTGAATCCTGCAGGGCAGCATTGGCCAGCACCGACCAGCCGGTTGGAACAGAAAGGGTCAAAATGAAATTTGCTTTTATGTCGGGCTGGTCAAAACACGGAAATACGGTACGTGCCCGGTCGGGTACAAAAAGCGCGTACAGGTAATCGTTATTTCTGTTCAGCGATTCATTGCCGGCAATAAAATCGATGTGAATGGTATTGCTCCCCTTTTTCAGAAAAGAAGGCTGAATCAGCAGGTGCTCCTTTTGCAAATCGATACCAGCCACCCGGCCATTAACTGTTACTGATTGTATACTGGAAGGGTCTTGCCGGAAGTCGAGTTGTAAAAGCTGTTGATTATTGACCAGGGTAAAAAGGAGGGTGGCTGAAGCACGGATGGCGGTCGTTTTTTCTGCCGGCAAATCAAACTGTAATTGGTAAGACAGCTGCTGGATATTTGCATGTCTTTGCAGGGCGAGTGCATAGGAGACACCTTTTTCTACTGGCTGGCCGCGCAGGGCCAGTATGCCGTACACTAAAAAAAACAGAACGGTGATTTTCTTTTGCATGAACAGGCCCTATTTTTACTGGCAGTGCCAAGATACACTGAATCTGTTGCCCGGCCATGCTGCTTTATCTTGCAACAGGGGCGAACAAGCAACAGGAAATTGGCCTGCCGGCAGATGGACTGGTTAATTTTTTTTGAATGGGAAAGGGAAGGATGCTTTCAGGCAAACTGCAATGGACGGAAATTTTTTTCTACGTTGATATGTTCCCGGATCAGGTGATCTTTTTCATAAAAAACGATCAGGGATTTTTTTCCTTCCTCCGTCATGGAACGAAGTTTAATGATCCGCTCGATACAGGTGCTGCGGTCTGCCCAGGAAAAACGTTCCTGCACTTTTTCGAAGCCTTCCCGGCTGTCAACGATTTCCCCGGATTGAAGAATGTGTATGGTGCTAACCACTACGGTGGGAGAGATGAGTAAATGTTCCATATAACGCATAGCAAATAATTGGTTATTAAATATAGTCCTTTTGAACCAGTAGCAGATCGCGGCATTATCCACATTGAATACCCAGTTTGCCGGTTGGCATTCATAGAAAGCACTTCAGTAAATACGTGTTAGGAGGCCAGACGGTTCTTTTTTGCAATATATTCACAAAAATCTATTTCTCCTTCTCAGCTACCGTGTATGAATCAGCCAGCCGATCCAAATAAAATGGCATCCAAGCTGTTCAGGCACGAGGACTCCGCCATTGCCCGGCAGCATTGGTACGGATCAAATTTTGCTGGCCGCGATGGGATCGGGTTAATTTTTTTTGTACCTTAAGCCATACGGTATCATCACCCAAAACCATTTGCCATGGCTTATTCCATGCCTACTGTTCTAACGCCGAAAGGCAGCAGGGCCTACAAAAATAAAAAAGGAAACCACGAATGCGTGGTATTTGTGCAGGACGTTACCCATGCGCCCGCCACTGAAATGTGGAAACAGGGAGTGAAAGTGCTGGATGCGGAGCCCGGCAGCATTCGCTATGGCACGGTGATAGCAACTTTTGATGCATTCGGGCATTATTCAAGGGGCGGTCCCGGCCAGCAGCATGCAGCTATTTATATCAGTCATGTGAAAGGCGAAAGCATCACGGTGTTTGAGCAGTACAATGCCATCGGGAAAGTGCAACGGAGAACGATACACGACAAGTCTGCCGATAAGAAAAGCAACAACCCGAACGCTTTCTCCGTGGTAGAATAAGCAATGGTACGCCAGGTACCGGTGGTTGACGGGGAAAAAACGTCTGCCTGCTGAAGGCTGGCTCCGTAAATGGGTACTAATATCCGCAGCGAACTACCGGCTCCGGTCTGATTATTATATGGCATCATATATGAGCCAGTGCTGGTATAAACTATTAAATGAATCCTCCCGCCTCTGTACTGGTAGTTGACGATGACAGTGATTTACTGTTCTTCATGGATTTGCTCTTAACCCACCAGGGGTATCAAGTGATAACGCTTCAGCATTGCCAGGACATCTTCCATTACCTCGAAAAAAAGTTGCCGGATCTGATCATTCTCGATATTAACCTGGGGCTTTGTGTAGGCACTGAGATTTGCGCCGCGCTGAAAAAGACTGCCCGGTATGCCCATATACCGGTCATATTATATTCTGCCAATAAGTACAATGCCGGTATTTACCAGGCTTGTGGGGCGGAAGCTTATATTGAGAAACCTTTCTCCAATGATTTTTTGCTGGAAACCGTTGGCCGGATTGGACAGCCTATGTAATATATAAC
>CAXTMV010000308.1:0-6157 GCA_964245425.1 uncultured Flavihumibacter sp. | reverse complement strand
CTAAGACAAACAGTACCAAAAACTGTCGTACTACCATTATACTATAGGGCAATCCATAAATGGATGGCAAAAATAAGGTTTGGCGCGCTTGATCCCAAATGCTTTTAAGAAAAAGCTTTCCACCAACAGGCCTCCTTTACCAGTCATTGTTAAGCCGCTCAGTGTTAACCTTTACCGGCCAGTCACGGCTTCGCTCGCTTCCCTTTCCTTCAGCTCCTTCAGTTTGTCCAGCGCGCCCGATACTACATCGCACATCACCGTGTACAGGGCGCCGGGCTTTGCATGGGCATAAATATATTCCAGCGCCTCGTTCTCATTGGCGATCACCATGGTAGGCAGGGCAGGGTTCACCGACTGGATACCTTCCTGCAGCAGCCGGATAATGTCTTCCGCCGTTCTGCCCCGGAGGTTCTTGTCGCAACGGATGATGATCTCGTCGAAGTGGCGAGCAGAAATCTCACCCAGTTCCCGGATATCAGGGTCGCGCCGGTCGCCTGTGCCGGAAATCAGTCCCACCCGGTGCTGGTAAGGCAGTTTATCAATAAAATCGCCCAATAATTTAAGTCCATGGGGGTTGTGGGCAAAATCGGCCAGGATAGTAAAGTTTTTGAAATGGAAAAAGTTCAACCGGCCGGGGGTCTGCACTGCCGAGGGCACAAAAGAGGTAAGGGCAGCGCGAATGTCTTCAATGGTAATATCGCGGAACAGGTAAGAAGCCAGTATGGCCGGCAGGCAATTGTTCACATTGTGAATGGCCCTGCCTTCATAGGTAACCGGTATATCCTTTACATTCATCACCCTTATTTTCCAGGTGCCTTTCAGAATGCTCACATAACCATTTTCATATACGGTGGCCAGTCCGCCGCCGCTGCAATGTTCTTTAATGCGGGGGTTGTTCTCATCCATACTGAATAAAGCCACATTGCAATCGAGGCCCTTGCGCATAGCATAGACAAGGTCGTCGTCGGCATTCAGTACGGCATAGCCATGCGGAAAAACGGTTTCGGGCAACACGGCTTTTACCTTGGCCATCTGCTCTACGGTATTGATGCCGCCCAGGCCCAGGTGGTCGGCCGCCACATTGGTCACAATGGCTATCTCGCAATGCTGAAAAGCCAGGCCCGATTTCAGGATGCCGCCACGGGCGCATTCCAGCACGGCAAAATCGACTGTGGGGTCTTTCAGCACAAAATTGGAGGAGATCGGGCCGGTGCAATCGCCCTTCATCATCATTTGGTTCTGGATGTATACGCCATCGCTGGTGGTATAGCCAACTTTTTTGCCGGCGCTTTTGGCAATATGCGCAATCAGGCGGGTGGTGGTGGTTTTTCCGTTGGTGCCTGTAACCGCAATGATGGGGATACGGCCGGCACTGCCTTTGGGAAACAACATGTCTACCACCGGTTCAGCCACGTTCCGGGCCAGGCCTTCAGAAGGCTCTATATGCATCCGGAAGCCGGGCGCTGCATTCACCTCCAGTATGGCGCCACCATTTTCTGAAACAGGTGTTCTCAGATCTGAAGCCATTATGTCGATGCCGCAGATATCGAGCCCGATGATTTTGGCGATCCGCTCGCACATAAAAATATTATTGGGATGCACTTCGTCGGTTACATCAGTAGACGTGCCGCCGGTAGACAGGTTGGCCGTGGGTTTTACCAGCACCAGCTCGCCCCTGGGCGGAACGGTCTGCAGGGTATAGCCTTTTTCATCCAGTATTTTCTGGGTAAAACCATCGACCGTAATCTGGGTCAACACTTTTTCGTGGCCATAGCCGCGGCGGGGGTCTTTATTGGTTTCGTCTATCAGCCATTGAATGGTATGTTCTCCATCGCCGGTAACGCTGGCGGGGGTTCGCAGGGCTGCGCAGATGAATTTGTAATTGATGACCAGGATGCGGAAATCGAAGCCGGTGATAAATTTCTCTACGATGACGCTGCGGCCGTATTGTTTGGCTGCTTCCAGGGCGGTCAGGGCCTGTTGCCAGGTAGTAATATTGGTGGTATTGCCCTTGCCATGGTTGCCATCGATGGGTTTTATTACTAACGGGTAGCCATACCTGTCAACGGCTTCTTTCAGTCCCTCTTCCGTTCTGATAACGGTACCACCCGGCACGGGTATTTCGGCGGCTGCCAGCAGGTTTTTTGTTTCTTCCTTGTCGCAGGCAATATCCACTGCAATATTGCCGGTGGTGCTGGCAATGGTGGCGCGTATTCTTTTTTGGTGGATGCCATAACCCAGCTGCACCAGGCTCTGTTTGTTGAGCCGGATAAAGGGGATGCCTCTTTTTACCGCCTCGTCTACAATACAACCGGTGGAAGGCCCCAGCCGCGTGTCTTCGCGGATCTCCCTCAGCTGCTGTATATCGGGTTCCAGGTTATAGGGGGTGCCGTCTGCCAGGGCCTGTGCAATGCGTACGCTGGCCCGGGCTGCGTATACGCCGGCATCTTCTTCCATATAACTGAATACCACGTAGTACACCCCATTTTCGCCGGCGCTGCGGGTGCGGCCAAAACCGGTATCCATGCCGCTGATGGTTTGCAGCTCTAAGGCAATATGTTCAATTACATGCCCCATCCAGGTGCCTTCTTCCACCCGTTTAAAAAAGCCGCCGGCTTCCCCTTCGCTGCAGCGGTGCTCGTAGAGGGTGGGAAAGAGTTTTTCCAGCCGCTCCCTGAAGCCCTCAATGGCATTGGTTGGTCGCTGCTCCATGTCTTCCAGGTCCAGCTTCATCTGTATCAGCTTGTTGCGCCGTACGCTCCAGTAATTAGGCCCTTTTAAAACTTTTATCTCCTGAATGGTCATATATGCAGTTAGTTAATGATGAACAATCAATTTAGTTTGTTTTGGTCAGACAGACAAAGGCAAGTTGCAAGTGAGCGCATAAGCTGTAAGATTGACGGCATAAGGTTTTCCGGATGGTTTGCGGCGGCTGAACTTTAAACCTCAAACCGTTAAACTTTAAACTGTTTTCATTAGCTTTGCCGCCTCATAAATTTTTTACTATGGCAACAACAGCAGACATCAGCCGCGGCATGATCATCAAGTTAGACGGTAGTTTGTACAGCGTAATTGAGTTTGGGGAAAATAAAACGGCCCGTGCAGCAGCCAAAGTCTGGGCTAAATTAAAGGGGGTCGATAATAACCGCAGTATTGAAAAAACCTGGAACAGCGGCGATAACCTGTACCCGGTTCGCGTAGAAAGAAAAGATTACCAGTATTTATATAAAGATGATACCGGCTACAGCTTTATGGACAATGAAACCTTTGAACAGGTTACTGTACAGGAAAGCCTGGTAGATGCACCCCAGTTCCTGAAAGAAGGCCAGCAGGTAAGTGTGTTGATCAATACAGAAACGGAACTGCCCATGAGCGTTGAATTGCCTGATAAAATTGTAGTACTGGTTACCTATAGCGAACCTGGTATGAAGGGTGATACAGCCACCCGCACCCTGAAGCCGGCCACCGTAGAACCCGGCGCCACAGTAATGGTACCTTTGTTTGTGAATGAAGGAGAACGCATCCGCATCAATACCAAAACGGGCGAGTATGTAGAACGGGTAAAAGACTGATTATTTTGAATGTGGAAGGTGGAATGTTGAATTGTTCTTCGGCCGCGTACGCCCATTCAAAATTTAAAATGCAACATTCAAAATAACACTATCTTAGCCCTCCATTATTAACTGAAAAATTCAGCCATATGGATTTCAAACAGATACAGGAACTGATTCGCCTTATAAATAAGTCCAATATCGGAGAAATTACGGTAGAGGAGAAAGGATTCAAGATCACCATCAAACAAAAACAGGAAGCCATACAGCAGGTGCTGGCAGCAACCCCTATGTATGCCGCCCAGCCTGCGCTCCCTTCGGCTCCGCCACTGGCTTTGCCAGGCGCAGCCGCTGAAAAAGCAAAACCCGCTGCCGATACCACCGCTCCTTCTAACCTTATCACCATAAAAAGCCCGATGATTGGTACGTTCTACCGCCGGGCCTCTCCGGACAAGCCATTATTTATTGAAGTGGGCGACGAAGTGGCGCCGGGTAAGGTGGTCTGCATTATTGAAGCAATGAAACTGTTTAACGAAATTGAAAGCGAAGTAAGCGGTAAAGTTGTAAAAGTGCTGGTAGACGACGCATCACCGGTTGAATATGATCAGCCCCTGTACCTCGTAGAACCTGCTTAAGCGTGTGCTAAGGTGATAAATGTGAAAAATGTGAAAATGCGGTCTCCGTTTCCATTTTTCAGCCATTCATTACATTAGCACATTTGTTACATTAGCACATTTATTAAGTTATGTTTAAAAAAATATTAATTGCCAATAGGGGTGAGATTGCATTGCGCGTAATACGCACCTGCCGTGAGATGGGCATTAAGACCGTGGCAGTATATTCCACTGCCGATAAAGACAGTCTCCATGTTAAGTTTGCCGACGAAGCAGTCTGCATCGGCAAACCACAGAGCTCAGATTCTTATCTCAATATTCCGCATATCATGGCGGCAGCGGAAATCACCAATGCCGATGGCATTCATCCCGGATATGGTTTCCTGGCAGAGAACTCAAAATTTGCGCAGATATGCCTGGAGCATGGCATTAAATTCATAGGGCCTACGCCTGATATGATCAATGCCATGGGCGATAAGATCACCGCCAAAGAAACCATGATTAAAGCCGGTGTACCCGTTGTGCCCGGCAGCAAAGAACTGCTGAAAGACACCGACCATGCCAAAACCCTGGCGGCAGAAATTGGCTACCCGGTTATACTAAAAGCCACAGCGGGCGGGGGTGGTAAAGGCATGCGTGTAGTGTGGAAGGAAGAAGAGATTGAAAAAGCTTTTAATACCGCCAAGATGGAAGCCGCCGCTTCTTTTAAGAACGATGGTATTTACATTGAAAAATTTGTGGAAGAACCCCGCCACATAGAAATACAGGTAGCGGGCGATCAATACGGCAAAGTAAGCCACCTCAGCGAAAGAGACTGCTCTATTCAGCGCCGTCACCAGAAACTGGTAGAAGAATCACCTTCACCGTTCATGACACCCGATTTACGCTACCGCATGGGCGAGGCTGCCATCAAAGCGGCCGCTGCTATCAATTATGAAAGCGTAGGCACCATCGAGTTCCTGGTAGACAAGCACCGCAATTTTTATTTCATGGAAATGAATACCCGTATACAGGTAGAACACTGTGTAACGGAAGAAGTGGTAAACTTTGACCTGATAAAAGAACAGATCAAGATAGCTGCCGGCGAATCTATCAGCGGCGAGAATTATGAGCCCCAGGGGCATGCCATTGAATGCCGTATCAATGCAGAAGATCCCTACAACGATTTCAGGCCCAGCCCGGGTAAAATTACCGTGCTGAACCAGCCCGGTGGTCATGGCATCCGCGTAGACTCGCATGTATACGCCGGCTATACCATACCGCCATATTATGATTCCATGATCGCAAAAATTATTGCTACTGCCCGTACCCGCAAGGAAGCCATTGATACCATGCACCGGGCGTTGACTGAATATGTGATTGAAGGTGTTAAAACCACTATTCCCTTTCACCTGCAGTTGATGAAGGATGAGCGTTTCCGCAGCGGTGATTTCAATACGAAGTTTCTGGAATCCTTTACTTTGCTGTAACACGTCATTTATTGCCAAGGCAAAGATGGAAAGACATCACAACTTTTACCTGGCTTCTTTACCATCTCTGCCTCTTGGCGTAAAATGTACTTACTGCTTCGCTTTGGCGGCTTTTACTTTCTCTTTTTTTGCCTTCTTCAATTCTTTTTTCTTTTCTTTCTGCTGAGGCGTCAGCACTGCATCTTCCTTTGCTTTCTTATCTTTTTTCAACGCCTTCATTTTTTCTTTCTTCTGCGCTTCGGTCAGCTTGGGGTCGGCCTTTACCTTATCTTTTTCCGTTTTATATTCTTTTTTGGAAGACTTAATGGTCGCTGTCTGTTGCTGGTTCAGTTTCAGCTCATCTTTCATCTTTGCTTTTTTTGACGTAGATGCTTTATGAACCGTATCTCTTTTCTGTTGCGCAGGCAAAGCGGTTGCAGCTAATAACAATATAACCAGCAGGTAAGTTAATTTCATGATTTCTATTTTTTCTTCTTCTTCTTTATAAAACATCTTCAATTACTAGTCTTATCAATTGAGCCGC
>CAXTMV010000307.1:2020-6201 GCA_964245425.1 uncultured Flavihumibacter sp. | reverse complement strand
AGATAATAGTAGTAGACGATGGTTCTTCGAAGCCAATAGCGGGTGCCGCTAAAAGGTTTTTGAGTCGTCGTTGCCCGCATGTACGGTTTATTTCTTACCAGTATAATATGGGTAAGGGTTATGCAGTGCGTAAGGGGGTGGAAGCCGCCCAGGCACCCTACGTAATTTATACAGACATTGATTTCCCTTATTCTGCCGCTGATTTTTGCCAGGTGTATACAGCACTGGCCTCGGGCAATGCGGAACTGGTAATGGGTAAAAGGGAATCGGCCTACAACGAGAAATTATCGCTGGTGCGCAGGGTTGCTTCAAAAGGATGCAACTATCTTAACAAGACCCTGCTGAACCTTCCTTATAAGGATATCCAGTCTGGTTTGAAAGGCATGAACCCGGTAGGACGGCAACTGCTGTTAAAGACAACCATTAACCGTTTCCTGTTCGATACTGAATTCATCTGGCTGGCCAGCTCGTATAATAATATCCGGATTAAATCATTGCCGGTTACTTTACGGGAGGGCGTATCTTTTACCAGCATGTCTTCTTCTGTTTATTTGAATGAAACGGGTAATTTCTGCCGCCTTCTTTTAAAAGATAAATTATTATTATTAAGACGTTTTGATGCTGAATTCAAAAACGCCATATCGCATACTGCTCAGCTTTGACCTGGAGGAATTTGATGTACCCAATGAATATGGTGCTTCTTTACCGGCAGAAGAACAACTACGCGTTACCCAAACAGGTAATGGCCGCTTGTTGCCGGTACTGACCGGCCTGCAAATTCCTGCCACTTTTTTCACTACTGCTTTCTATGCACGGCAAACCGACCAGGAAGTAAAGGAAATGTCTGCGCAGCATGAAATTGCATCACATGCTTTTCACCACAGTCGTTTTTCTGAAGATGATATCCTGCACTCAAGGCAGGTGCTGGCAAAAATTGCCGGTCAGCCCATTGCCGGTTTTCGTATGCCCAGGCTGGCACCTGTTAGCAGGAAACTGATAGCACAGGCAGGTTATTTATACGATGCTTCGCTGAACCCTACCTGGCTACCGGGCAGGTATAACCATTTTTCCAAACCGCGCACCTTGTTTCTTTCAGATCAATTGTGGATCATGCCGGCTTCCGTAACACCCAGGCTACGCATACCCCTGTTCTGGCTCGCTTTTAAGAACCTGCCCCTGTCTTTCATTAAACAATGCAGCCGCAGGGTGCTGGACAAAGATGGTTATATCAGCCTTTATTTTCACCCCTGGGAATTTGCCGACTTATCCGCTTACCGGAATATGCCCTTCTATACCCGTACCCTGCACGGCCAGCAGCTGCTCGATAAATTAACGCTGTACCTGCAGTGGCTGCAGACCCTGGGCCAGTTTAGTACGATGGAAGCGTATATCAATGAACGCCACCCGGTGCAACCCACCAGGATACGCTGACAGCGGCTGCTGCTGTTGGCAGCAGGGCGTTGCATACCGTTGTTTTAATACCTTGCAGGTCATGAAATATTTCTCTTACCTGAATACGGCGGCTACCATTATCGGTTTGTACCAGGCACAGCAGCCATTTCATCTGTTTATAAAGGACTTCTTCAGGCAGCATAAAAAATATGGTTCCGCAGACCGTAAACAAATTACCCATCTTTGTTATTGCTGGTTCAGAACAGGCTCATCTTTACAAGACCTGCCGGCAACAGAGAAAATAATTACCGCTTTGTTTGTATGCTCCCGACAAAGCAACGCAATGCTGGCACAGCTCAGGCCGGAATGGGACCGTGAAACCGGTTTGGCTGTTGAAGATAAATATGCTTTTATACAACGCTCTTTTGCCGGCGAGCAGGTTTTTCCTTTTCCGGATCAGTTGAGTGAAGGCATCAACCGGCATGATTTTATTCTCTCGCATTTCATACAGCCATCTATTTTTTTGCGCGCGCGGCCAGGTTACCTGCAACCGATCATTCAACGGCTACAGGCAGCAGGCCTGGCTTTTTCACTGCCGGCAGCCAATTGCATCGCCTTGCCCAATACCACCAAAACAGATGGCCTGGTGATCGCTAACAAAGAGGCCGTTGTACAGGATTACAGTTCACAACAAACCGGCGCTCTTATTGAAATGACAAAACAAGCTGCAGGCAGACCGGCAAAAGTGTGGGATTGCTGTGCCGCCAGCGGCGGCAAATCCATCCTGGCAAAAGATGTGCTGGGCAGCATAGATCTAACGGTATCAGATATACGCGAATCGGTGCTCATCAACCTTAAAAAAAGACTGGCAGCAGCGGGTATTGGCAGTTTCCACTCATTACTGGCCGATTTAACATTGCCCGTTCGGAGCCTGGCCCCCGGCGCCTTTCAACTGATACTGGCAGATGTGCCCTGCAGTGGTTCCGGCACCTGGGGGCGTACGCCCGAAAGGCTGACTTTTTTTGCTGCGCAGGAAATTGATCGCTACCAACAACTGCAGCAAAAAATTGTGCGCCATGTATTACCCCATTTGCAAAAAGACGGCTTCTTTCTTTACATTACCTGCTCTGTATTCAAAAAAGAGAATGAGGCAATGGTAGATTTTATCCGCGAACAGTTTGGACTTGAACTGGTAAAAATGGAAGTGCTGACAGGTTATACAAAACAGGCCGATACCATGTTTGCGGCTTTGCTGAGGAAAGTAGCAGGCGATAAGTCGTAAATAATAGTTGTAGGTAGTTAGTAAGAAGCATGTTGATGCATTCCAAAGGAATGATGTCTGCCCGCACCGGTAAAGCCCGCTGTGAACGACGGGTGTCATTGACCGGTGCGATCATGGATGTTATCAACCCCTACCCTCGGCTATTGCTTTATAACCCGTAAGGAAATTTTATTCTTCCCATCTGCATACTGAACTGTGTAAACACCCCTGCTCAAAATGGCAAGTTTATCAAAACTGATGGTATAGATATTATCCTGCTGGATGGCCGTATGCTTCACCTCGATTGTTTTGCCACCCATGTCAATTAACCGCAGGCTGCTGTTGCCGGTCAGCGGCGCTTTCAGCAAGACAGAAAAATTACTGGAAAACGGAACAGGAAACGCTTTGATCCAGCTGCTGCCCAGTATCTGCAGGTAATTCTTGCTGGTTCTTTGCTGCATCAGATCGGTATAGGCGATGCGCATATTGGGGATGCCATAGCCAAAGCGATTGTCGGGGCTATTGTATTTGCTGGAACTTCTCTGCACGGCATTCATTATTTCCACAGAACTGAATTCAGGAAAAGCCTGCCATAAACAAGCAACCAGCCCGCATAAATTAGGATTGGAAAAGGAGGTTCCGCTGCCATAACTGGGTGCGCCGGTAATGATGTTTGCTATTACGGTATTATACCCCACCGATACCACATTCGGTTTCAGCTGACCGGCCGAATTAGGTCCCCAACTGCTGAAATAAGCAATATTGCCATTGATATCTATTGCCCCGATCGACAACACGCTGTCTGCATCTGCGGGGCAAAGCACATATTTGCCATCGTCTGTATCGCCGCCTGAATTACCGGCGCTGTTGGTAACCAGCATGCCTTTTTTTACTGCCAGGTTGGCCCCGATGCTGATCATGGATGTCTTTCCGTTGCGCTGTGCATAGCCCAGGCTCAGGGAAGGTGCATCAAAATCGCTGTAGCCCAGGGAAGATGAGATCATGTCTGCACCTGCGCTGTCCGCAAATTCTGCGGCGGCTACCCAGTTCTGTTCTTCTACCGGGTATTCAGAATTGGCATCTTCCGTACGCAGCAGCCAGAATTTCGCTTTGGGCGCCGTGCCGATCATCTGGCCCGGTTCATTGGCAGCAATGGTAGATAAACACATGGCGCCATGAGAATGATCTTCGTTCACACTACCATCGTTGGTAACATAATCAGCTTCCCCCAATACCTGGCCCAGCAAACGAATGCTGTCGAACGCCGGGTTGGCCTTGTAATTCTGAAAACCGGCGTCCAGCACGGCAATGGTGATGCCTTCTCCATGAAAGCCCAGGTTATGGAGATACTCACCTTCATGTATATGTACCTGGTTGAGGTTGGTTCCGTAATTGTACACATTCAGTATCCCGTTAATACCCAGCGATCCCTGTGCACCTTCCAGTTCACCGGCCCGGAGTGGCAGCGGTAGGGTGCTGTATGTTTCAAATTTTACGGGCGGGGGGCCGGCCACCGGCTGCACAAGTC
>CAXTMV010000307.1:0-2010 GCA_964245425.1 uncultured Flavihumibacter sp. | reverse complement strand
TTACCGCCACCGGGCTTTCATCGCGCACAAAGGGGAAATTACTGATCCTGGCCAGTGCTGCACTGTCGGTTGTTTTGATGCATACCTGGTTCAGCCATTTTGAAACATTCAATATGCTCACATTGGGAATGTTTTTAATGCTGTCGATATAAGACTGCTTTACAGGCAAGTCTGTAGAATCAATCGGGATATGGTACCGGTTGCGCCGGGCAACGGCTTTTGCAGACAGGAACGCCGCCGGGTTGCCAATGCTATAGGCAGAACCGTTCTTATCTTTCAGGCGAACGATATAACGGCTGTACTGGGCACCGGCATTCAACGAAAAAAAAAGTCCGCTTACACACAGCGCCAGGTAAAAAAATCTCATGCCCGTTTTATTTTCTGTATTAGTAAAAATAGGCTTTATTTAATTGTGGCTTACGATGGAAAGCCGTACGCCATATCCGTTGTAGGTAAAATTTCCCGGCACCGTATCGCATATAATACGTACACCCTGGCTTACCTGGGCATTGGCAATCGAATCGCAGTTATTGCTCACCCCGTTGGTACTGCCATCACTTTCACAGGCAATTTTTGTGGTATCGCATTTATTGTTTTCGCAATGTATCAGCATGCAATTCCTGGTAGCATAACTGGTCTGGTATTCCCAGGAAAAAAGATCCTGGAAAATCTTACCCACACCTTTGGCATATACTTCATAAGATTTGCTGTAGTTGCTGATGCTGTTCACATAAAAAGGCTTGTTGTTGGCAGAATCATATTGTACAACGGTGATGGTGGTATCAAACTGCTGGTCGCCTACACGGAAAGGCAGTCCAACGTTGCTGTAAGAGAAAGTCCAGCTGAGGTAATTATCATCATTGGAAACAAAGTTAAAAGGAGATACGGCCATGGAAGAATTGCCCTGCCAGCTGAAATTATCAGCAATCGGGCTTACCAGCCTTGTCTGCTTCAGGTTGTTCTCTGTGTATTCAAATACCTTACCGTTCTGCAAAGCAAAAAAAGTGTTGCTGTTGTTCCATTGTCTGGCAACTGAATCCCAGGTAAACCTTACAATGTGAAAACCGGGGCGGTTCAGGTTATCGGTCACTATGCCGTCAACCGTGTCTTTTACCAGGTAAGAATTTACGGTAAATCCAACGCCGAAAGGAAGCGTAACGGTTGAGTCGAGCCGGTAAATAACATATTTACCTACTGCCATATTGGTATAATCAGCTATCTTGTCTGTTGCCAGCGTATCGGTTTTATTGCAACGGATAAGCAAAAGACTGCAGAAAGCAATCAGTAAGGCGCCATAAAATCTATTTTTCATAAAATACCAGTCAGTTTACAAAAAAGCACTACAGGCAGACAGCAAAAACAGGCCGGTTGATGCTTTAAAAACCCGGGAAGGCTGGCTTCCCTGCTTGCAAACGTATAATAAACGGGATTATTGCGCCCCTGGGCGCGGTTGATTGATGCATCAGTTGATCAGTTGAGGGGTTCTTCTAACCCATCAATTGATCAACTGCACTTACCGCATGATAATACCGCCGCCGATGACATCATCCCCCTCATAAAATACGGCGCTCTGGCCGGGTGCGATTCCTTTTGCGTGGCCATAAAATGCAACATCTACACCAGTGGCACTATTGTACAGGTTTGATAAAGTGCCGGCATCCTTATACCGTATCTTGGTCAGGGCTTCCATACCATCCGTGATGCCTTCGTACTTGCGCCAGTTCAGTTTGGTTACTTTCATCGACGGCCGGTTCAGCTCATCTTCTTCTCCCAGTACAAGGGTATTGTCTGCCGTGTTAATGCCGGTAACAAAAACAGGCCTGCCGAAAGCAATATCAAGACCTTTGCGCTGGCCCACGGTATAAAAAGGATAGCCTTTATGCTGCCCGAGCACTTTGCCCGTTTTATCTATGAAATTGCCGCCCGCCACCCTTTCTTCCAGTCCGGCCACCTTCTTTTTCAAAAAACCCCGGTAGTCATTGTCGGGTACAAAACAGATTTCATAACTCT
>CAXTMV010000306.1:0-6240 GCA_964245425.1 uncultured Flavihumibacter sp. | reverse complement strand
CTGTATGATCGTGGCTGTATATTTAATTCACCAAGGTCGCCTGTCATTTTACCAAACCGATTCGAATTTGTACATTATTGCCGCCTTGCGCTCTTTTGGGCGAATTAACAATCCCTATCTCATTTGTACGAATCTCGTACATCGATGGCCAGGTGCTGGCGGGCCAGGCCTGGTTTATTTTCTTCCAGGTTTTTCCAAAATCATGGCTGATGGATACCTGGCTGGAACCGGAAGTGACTACCAGTTCTCCGTTCTTTAGCGATAATACATAAGGGCCACTCACCTGGTCTGGTATGATATTTCCGATGCCAACCGGCCAATTGAATCCATCGGTACTTGTTTTTGTATATATTTTACAGGCTTCCGGCCCGCACACTTCATATACGACAATATACTGGCCGTTATTCATTTTTGTCCAAATGGGCATACCCGGTCTCGACGCGCTTTTGCCGGGCGTATGAACCACCCAAATTTCTTCGCCCCAGGTTTTTCCGAAGTCGGGCGATATTTTTTCAGCAACCACCTGGCTGTATGAAGGGGTGTCAACAACATGTTTTTCGCTTGAATACATAACGGCCAGGCGGCCATCATCCAGCAAATAAAAATGTGGTTCGTAAACACCTTTATCCGGATGGCCCAGTTCACCCGGTTTGCCCTGTGCCTGCTCAATAATGCTTAGCTTTTGCCAGGTTTTTCCTTTGTTACTGCTTTTGTAAACGGGCAACGTATAAGACTCTGCCCATCGCACAGACCGGCCGCACAATAAGATGGTACCATCGGGTAGCTCAATCATTTGGGCATTGTCCAGATCCCTGCCGGGATCGGAGAGGATACTGATTTGCTGCCAGCTGGCACAATCGTCTTTGCTCATTGAAATTTGCAGTTCCAGGCCGCCATTCGGATCATTTTTATAGCCGTTGTTCCTAGATATGGTGTATCCAGCCAACCAGCTTCCATCTTTCAACCGGAGCAGGCGACAGTATTGAGAGCCATACTTGTTAGGTGCCTGGGAATTGCCGGCCGGACTGGTTAAGGGCGGCTGATCGTTGACCAATATTGTTTTTGTCCAATCGATAGAATCTGTTTTTGGCGGTTGTGCAATGGCGACATTGACAACAAGAAGCAAAGCTGCAATAAGGGCATTGCTTGCAAAGCCTGTTCTATATTGAAACGTTTTTTTGCTTGTCATGAGAGGTAGTAGTTAATTATATAATTAATCATACAGCATTAAATAGCGGAAACGTCGGCAACTGGAATGATGACTTAAAATTAACGACAATATACCCAGCTACGAGACGAAGCAAGTAAAAAGTTCAGTAGCGCCGCTAATCTGGCGCCATACAGTGCTAGCAGCATGGTGGTTCACAGTTGGCGGCAATGCTGCTGCGGTAAAAACGGTCTTCCTGTAAAACGCAATGGCTGAAATAGGTATATTTGAGCAGTGCGGCAACCAAGATGTATTTCCCGGGAAAACCGAGTTGCATACATGGACCGCTGGTGATCATCAAAAAAAAAACTTTGTGATGCTGCCGCATAACTATTAAAAAGAAATCTAAAATATCCCACTGACATCGCCCGTATTGGGGATGCTTGTAATATTTTTCAGAAGTGAACGGTGATTTCCTTGACTAATAGACTTTGGTTAGTTGACTTTGATATGCACTGTAAAGATAGAACCTTGTCCCGGGGTGCTCTCCAGCTCTACACTTCCTCCTGCAGTGCGCATGATCTCCCTGACCAGGTACAAGCCAATGCCTGTACCTTCAACTTTATCGGTCACCCTGTAGTACTTCATAAACACCGATCCATGCTTTTCTTTCGCAATCCCCATGCCATTGTCCGAGATCGTTATGATGATATCTTCAGCTTCGCGGCGGGTGTCTATATGTATCACGCAGGGTCTGTCGGTGGAACGATATTTCAGTGCATTGCTCATCAGGTTGTACAGCACGCTCCGCAGCTTGCGGCGCGGAAACAAAATTTCTGATACGGCAATGGTTTTATGAATGGTGGCGCCTGCGTCATGTATTTGTTTAGCAAGTGTAATCGTCACATCTTCCAGGATGTTTTCGATATGGATTAACTCTGCCTCACCATTTCCAACGCCCGAGTCGCGCCGCAGGTGGGTAAGCTCTTCTGTCATTGACTTTATTTTCCCGGCTGATCGTTCAATGATGGCGATGCTTGCCGCTGCACCCTCTACAGCAGTGATGGAAGGTTTTAAGATTTCCACCGCGAGCATTATACTCGAAAGCGGGTTTTTGATATCATGGCTGATGCTGTCGATTAATAATTGGTGTTCCGCAATCAGCTTTTCCAGCTCCTTCAGATCTGCTATGCGTGCCGTGATATCGATGAAGGTAATGATTACACCGTTCACCTGTTTTGTCTCTTTTACAATATAAGGCAGGATGTTCATCTGGTACCAGCGCAGGTCGATGGTCTGGATTTCTTTCTCCAGGATTTGCCTTGTTTCGCCAACCTGGCGAATATTTTCTATCAGTCCGGGGAAACGGATGCTATCAACCAGGTCACTAACGGTTTTTCCGATGTCTGCGGCGGTTAGGGTAAATTGTTTCATGGCGGGCGGCGTAAACTTTCGCAAACGCATGTCACGGTCAATAAACAATTGCGGTATGATGGTATTACTGAAATAATTTTCCAGGTCAATATTCAGCGATTGCAGGTATTGTTCGGGATCTGACTGGAACATGCATGGATTATTAGTCAAATATTATTGTGTCAAACCCGGTGCCATGCTTTAATGCAGTAATGGGAATTCTCTTCAGCCTGAAAACGACCATATAAAACAACCAGGATTTTGGTAATCCATTTTATGGGATATTTTTTACCCTATCTGCCAGTAAAACGGGATTTCCGTTCGCACCTGGCGGCTAAGGGAAAACAAATAGCAGGTGGCAGCATTTTTGGACGCACAAGGGTAAAAGCAAATTGACCCAGAAGATGATATACCTGGTGGAAGATAATCAGGACATACTAGACCTGCTCTGTATGCTGTTAATGGCTAAGGGGTTTTCCGTGGAAGGGTTTACTACCGCTACTGCTTTCGCAGAAAGAACTTCGGTTTGCCGCCCTGACCTTTTCATTCTTGATATCAACCTGCCGGATGGAAACGGACTGGATATTTGTGCTGGTCTTACTACGGCAACCCTGACCATGGGTATCCCGGTTTTACTGATGTCTGCCAATGCATTTTATAAGGACCAATACCTGCAGGCGGCCGCAAGGGATTTTATCAGCAAACCATTCCAGCTAACAGACTTTATCCAGGCAATTAATGGGTTGATAGGTAACGATGTAAATGTTTAAATTATAGTTCAGTTGGCGCATTGTTATGCTTGTACAATAATTGATATTTCTTTTTTGCATTTCCCGTAGCTCGCTTGGAAAAAGATTCCATCAATGATTTGTTTCGTGCGGAAAATAGTAAGCGTTTGTGTGTCGTACATAATTTGTTTTATCTGTAGATCCCGGTGATGTTGACCCACTATTCCGGGGTGTTGACCCACCCGGTTTAACAACAGTAGTTGTAAGAATTTTATGATGGTTAAAAATTCATAGCTATTTTTTAAATATTTACCTGGTAGCTTGTGCTACGTCCTCCTGCTGTTCCTGAAAGTACAAAAGCACCTATCTCCAATAAATGCTGCATATCCCTTGTAGCCGTTGCTTTCGATGTTTTAGTAAGACCCATATATTTTGCGGCATTCATGCCACCCTGAAAACCTTTTGGGCCTTCTTCTAACATTCTCTTGATAACGATAAGCTGACGTTCGTTCAGTTGATCTTTGAGACGATCAAAGAACCGGGTTTTCTTCAATGTAAAATCAATCTGCGTTTCTGCTTCTAATTGCGCATCAAGGACCATCTTCACAAAATAATTCATCCAAGAGGTTATTTCATTTGACCGCTGCGCTTTTTCGAGCGATTCATAATAGAGATTCTTTTTAGCTTCTATCGTTCTCGATAAACTTAATATCACCGGTCTGCCTATTGTTTGAGATAAGGCTTTTTCAGCGATGGCACGGCCAATCCTGCCGTTACCATCTTCAAAAGGATGGATCGTTTCAAAATATAAATGTGCAATCGATGAACGGACAGGCGCTTGCTTGATTTCGCTCTTTCCGCCGGGGGCTGTGTCATTGAACCACTGGATAAACTGCTTCATCTCTCCCGGAACTTTGGATGCAGGCGGTGCCTCGTAATGAACCTTCTCTTTGCCCATGGCACCAGAGATTACCTGCATTGGCTCTTTATGTGTTCTCCATTTTCCAATGGCTACTCTTTGATGCTGGCGTAACAGCATTTGATGCCAGGCGAATAGTTTTTCATCCGTTAATGGCTCTTTAAATGACTTACGGACATCGGTCATCAGCTCACCTAAGCCTGCTGCTGACTTATCCTTAATATGCTCAGGGCTATATTGCAAGCCCAGGTTCTTACGGATCGAAGAAAGAACATCTTTCCGGTTAGGATATTCACCTTCAATTTCTGAGGTCTTTATGGCCTCGGCCAATATAATATCCACAATGACATCTTGTTTCGTTTCCTCCGGCAATGTCTCTAAAATGCCTGATACACGACCTACCTTCTCGGAAAACGCAAGCAACGCTCCCTCAACCCTGTCGAGCGAAAATTGAAAACCAAGCCAGTCTTTTTGTTGCCAATTATAGGCCATGAGCCGATTGTATTAGATATTCGGCTCAAATATAAAGTAAATTATGAGCCGAATAAGAAAGCTGTTCAGCTCAGGACACCCAGGTAGAGCCCAGCATCGTACTGAAAGTAATGGCGGGCGATGTTATCAGCGTTGGCACCAAGGGTTGGTATCAACCGGCTGTGAGCCAGTCCACCATCACGAACTTAACGAATGCCATTCATGAACAGCTGTTGCCTCTTATAACGGACGGCGTAACAGCAATAGGAGCATTACTTTTTATAGGCTCAATAAATTTCTCAAATTTATACTTTTCTGTCTTTAAGAACTTTTGGTCAAGAAAGTTCTGATATTTTTGTTGGGTCGTCGGTGGCATAAATGTCATTCCCCGGTAACGAATTTGAATTCAATCGAATACTTTTTAAGCGTCAAAGTGGACACGACGCGCGAGCCAGACTTCGACCGTTTGTCAAAATCATGTGCGACAAGAATACCGCGAACCGGCTTCCCTCCTTCTTCTTCTTGTAAGTCGCCCATATAACCAAGGATTTGGCCGATAGCCCGGCTATCCGCAGTACCTGCCTTCAGTTCTACAACCACAATACCATTAGCATCTTCGCAAGTAATATCGATAAAGCCTGAATCCACCGCACGCTCCGCACCATCGTCAATAATCTTTAACCCTGGATCAAGGCTTGCGATGTTGAGACGTAGGGCTGCTTGCATATCTCTTTCAAGCGAGAACCGCTGCTGCTTCTGCTGATTAACCTCTTCTGACGCACTGCTATCCAAAGAGAAGTTCTCACTTATTGCTTGCGCCTTCAAAGGGCTGCTTTGAAATCCAGCGTCCGTTAAAAACTTTTTGTAACGGACAACAGCATTTTTATAGGACTGAAGGTTATTGCGAATATTACCGTCAAATTTAATTTTGGACGGGTTCGGTTTGTTAGCTCTCTCATCTTCAGTAGAGTAAGTAAGCGCGTTAATCAGCTCTTGATACGTGCCATCTTTGAAACGGTCACCTAGACTGCCGTAAGAGTCTTCAACTTTTTTAACACGATGTATTTGCGCGGTTTGAGTATTCTCTGCATACTTCTGTTCCGCTAACCATAGTGGATAATTTGGGTTCATGATGCTCTCCTTGAGTATCCCTAAAATTACAGCTTTTACGATATGAATGCACTTTAAAAGATCGATACGAATGCTAATGCATAGATTGGAGAAAAAATCGCCCTATGTAATAAAGAAAAGTCGACAATGAATTTTGGTGTAGATTCTGTTCCAAGTTGACACACCATTATGGGATGTTGACCCACCCCATTAGACGCAACAATTGAAGATAGAGAGTTGCTTATTCTGGGATGTTGGCCTACTAAGGTATTCAAATATTTTATACTAAAAAAATTAGTCTTTTTTGGCCAAAATAATTAGCTAAGTCGAATTGCTGCAAAAATGGTTTGGAGAGCTATTATCTAAACTTCTACTGATTAATTCCGATGAAAAGTAAGGGATTACTTGAATGCTTATTTAATTAAACGGCAATAGATTTTAAAATTGTAATT
>CAXTMV010000305.1:0-6260 GCA_964245425.1 uncultured Flavihumibacter sp. | reverse complement strand
GCCGCCTTAGATTTTCCGATGGGTTTTACTGCCCCGCTGCCTGCCGCAGCGTAAAAGCTTTCTTTTCGTTCAAATATCCGCGTTATACCCGCTGCCCCGTATTGTTTTTCGTCCCTGAAACCAATGCTTATTTTCTTAAGCAATTGTACACGACCCGTATCCAGCACCTGGTAAACGGTAGCCGACGGCGCATTCAGTGCACCAGAAAAACTTTCCAGTAACAGGCTGGCCATAATCCCTTCCTGGTCTGGCACCTGCAGGTCTATTCTTTTTATGGGGATGCTGGTAACCATTTCTCGGCCGCCGGCCGACAGGTATTGCAGCACCCGGTTGACCATGTCTATTTTTACGCGCACCTTATCATATATGCGTCCATCCATGCCAGTGAGCCTGGCCAGGCAATATTCATCCATAAAATAGGGACTTCCTTCGGCCCTGTACTGGGTAGGCAGGTACAGCGGCCTGCCGTTCACATCTTCCATAAAAGGATTGGCAGACTGGCCAAAACTGTTATGCCAGCAACAGGCAACCAGTAAAATAAGCGTTGCGCGCATGATTATAAAATAGTAAGTTACAAAAAATGAGGCCTTATTATATCGGTGATCATTGCCTTTGTTGGCGACTTAAAAAAAGGAAAGCCGCTCCTTAAAGGGCGGCTTTCGGCAATCAGCAGGCAATCTGTATTCCGGGCATTCGTGTTTATTCATTTTTCATAGATCCTTCATCAATTATTAATTATCTACCCAGAGTTTGTTCAGCGATTTTTCAAAAGAAGATACCGGCCAGGTATAGCCGTCATCGCTGGGCGATTTAGCACTTACGGTTCCTTTTGCCGGAAGCGGTTGCAATAGACGCATCAGGTCATTATTACGCAACCCTTCGCCTAAAAATTCTATTCTTCTTTCTTTCATAATATCAGCCAGTAATTCATCGCTGCTGAGCGGTGCAAACACGGTGGTTGCATCAGATCTGCCATGAATGGCATTTAATATAGCGAGGGCCTGGGCGTCTACTGTACTAGTGGAGCGCACTTTGGCTTCCGCCAGGTTCAGCAACACTTCGGCCCACCTGATAACCGGTGTGTAATCGGCAGGTGAGGCGGTGGGGAACTTGGTGAGGTAATATTTGGTGGGGGTTCCTGTTTTTACGAGCACAAAAGCACGCCGCTTATCGGTGGCAAGCCAGCCCGCATCGCCTTCGATGCCGGCGGGGTTGAGCGAGAAGATAGAACCGGCGCCCGAAGCCGCTGCCAGGTAATAACCTTGTAACCCGTTCTGGGTGCCGGGTATATCTCCTGTGCTGCTAGTAAACGGCATCGAGAAGACAGATTCCGTAGTCGTGTACGGCGCTTTAAAAACAGTTGTAATATCAGACTGCAGCGCATTGGCCACGCCGCTGCTGGCTGTAAAAGGCGCTGTTGCGGGCACAATCTTATTGGCTTCGGTAATTACTTTAGCATAGTTCTGCATGCTCAGGTATACCCGGGTCTTTAAAGCAATGGCCGTGTTTTTATGCGCCCTGGTGGTATTATTATAGGCAGAACTGTTGGTGGCTGGCAAGTTGGTTTCTGCAAAATCAAGATCTGATATTATTTGTGTATACACTTCCGCAACAGTGCTCCTTGCCAAATCTGAACTGCCGGCTGTCTTCAACCCGGTTAAACGCAGTGGCAAACCCAGTTTGCTGCCATTACCATCTGCAAAGGGCCGCGCGTAAAATTGCAACAGGGAATAATAAGCCAATGCCCTGATCAGCCTTGCTTCGCCAATATAGGCATTACCGGTAGAAGTGCCCACCACGGATGTTCCCTTCGCATTCATGCCGTCTATGAACAGGTTACAACTGTTTATAACTGCATAACCCTGTGCCCACAAGCCCTGCACGGCATTGGCTGTATTGGTGGGGTTGAGCGCCCATACATCGGCGTTGGTAACCAGGTTGGGATCTTCCAGTAAAAAATCCTCTCCCCTGATATCGCCATACACAAGGTAACGGCCGCCATAATAGGCGCCGCTTTTCATAGAAGAATACAAGGCCAATACCTGGTTAGAAATACGGTAAGGCAAATCAAAGGCCGAAGCGTCTGAAACAGATGTTTGCGGAACGGGTGTCAGCAATTCCCTTTTACAGGCGCTGCTGACAAAAACAGTTGTTCCGATAGCGATGATATATAATAATTTCGTCTTCATTTTCCTGCTTTTATTTTTTTTACAATACTAGAACCCGATATTGATACCAATGGTGAGCGTTCTGCCATTGGCAAGCGTATTCCTGTCTACGCCGGAACCTGTATTAGCGGTAACGCCATTATTGGAAGATACTTCCGGATCAGGGCCGGGGTATTTGGTGATCACGGCCAGGTTCTGTGCACTTACATAGAATCTTGCCGAACTGAGTTTAGCCCTGTCCATTATTTTTTTGGGGAAATTATACCCAACCTGTACCGTCCGCAGTTTCACAAAATCGCCCTTAAATACATTCACGTCCAGCGGAAAAGCAGAACCATTTGATGTATTGTCGCCATATATTGGCTTAGGCATATCCGTTATATCGCCAGACTTCGTCCAGTATCTTAACACATCGGTGGAATTATTCCAGAAACGCTGATCCCGTAAGCCGGCATAAGATCCATAATAAATAGAAAACCCGAACTGGTAGGTAAACAGGAAGTTGACATCAAAATCCTTGTAACGAAAAGTATTGGTCCAGCCGCCCAGGTATTTCGGCTGGGTATTGGCATATAACACAGCATCATCCGGCTGGTTAACCGATGCAGCCGCCCCGTTCTTCTTGTACTGGGTGCCATCGGGGTTGGTAGAGTTAAACTGTCCTGCAGGTGGGGTACCAAACTGGTACAGCACCTGGTTGCCCGCAGCGTTTAAAAATATTCTTCTACCCGAACCCGGGTCTACACCTGCCGTACGTACCACCCATAAATAACCGAGTGAATAACCAGGTAATGTTTTGCTAACGGTTTCAAGACCACTGGTGGTGGTTTGAATTTCAGGAACACCAGGGGCCAGCGCCGTTACCATGTTTTTGTTATAGGCAAAATTGAAATTACTGGTCCAGGTAAAATCTTTGCCTGCGATGGGTGTACCATTGATGGCAATCTCGATACCCTTATTATACATTTTACCAATGTTGGCAAAAATGGTGGGTGGTGCCGGAAGCGCTGAAGGCAGACCGGTAGAGGGCGACTGCGGCACATTCAACAGCAGGCCGTCTATATTATTCCGGTAATAGGCTACGTCCATTGTAAGACGATCTTTAAATAAGCCGAATGCGAAACCAACATCTGTTTTTTTGCTGGTTTCCCAGGTAATTTTATTATTACCCACTGCATTAAATGCCAGGGTAGCTGCACCGCCGTATAAGCCGGAAGCATAGGTAGAATAAGGCGAGAAATCACCGATGCCCGCCACGTTACCCACTTTTCCATAGCTGCCGCGGAACTTAAAGCTGCTGAATACATGATTGAGGCCTGCCTGTTCCCAGAACTTCTCCTGGGTGATTTCCCATCCTGCGGAAGCACCCCAGAAAACACCTTTCTTTACACCCAAAGCAGAATATTCATCCTGCCGGATATTACCGCTCAGGAAATATTTCTTATTGAAATTGTAGGTTAAGCGGCCAAAATAAGACAGCAGGTAGTTCTGGGTTAAAAGAGAACCCGCAGAATTATTGGTGGTAAAGCCGGCCTGTTCTACTGTGTAAGCAGAGTCGGATAATGTTCTCCTGTTAATGCCAAATCCGGTGAAATAGCGTGCCTGTTGTTCGCCACCCACTAGCAAACTAAGGTTGTGTTTTTCTGCAAATGTATAATCGAACTGGGCCGTATTGGTCCATAACCAGGTCTTGCTTTTTGCATAGGTATCCGTGGCAGCGCCACCGGGCCCGCTACCGGTTCCGGGGCCATCGCCATGATAAGGATTCAGGAAAACATCATTGTCAACAAGCATATTGTCGATACCAAACTGCGTTCTGAGCGTAATCCAGCTGGCAGGTTTGATCTGCAAATAGGCGTTTGACTGCAAATGGTTCACTTCATTATTGGAACGGTTAAGGTTAAGCAGCAGGGTGGCGTTATTAAAGGTATACGGATCCGCACCGTTTACCAGGCTGCCCTGTCCGCCGATAGCGGTAATCGAAGCAATATTGTAGGTGCCATCATTGTTGTAGGGCGATACATTGGGGGGAAGCGCAAAAGCCAGTCGGGCAATACCTGCAGAAGAAAACGCTTCGCCGTTTAAAGAACCCGATGAACCGGAAATAATATTCTTCTCATTGCTATACGATACTTTACCACCAATGGTAATTACTTTGTTGATGCGGCTGTCTACATTCAGCAAAACATTGAGGCGCTGAAACTGATTTCCTCTTAAAATACCATCCTGCGAAGTATAACCGGAAGAAAGATAATAAGTAGTTCCTTCATTACCACCAGACACACTTACGTTATGACTGTGTGCAATGCCCTTGTGGTATACCTGGTCGTACCAATTGGTATTGATAGGCCGGCCCTGTGCATCGGTAGGAATGATAAAGTTGCCGGTGGTTGCCGGGCTAACTGCTTTCAGGTTGGCCAATGCAGTATTTTTATAATCAACGTACTGGCTGGCATTTAATATTTCGGGCAACCGTGCAGGGCTGGTTACACCCACCCATCCGTCGTAGGTCATTCTTGCTTTTCCGCCCCGGCCTTTTTTGGTAGTAATAAATACAACGCCATTGGCTGCCCGGCTGCCATAGATGGCTGCTGAAGCTGCATCTTTGGCAATGTCGATGCTTTCAATATCATTGGGGTTAATGCTGGCCAGCGCATTGGCAGGCGCATTGGTAGCGCCCTGGTCGCCGGTATAGGTTGGTACACCATCTACCACAATCAGCGGATAAGAACTGAGCGATATAGAATTGGTACCCCTTATCCTGAACACAGGCGGATTATTTAAGACACCGCTGGGCATGGTAATCTGTACACCTGCGGCCTGGCCGGCCAGTGCATTCTCAAAACTCTGCACCGGCTTTTCCGCAATCACGCTGCCTTTAACAGTGCTTACATTACCTGTTGCTTCCTTTCTTCGCTGGGTGCCATAACCAACCACTACTACTTCAGATAAATTTTTATCTGAAGACTGCAACGCGGTATTAATAACGCCCCTGTTGCCAATACTCAACTCTATGGGGGTAGTGCCAACAGAAGAAATGACCAGCGTTTTAGCATTGTTTTGAATAGAGAGCGAATAAACACCGTCTTCATTGGTGGTGGTGCCGGTGGTGGTTCCCTTTACAAGTACCGATGCATTGGGAAGCGGGTTTCCATTGGCATCTGTTACTTTACCGGTAATGGTTCTTTGCTGGGCCGTTAGTTGCATGGCTGCAAGCAATAAGACTCCCGAGAGGAGTAGTAGTCTTCTCATATCAGTTAGATTTGATTTAATAAAACCCGGTACATGCATACAAATAAATGATGCAGTAACACCGGTAACGTATAATGACAAGTAAAATGCACGATTGCTGCACAATCGTTGCCGGCAGGTTCTATCTCATTGATAAGTGGCGAAAACATGATAAGATAAATAAGCCTTTGAGTGATACATGCTTATTTATTCTATGTTTAATGTTCCTGCTACAGCGCAGAAAAAAAATGCAGATCGGAAATTAAAAATGCATTTATCATGCACCAATTACCATTGAACAAGCATGAACAGCCGGTAAAGAATAGTAAATGAAAATTGATGGTCGATTTTTATTTCACCCGTACAATAGCTACATGATAAGATTAGCCCAACCATATATGCGTATTTACAGGATGAAAAGGGCGGCGCCTTTGCGTCAAATAATAACAACATAGCAAAAGCAATCGGCTAACGGGGGTTACTAGTCCACCGACTACAGTAAACGATGGCTATACAGCATCCATTATTTTTTACTGAGGCTGATCAGCAGGGCCGGCAACAAGATAAGATTGGTAAAAGTGGCTACTACTAGCGTAAGGGAAGTAAGCCAGCCGAGCGACTGCGTACCGCCAAATCCGCTGAAACAAAATATGATAAACCCTGCTATCAATACAAGTGAGGTATAAATAATACTGATGCCGGTAGAATGAATGGTATCTGCTACCAGTTGCTGCTGGCTTTTAGTGCTTCCTTTTTGCTCCTGCTTATAATTTACCAGGAACCGGATGGTGATATCGATGGCAATGCCCAGCGCAATACTAAACACCAGCACCGTAGATGGCTTAAGGGCTATGCCCACCC
>CAXTMV010000304.1:0-6284 GCA_964245425.1 uncultured Flavihumibacter sp. | reverse complement strand
TTCAGGGTTCGTATGCAAAGTGCAAATTTTCGCTCGTTATAAAATAATTATTTTTTTATTGGACATTTTATCAATCGCCTCGTTTGATAGGTAATAACCCGTATGGCCAATTATCAGCAATTGTCTTTAACTTTCTAATATGAATGAAATGCCTCCAGGTGCATCCTCCCCAGGGGAAGAGCAGGCTTTCCGGGTGGCCTACCTGGTAGCAGGTTTTTTGCGCAATACCCTGACCGATTTGGAGCACACGGAGCTGGATGACTGGATAGCAGCCAATATGGACAACCAGCGTCTTTTTGAACAATTGATAGATGAAAAGAACCAGGCGCAGTGGAGGCGGGAGATGGAGCAAATTGATACAGAGACAGCCCTCCAAAATGTGCAGCAAAAATTATTGCCGAAGAAACCATTGCCCATGCTGCGGTCAAGCTGGTTACTGGCCGCTGCGGCGGTTCTGTTGATAGTGCTGGTCACTTCTTTTTTTATATTGAGAAACCATCATACTACTGAAACTACGGGCATGGCACAAAACCTGCAGCCGGCTCTTTTACCCGGAAGCGATAAGGCGATGCTTACCTTATCAGACGGAACCAACATACAGCTTGATTCCCTGCAAAATGGCGGCACACGCAGGCAGGGCAGTGTACAGTTTACCAAACTTGATAGCGGCCAGCTGGCTTACCAGCAGAAACAGACCGTTTTATTGCAACAGGAGCTGGCTTTTAATACACTGAGCGTGCCGGACGGCGGCCAGTATAAGCTGGTGCTGCCGGATGGTACAAAGGTTTGGTTAAATGCCGGCTCTTCATTAAAGTATCCAACCGCCTTCAATATGCCCAAGCGGGTAGTGGAGCTAAGCGGGGAAGCTTATTTTGAAGTAGCAAGGGATACCCTTTTTCCTTTCGTGGTTAAAACAAAGGGAACAACCGTTGAAGTGCTGGGCACTCACTTTAATGTAAATGCCTATGCAGATGAACCGGTTACCAGTGTGGTACTGGAGGAAGGATCGGTAAAGCTCAACAATTCGATGGTATTGAAACCCGGCCAGGTGGGGATGCTTGACAGTTCGGGCAGGCTTAGCAAATCTGTTGCGGATATTGACATGGCGCTGGGCTGGAAGAATGGGCAATTTATTTTTAAAGAGACGCCGGTAGATGTGCTGATGCGGCAGGTAGCACGCTGGTACAAGGCCGACATTATTTATCAGACAAATATTCAGGAACATTTTAATGCCCAGATTCCGCGCACAGCCTCCATTACAGAACTGTTGCGGCTGCTGGAAGGAACAGGGCGACTGCATTTTTCTGTTACCGATAATAAAATAACCGTTATGAAGTAAAAACAAAACAGGTGCTGATGAAAAAACCGGAAGTGCTTGCAACACCGCCGGCCAGCTTTGCATTAACACCTTAGAAAATCAGGCGAAGGTTCTATCATTAGTTCACCCAAATAACCAAACTATGCATTTGACTGCATTTTGTAAACCCCTGCTACCCCCGGAAAAATTCCACTCCAAAACGGGCCGCATGATGAAACTGGTCACCTTATTCCTATTTGCCGCCTGTATACAGGTATCGGCCAGATCCTATTCGCAGGGCATTACACTTTCCCTCGACAATGTTCCGCTTTCAGCTGTCTTCACGGCCATTCAGCAGCAATCTCACTTTTATTTTGTGTACACCAGCGAAGAACTAAAGGGCGCTTCAAGGATCTCATTGAAAGTAAAAAACCAGTCCATTGAAAGGGTGCTGGAAACCTGCTTCCGCGGACAACCCCTTTCTTATACCATCCGGGATCAGTATATACTGGTAACGGAAAAGGAGAAAACGAATGAAGCAAAACCGGATTCCGGCCAATGGGTCACCGGTATGGTTGTGAATGACAAATACCAGCCCGTAGCAGGCGCCAGCATTGGCCTGCGCGGTACCCGGCAGGGCACAGCCTCTGACGCCAAAGGCGCTTTTGCATTAAACGATGTGCCCGCCGGCGCTGTGCTGGTGATCAGCAGCATTGGCTATGAAACCAGGGAAATGCTGATAGGCAATAACCGTTACCTTACAATTCAATTGCTGAGTGCCGTCAGCGGCCTGGATGAACTGTTTGTAAAAGGATATTACAGTACCTCGCAAAGACTGAATACCGGATCGGTTGCAAAAATCAATGCTGAGCAAATTGCGGAACAGCCGGTCACCAACCCGCTGGCTGCATTGGAAGGCAGGATGCCGGGTGTCTTTATTCAGCAGACCACGGGTATGCCCGGCGGGGCCATCAATATACAGATCCGCGGACAGAACAGCCTTCGGAATTCGGTTGCCGATAATGGTAACCTTCCGCTGTATATCATCGATGGCGTACCCTTTACAGCTACTTCATTATTATCTACCACCATCAGCGGTTCCAATTTAAAATTTGGCAGCCCGCTGAGTTCGCTCAATCCTGCAGATATTGAAAGCATGGAGGTATTAAAAGACGCAGATGCAACCGCTATCTACGGCTCAAGGGGTTCTAACGGTGTTGTATTGATTACCACCAAAAAAGGGACTGCCGGAAAAGCGGCGTTTAATCTTAGCTGTTATACAGGTGCCGGCAGGGTTACCAGGGTAATGGATTTGATGGATACGCCAGCCTACCTGCAAATGCGACACGAAGCTTTCCGGAACGATAATGCCACACCGGGTGTAACCGCCTATGATCTGAATGGTGCCTGGGATACTACCCGCCATACCGACTGGCAAAAGGAACTGATTGGTGGCACCGCCCATCTCAGCAATGCACAGGCCAGCCTCTCGGGTGGCAGCCTTACAGATCAGTATTTGGTCAGTGCCGGTTATTCGCGCGAATCTACCGTAACACCCGGCAACCTGGCCGATCAGAAAGGATCGGTGTTACTAAACCTGCATCACCAGTCGGAAAATAAGAAACTGAACCTGGGGATATCGGCAAATTATGTTACAGACGATGATCACCTGCTGAGCCTGGATTTTACCAGCCTTACCCGCCTCTCGCCCGACGCACCGGCACTGTACAATGCCGATGGCAGCCTGAACTGGCAGGGATCTACCTGGACCAACCCGCTGAGCAACCTGCAAAAGAAATACAATAACAGCACGGCCAACCTTATTTCCAATGCCAGCCTCAGTTACCAGCTGTTACCGGGGCTTAAGTTCCGGACTTCCATGGGTTATAATAATATCAGGACAAAAGAAATATCCATCAACCCCCTGAGCTCGGTAGACCCGGCTTTTATCAGCACATCAAAAGGATCCGCTTTTTTTGCAGACAGCTATTTGAAAAGCTGGATACTGGAGCCACAACTGGATTACCTGAGAACCGGCCGCCATGGCAAGCTGGACCTGCTGGTGGGTGCTACCCTGCAGGACAATGAGCGCCAGTCGCAAACCCTTTCAGCCAAAGGCTATACCAGTGATGCACTCATCAGCAGCATCCAGGCGGCACCGACGGTTACGGTGGCAGCCTATTCGTTTACCCAATACCGGTATAATGCCCTGTTTGCACGGCTCAATTATGAATATGCGCAACAGTTTATCCTTAACCTCACCGGCCGCAGGGATGGATCGTCGCGTTTTGGACCCGATAAACAATTTGCCAATTTCGGCGCGGTGGGAGCGGCCTGGATTTTTTCCAAACTGGCCCTTTTTCAGCAGCCATCCATTCTCAGTTATGGTAAATTAAGGGCCAGCTATGGCATTACCGGCAATGATAATATTGCCGATTATGGTTACCTGGATGCGTATACCACCACTACTTATGCCTACAATGGCATTGCGGGCCTGGTACCCTCGCGACTGCCCAACGCCGATTATTCATGGGAAACCAATAAGAAGCTGGAAGCGGCGCTGGAACTGGGCTTTATAAAAGATCGGCTGTTATTCACACTCGCTTACTACCGCAACCGTTCTTCCAACCAGTTGGTGGGTTATCCGCTGGCAGGTATTACGGGTTTTACCAGTGTGCAATACAACCTGCCGGCCACCGTGCAGAATACGGGTTGGGAACTCTCTGCCAGCGGAACGATTGTTAAAGCAGGAAAATTTTCCTGGGCAATGGATATCAATGCCAGCCTGCCACGCAATAAACTGATCGCATATCCCAATCTTGCCGGCTCTTCTTATGCCAGCACCTATACCGTTGGCAAATCATTGTATACCAAGAATCTTTTTCATTACACGGGGGTAGACTTGCAATCGGGCCTGTATACGTATGAAGACAAAGACAAAGACGGCAAACTGACCACACCCAACGATCTGCAGCCGCTGAAACAGGTAGCTGTAGATTATTATGGTGGTTTTCAGAACAGTTTTCATTATGGCAATTTTCAGCTGGATGTTTTTTTACAGTTCGTGAAACAGAGCGGGTATAATTATCTGTATTCAATTGGCCTGCCCGGTTCTTTGGTGAACCAGCCCGCTGATCTCATCAACCGGTGGCAGCACCCTGGCGATATGGCAAAAGCCCAGCAGTATACGCAGAGTTTTTCTTCGGCCGCTTATACCGCTTTTTCAAACATGCAGTTTTATGGCGATAATACAATCAGTGATGCGTCTTTTGTGCGGCTGAAAACGCTGTCATTTTCTTACCGCCTGCCCGCAAACAGCCTGTCCCGCCTGCATTTGCGGAACTGCCGTTTTTTTGTGCAGGGCCAGAACCTGTTTACGTTTACCCATTACCTGGGGTATGACCCGGAAAACCAAGCAACCATTAACCTGCCGCCGCTGAAGGTATTAACAGGCGGTTTTCAAATCACTTTATAATACAAACGCATGCGATCCGATAAAACACATTTTCATATCATCATCACCCTGTTGTTTTTACTGGCAGTGGGTTTACCGGCTTGTAAAAAATTCACCAGGGTCGATTTGCCGGTTAACCAGATCTCGAGTGCCAAAGTATTTGCCACGGATGCAGATGCTGTCTCTGCCATCAGTGGTATTTATAGCAAAATGATCAGCAGCAATGGATTTGCCGGTGGCGGGTTCCAGGGTATCGGCGTTACAGCGGGCTTGTCGGCCGATGAACTGGTTAATTATTCTACCAGTGCAGACCTGGCCGCTTTTGCCGGCAATGCATTGCTGCCCGCCAATACTTTGGTAAAGACCAATCTCTGGCAGGAAGCATACCAGTATATTTATGATTGTAATTCCGTGTTGCAGGGGCTGGCACTGTCTGGTACGGTATCAACGGCTACGGCTAACCAGTTAAAGGGCGAAGCCCTGTTTCTTCGCGCGTTCTGTAATTTTTACCTGGTAAATTTATTTGGGGATATTCCGCTGATCAGCAGCCTCGATTACCAGGTAAACAACCAGTCGGCCCGTACCGCGCAGGCAGATGTATATACCAGCATCATTAATGATCTGACAACGGCACAGACATTCTTACCGGAAGCCTATGCTTCTGCCGGTGAGCGGGTGCGGCCTAACCGCACTACGGTAACGGCCCTGCTGGCCAGGGTATACCTGTACCAGGGTCAATGGGCAAATGCGGAAACGCAGGCCAGTGCCGTCATTGGGAACAATGTGTATTTGCTGGAGCCGGATCTCAACAATGTTTTTCTAAAGAGCAGCAATGAAGCCATCTGGCAATTGAAACCCGTAGTGCCCGGCGTAAATACCAATGATGGCGCTTTGTATATCCTGGTGGCGATACCCAATGTAGTGGCCCTGGCGCCTGGCCTGTTAAATGCTTTCGACTCGGGTGATGTTCGCAGAATAAAATGGATCGGAAGCTTTGCCAGCGGTGCCAGTACTTTTTATTACCCGCTGAAATATAAAATTAAAAGCAGCAATACCCTCTCAGAATATGCAACAGTGTTCCGCCTGGCAGAATTGTACCTGCTGCGGGCGGAAGCCCGTGTACAGCAGGCGAATTATGCGGGCGCCCTCGACGATATCAATAAAATACGCCGCCGCGCGGGCGTTAAGCTACTGACAATAACTGACAAGGCGGCATTGTTGCTGGCCATTGAACACGAGCGGCAAACAGAACTGTTTACAGAATGGGGGCATCGCTGGCTGGATTTGAAAAGAACCCACCGGGCAGACAGCATCCTTCAGCCATTGAAAGGAAATAGCTGGCAATCAACCGATATATTTTACCCCATTCCACAGACTGAAATCACCAACGATCCCCACCTATCCCAAAACCCGGGATACTGACAGTAAAACACATTCAATAATATAACACATGAAAAAATATTTTTCCTGCAGGTATCGTATTGCCTGCTTACTGATCCTTTTTTGTTGCCCGGCCTGGGCGCAGGTAAACAA
>CAXTMV010000303.1:4652-6285 GCA_964245425.1 uncultured Flavihumibacter sp. | reverse complement strand
TGTTTATTGTTCAGCCTGTCTAAAAACTGAACTAATAAACGATGATTATTCTGGACGGCCATTCCAAAATTTCCTCGTTAAATAGTTTAGCCAAGATATATATTCACTGTGCAATTGTTTGTGCTTCAGCGCTTTCTTGTACAGCTGGGTAATTCGGTAACGCGTCTGCCACAAGGGCCAGGCACAAATTTTTAAGCTATGACAGATATCAGGAAAGAACTTCAAAAACGCATTCTCATTATAGACGGCGCCATGGGCACCATGATACAGCGCCACAAACCAGCAGAAAATGATTACCGTGGCGAACGTTTCAAAGACTGGCACAAAGACGTAAAAGGCAATAACGACCTGCTGAGCATTACACAACCCGGCATCATTACCGGCATCCATAAACAATACCTGGAAGCCGGGGCCGACATCATAGAAACCAACACCTTTAGCAGTACGGTGATTGCACAGGCCGACTACGACATGCAGGAACTGGCATACGAACTGAATGTCGCTTCCGCCCGTTGCGCACGTGCGGCAGCAGATGAATACATGGCTCAAAACCCGGCTAAACCAAGGTTTGTGGCAGGTGCCATCGGCCCGCTTAACAAGACTTTGTCCTTATCGCCGGATGTAAACAACCCCGGTTACCGCGCGGTAACTTTTGATGAGGTAGTATCCGCGTATTACGAGCAGATCAAAGGCCTGGTAGACGGCGGCGTTGATTTGCTGCTGATAGAAACCATTTTTGATACCCTGAATGCAAAAGCCGCCATTTATGCCATCAAAAAATATTTCCGCGATACCAAACAACAGGAACTACCGGTTATGATCAGTGGCACTATTACAGATGCCAGCGGCAGAACGCTGAGCGGCCAGACGCTGGAAGCCTTTTATGTTTCTGTAATGCATGCCAAGCCCCTGAGCATTGGTTTAAACTGTGCTTTGGGTGCGCAGGAAATGCGGCCGCATATCGAAGAGCTGAGCCATATTGCCAGTTGTTATACATCGGCTTACCCGAATGCAGGCTTACCCAATGCATTTGGTGAATACGATGAACAACCCCATGAAACGGCCCATATCATTGAAGAATGGGCTGCGAATGGCTGGCTGAATATTGTTGGCGGCTGCTGCGGCACCACGCCCGATCATATTAAACATATTGCCGATGAGGTAGCCAAATTTGCGCCCCGGGAATTACCGGTGGTGGAGGCGGCAGGCTGATTTTTACCACAAAAGACTTTCCGGCTGCAAAGCAGGGTTACTACCCAACTTTCATTCTGCGAGCTGGAAGCATGGGATAAAAAAAGGTTGGCATCATAAATAAAAGGTTGAAACGCTGCCTAACACAGGCTGCAAGTGTAACTCTTTTAACACTGTGATAAAAAAAATTATGTCAGAAAACATCATAAAACCCTATCTGCGTTTAAGCGGTCTTGAACCTTTGATTGTTCGGCCGGAAACAAATTTCATCAACGTAGGTGAACGAACCAATGTAACCGGTTCCAAGAAATTTGCCAGGCTGATCAAAGAAAGCAAATATGAGGAAGCACTCAGTGTGGCGCGGCAGCAGGTAGAAAACGGTGCGCAGGTACTGGATGTAAATATGGACGATGCCATGCTGGAAGGCGTAGAAGCCATGACC
>CAXTMV010000303.1:0-4642 GCA_964245425.1 uncultured Flavihumibacter sp. | reverse complement strand
GTGTGCAGGGCAGGTGCATCGTTAACTCCATCTCCATGAAGGAAGGAGAAGAGAAATTTATTGAACAGGCCATCATTTGCCAGGCCTATGGCGCCGCGGTGATTGTAATGGCTTTTGATGAAAAAGGACAGGCTGATACCAAGGCAAGGAAAGTTGAGATCTGCCACCGGGCCTATAAAATATTAACCGAACAGGTGGGCTACGATCCGCAGGATATCATTTTCGACCCCAACATTTTTGCAGTTGCCACCGGTATAGAAGAACACAATAACTATGCAGTGGATTTTATAGAAGGCACCCGCGAAATAAAAAAACTGATGCCCCTGGCAAAAATAAGCGGTGGTGTCAGCAATGTGTCGTTTTCCTTCAGGGGCAACGATCATGTACGCGAAGCCATTCACAGCGTGTTCCTGTACCATGCTATCAAAGCCGGTATGGATATGGGCATCGTGAACGCAGGCCAGCTGGTGGTATATGATGAAATAGAACCGCAGCTAAGGGAAATGTGCGAAGACGTGATCCTGAACCGGAAGAACGATAACAATGAAGCCACGGAAAGGCTGATCAATTTTGCTGAAACCGTAAAAGCAAAAGGAAAAGAAATTGTAAAAGACGATGCCTGGCGCAACACCACCGTAGAAGAAAGACTAAAACACTCGCTGGTAAATGGCATTACCGATCATATTGAAGCAGATACCGAAGAAGCCAGGCAGAAATATCCCAAACCGCTGGATGTTATTGAAGGCCCCCTGATGGCCGGTATGAACGTAGTAGGCGATCTGTTTGGCAGCGGTAAAATGTTTTTGCCACAGGTGGTAAAAAGCGCCCGCGTAATGAAAAAATCGGTGGCGGTGCTCACCCCTTTTATTGAAGCGGAAAAAGAGCTCAGAAGGCAGGCCCACCTGGCAGCAGGTACCGTAAACGAAGAAGGTGCCGGCGCAGCAAAAATATTACTGGCCACGGTAAAGGGTGATGTGCACGATATCGGTAAGAATATTGTGGGCGTTGTATTGGGTTGCAATGGCTATGATATCATCGATTTGGGGGTAATGGTACCCACCGATAAAATACTGGATACCGCACAGAAAGAGAAAGTTGATATTATCGGGTTAAGTGGTTTAATTACGCCCTCGCTCGATGAAATGGTACATGTGGCACACGAAATGAAACGCCGGGGTATGCACCAGCCGCTGCTGATAGGCGGCGCCACTACTTCCCGCATGCACACGGCTGTAAAAATAGCGCCGCAGTACGACGAAGGAGTCGTGCACGTGCTGGATGCTTCGCGCAGCGTAACCGTAGCCGGCTCCCTGTTGAACGATCAGAAACCTGCTTTTCTTTCCGGCATCAAAACAGAATATGTTAAGCTCAAAGAAGATTTTGCCAATAAGAAAACCGTTAAACAATTTTTAAGCCTGCCGGAGGCACAGGCCAATAAAGCGAAAATAGACTGGAGCAATTTTACACCGGTAACGCCCGGCTTTACCGGCACAAAGATTTTTGCCGACTTACCATTGGCAGAGATTGCCCCATATATAGACTGGCAACCGTTTTTTATTGCCTGGGAACTGCACGGAAAATTTCCGCAGATACTGAGCGATGAAAAGGTAGGAAAGGAAGCCACCAAGCTGTACAATGATGCACAAAAACTGCTGCAACAGATTATAACGGAAAAATGGCTGCAACCGCGTGGGGTTATCGGTTTCTGGCCCGCCACCAGCAACGGAAAAGATACGATAACGGTTACCGATAAGGGCGAAAAAGTTAACCTGGAATCATTACGGCAGCAAATTAAGAAAGCCGACGGGCAGCCCAATCTTTCATTGTCTGATTTTATTGCGCCCGCCGAATCAGGTAAACAGGATTATATAGGCGCGTTCACCGTTACCATCGAAGGCATCGAGCCGCATATCAAACGGTTTGAAGCGGCTTTGGATGATTATAACAAAATTACGCTGCAGGCCCTGGCAGACCGGTTGGCAGAAGCCTTTGCGGAACTGTTGCACGAAAAGGTTCGCAAAGAATACTGGGGATATGCCAGCACCGAACATTTAAGCAATGAAGAATTAATTAAAGAAGCCTACCTGGGCATCCGGCCCGCACCTGGTTACCCTGCCTGCCCCGATCATACAGAAAAATATAAACTGTTCAACCTCTTGGGCGGAAGAGAAGCAACCGGTATCACCCTCACGGAATCCCTGGCCATGTACCCGGCCTCCTCCGTTTCAGGCTGGTATTTTGCCCATCCCGAAAGTAAATATTTTGGCGTGGGAAAAATAGATAAGAGCCAGGTAGAGGATTATGCAAAACGAAAAAATATGCCGCTCGCGGAAGCAGAAAGATGGCTGCGGCCCGTACTCGATTATGACGCATAGAAAGGTTTAAAGTTGGGGAGGTAGGGTGTAAGGTTTTGCGGCAAAGCTGCGCAGGCAAACCCTGTAGCTTATAACCCAAACCTTCTGCCTTAAAACCTTTCACCCTATCTTTGCAGTCACAAGAAGAAATTATGCGGCAGATCAGGATTTTATTTGCATGTTTTGCACTCCTTTTTTTAATACGGCCCCTTACCGGCAACGCGCAGGCAGAACAGACAACACCCTATAAACACGGTGAATTTTATTTTTCATGGGGATACAATACCGAATGGTTTACCCACAGCACGGTAAAAGTGAACCAGCCTGCACTGGGCAACAATTATTCTTTCCTGGAGGTGCACGGGCACGACCACCGGGGTTGGGACGAAGGCCTGTTCTCCAAAGCATTGACCATTCCCCAATACAATTACCGCATCGGCTTTTTATTTGGCGATAAAAAGGATTTGGGTGTGGAGATCAACTTCGATCATACCAAATTCATTTTTGCCGACGGCCCCGTGCGTGTAAAAGGCACCATGAGCGGAAAAGGCGTAGACAGCACCGTTAATTTTACGGCACCCAACGGGTTTTATTATTACCTGAACAATGGGGCTAATTTTCTTTTATTCAATATTACCAAACGGTTTCACTGGACATCCGATAAAAAAGGAAATATTAAACTGGATGCCATTACCAAATTTGGGGTGGGACCCGTTATTCCGCATGTAGACAACAGCCTGTTCGGGCATGCCAATGATCCGAATTTCCAGTTCGGCGGATGGAACACCGGCCTGGAAGGCGTTCTGCGCTCAACTTTTTTCAGCCATGTTTACCTCGAACTCTGCGGCAAGCTCGATTATGCCCGGAATGCTAACCTGAAAGTATACGAAGGAACCGCCAAGCAGGCATTTGGCACGGCCGAAGTGATCCTGAACCTGGGTTATACTTTTCATACGGGAAAAAAAAGATAGTGATACCGGCAATGTATAACCGTAATATCCCCTAAAACAAATTCAATTCAAAAAATTCTAGGAAGCAGGCGGTGGTGTTAAAGCAAAAATGGATCAGCATCCCATACCAGATGTTTTTTTCCTTGTTGCGCACATAACCCAGCCAGAGGGCAAAAGGCAGCAGCCAGAAAAAGGAAACAAAACTCATGTGCAGCAGGGAAAATAAAAAGGCTGATATAAAGATCGCCTGCCGGGTGTCGGTTATTTTATTGAATGCCTGCTGCTTTACGCCACGGAAAGCCAGCTCTTCAAAAATGGCAGGTTGCACCGCAACGCATAAAACAGTTACCAGTTTGGCGTATTTTAGGTGGCTGAATGCATAATAATAATAAGATTCTGAATCAAAGATGGTTTTGTTCAGCCATTTTACGCTGTAATTGACCGCTATAGCACCAATGATGGCGCTGGAGGCATAAGAAGCCGCCTTAACAATGGAAAAGGAAGCGAGGTTAAAAAGTTTCTTCAAATCGCTCCAATACAAAATCGTATACAACAGGGTAAACAAAGACAGCACGCTGTCCACTATCAGCAATGGCACCAGTCCGCGCACATAATGGGTAAAATTAGCGAAAAGGCAAATCGCCAGGTGAACCCCGAAAAAGATGGTAAGGCCAATCAGCCGCTCCTGTTTTTGTACGGCATCATCTATATCAAGATTGGCCTGGAACCTGCCGCAATGATTACAGAACCTGGCATCTTCCGAAATAGGCGCACCGCAATGAATGCATACCCGTGCTGCTGACATCTCTTCGCCGGTAAGCTCCTCCATTAAAGGTTATATTGTTTTTTTATTTTCTCTGCTTCCAAAGCAGACACCAGGCCTTTGATAAGATAGCTGATAATAATGATTTTGAAAATAATGTTCTGTATAATGGTGGCGGGATCAATAAAAGCATTTATCAATTGAACCGAAATATAGAGCGCCATACCGGAAATAATGGCGGCCACTGCTTTTTTTTCAGCCATATAACCGAGCAGCAGAAAAATAACAGCTACGATCGCATTAATGATAAGCAGGGTAGAAGAAGTATCTTCCGACCGGTTCATGAAAAAGCCCACCAGTCCATACAGCAGAAATGCACCGGCCAGCACATACAGGGTAGTACCCGCACTTTTAATTTTTTGTTTTAGTCCGGTTACTTCCATGTGCTGGTAGTTACGGTTGTAAAAGAATTTCGATTGTTCTTCTTCCGTACCTTTTAACGGAAAGCCACAAGCCTGGCAGAATTGGTCTCTTTCACTGGTCTTTTCAAAACAACATTTACACTCGTTCACTAG
>CAXTMV010000302.1:0-6301 GCA_964245425.1 uncultured Flavihumibacter sp. | reverse complement strand
ATTATAAACCAAATAAATATTTGTGGGATGGCCTGGCCGCCCCCTGCCGCTCTCCAAAAGTAGAGGGAGCCCGCCAGCTGCCATCCGGAAGCGGGAACCTGTAACCGATTGGTGGTGGGTATGCCAGCTATTGAACATTGGCATTGCTTATTGAGCATTTGGCTGGCTGCCGCTGTAACAACCATTCTATCCACGGCACAAAAAAAAGCCAGGCATAGACATGCCCGGCGTTGTTGATCGTACCCTTTAAAATAAATCGTTCCGAATATCTGGAGGCTGTTTGTACAGCCATTCTTTACAATAAGCCCCGTTTAGAAAAACAGGGCGTTGTTGATCGTACCCTTTAAAACTAAATTCTTACCTGGCTGATTTTACAACTGCCTGAACAGCTGTTTCAGTTCCATTTATCACGCGCAGGATGTACATGCCCGTGGGTACCTGAGACATGGCAATTACTTCTGTCTGGCTGGCGTATTGTACGGTATATGATTTAATCACCTGGCCGTTGGCATTGCTTAACTGGTAGCTTACTGTCTTACCCTGCCAGTTCTGCGGAATAGTAACCCTTACATCGTTCACTACCGGGTTGGGATAAGCCACAACCTTTACAGCGTCTGAAGACACACCCACACGAACCACTTTTATATCCGATGTCTTATAACGGCCGTCCATATCTACCATTTTAAGCCGGTAGTAAATGATACCGTTGTTGCCGGCCGGCACTTTGTCGTTATAACTGTAATCATTGTTGATATCGCTGTTGCCAACTGCAAACAGCATGGCAATATCTGAATAGTCTGTTCCGTCAAAACTTCTTTCTATAATAAAATGACTTGCATTCCGCTCTTCGGTGGTTGTCCATTTTAAAGCGATATTGTTGTTTGCAAGTGTTGCATTCCAGTTTATCAGCGTTACCGGTAAAAAGTTAACTACCGGCGTCTGGTAAGAGAATGATTTAAACCAGATAGAGTACATCCTGTCTGCTGCACCGCTTACACCTGTACTTTTGGCGCCCGTGCGCATTTTGAACGTATTGGTGTTTACGTATGAATTGGTGGTCATTACGGTGGTGGCGCTGGTATCTACACCATCAAAATTGGTTACCGGTCCGTCAAAGCGCTTACCCACATTGGTTAGTACACCTAATAATGTTTCCAGCAGGGTGGTTACTGTTAATACTGATTTCTTTTCCAGTGTATACGTATTCAGTCCATAGTAAGTCTGGTATTCGCTTATCTTATCGCCGTTTCCGTCGATGTCGAGGCCGGTGGCACTAAATGAGCTTACCACGGCGGCAGTATTGGTATTTGCTGTAACAAATGATACCTGGAACTCCATCCACCAGTCGGTGATACCGGCAGGAGAAGTATTATCGCTGCCATAGGTAACCTGTGGCTGAAAGGCCTTATCCCAGCCTGTATTGGCTAAATCGATAGACACCAGGCGAACCATGGAAGAAGAGCGGCCATTGATTTTTACCAGTGCATCGATACCTTTCATTACGGAAGAAAAACGGTACACGGCATTGTCTGCACCGGCAGTGCCCGATTGCAATACAGGGCTTTTAAAAACCAGTTCATTGGCATCCTGCGCATGGGCAACAGAAGAAAAAGCGGCCACTAATACCAGTACGGCAAAGATTGCTTTGAGCAAAGAATAAATAAATGAGTTTAGCTTGGGGCTGGGGTACAAAAGTTTCATAAATACATTTTACAAGGGTCAAGATTAGCTGTACGGCCACAGGCATTGGAATAAGATCAGAACGACTTTTCCAGGAGATTTGGACGAGTATATAAGATAAAAAACTCAGTAAATAATAAGGAGGAGATTGGGTACGGTATGTTCAGGAGGAAGATTGGGTACGTTGGGTCCGGTAGGTAATCCGGTAACACAAAGATTGCACGCAAAATTGTAAGATGCAAGTGTTTTTAAAAAAAAATCATTTACAGGCAGCAGGTATCGGGCACCAGGTACTGGGCAGAAGGCCGCTGCAGACTTTTACTTTACCCTTCTGCTTCGCCACATAAATATCAGCGCCCCAATTCAATATGGCTTTGTAACGATTGAAACTTCCTGGCGGTAAGCGATACAAAGAAACAGCGGCCAAAAAAAAGCGAACCATTTGGGTTCGCTTTTTGCAATCAGTACAGTATTGTAACTATTTATAGGCTGGTATCACATTTTTGGCCAGGTCTACCATGCGCTTCAGGTTGTCATCGCTCAGGTTTCCTTTTTTGAAATCGGCCAGCACTTCCGGTAATTTATTTTCCATCTCTACCAGGAAATGTTCTTCAAAAGCCTTAACATTTTTAACGGCTACATCCTGCAAAAGCCCCTGTGTACCCAGGTAAATAATGGCTACCTGCTTTTCTACCGACATGGGCGAATATTGCAGCTGTTTCAATATCTCTACATTACGCGCACCTTTGTCAATTACATTCTTGGTAGCCGCATCCAGATCTCCGCCAAATTTTGAAAAAGCCTCCAGCTCCCGGTAAAGGGCCTGGTCTAGTTTGAGGGTACCGGCTACTTTTTTCATTGACTTAATCTGTGCGTTACCCCCTACCCTGCTTACAGATATACCCACGTTAATGGCGGGGCGGATACCTGCGTTGAACAGGTTACCTTCCAGGAATATCTGTCCGTCTGTAATAGAGATCACATTGGTAGGTATATAGGCAGATACGTCACCTGCCTGTGTTTCAATAATCGGCAGGGCGGTTAATGAGCCGCCGCCTTTTACCAGGTGCCTGATAGAATCGGGCAGGTCATTCATCTTCTTTGCCACCTCGTCTTTGGCAATTACCTTGGCAGCTCTTTCCAGTAAACGGCTGTGCAGGTAAAATACGTCGCCGGGATAGGCTTCACGACCGGGCGGGCGGCGTAACAACAGGGATACTTCGCGGTAAGCTACGGCCTGTTTCGACAGATCATCGTAAATAATCAATGCAGGCCTGCCGGTATCGCGGAAAAATTCGCCCAGTGCAGCGCCGGCAAAGGGCGCATAAAACTGTTGTGGTGCGGGGTCAGAAGCAGAAGCGGCTACAATGGTCGTATAGGCCATCGCGCCATTTTCTTCCAACGTCTTCATTACGCCCGCAATGGTAGAGGCTTTCTGGCCAATGGCCACATAGATACAGTAAACGGGTTTGCCCGCCTGGTAAAATTCTTTCTGGTTGATAATGGTATCAACACAAATAGCGGTTTTGCCGGTCTGGCGGTCGCCAATAACCAGTTCGCGCTGGCCACGGCCAATCGGAATCATGGCGTCGATGGCCTTGATACCTGTTTGCAGCGGTTCTTTTACCGGCTCGCGGAATATTACCCCTGGTGCTTTACGCTCCAGTGGCATTTCATATAATTCACCTGCAATGGGTCCTTTTCCATCGATGGGCTCGCCCAGCATATTAATAACCCGCCCGGAAAGACCATCACCTACACGTATAGACGCAATTTTACCGGTTCTGCGCACTTTAGCGCCTTCTTTGATACCGCCGCTTTCGCCCATCAATACCACACCTACATTGTCTTCTTCCAGGTTCAGGGCAATTGCTTTTACACCGTTTTCAAACTCTACCAGTTCACCTGATCGTACATTGTTAAGACCGTATACACGGGCAATACCATCGCCCACCTGCAATACGGTACCTACTTCTTCCAATTCGGCGCCTGCATTAAAATTGCCCAGTTGCTGGCGCAGTATCGCAGATATTTCATCTGGTTTAATTTCTGCCATGGTGTTTTATTTATCGCCGGCTTCAGCCGGAATGTTTAAAAATATAATGAATAAATGGTAAGCTTCACCGGTAACCCTTATCGTATCTGGTGCACATAGATATTCTGCCTGAATTGTTTTTTGATATCACGCAGTTCCTTTGCTATGCTGGCATCTACCAGGTTATTATTAAATTCCAGTACAAAGCCGCCAATAAGATCTTCTTCTACCCTTGTTTCCAGCTCTATGTTCTGCAAACTTGTTTCTGCTTTTATTTTGCTGATAACAGATTGTTTCATTTCTTCACTTAGTGCAATGGCCGTGGTCAGTTTTACCTGGTGGATGCCTTTGATTTCATTGTATTGCTGAATAAAAGCGGTGATAATCTCCGGCATATACTCCTCGCGGGTCTTTGCCACCAGTAATTTATTAAACAAGGCGGTAAGCTCGCTGACTTTACCGTCTGTGAGCGCATTCAGGATATTTTGTTTTTTATCTGCTTTTATAACAGGGCTGCGCATGGTACTTACAAACGCAGGGCTGTTTTTGCAGATGGTTTGCAGGTATTGCATATCTGCATAAACGGTTTCCAGCTGATTCCGCTCTATTGCCAAATCAACCAAACTTTTCGCGTACCTGCCTGCTAAACGAGGATTGGGCATTTTTTAAAAAATTACTTACAATTGTGAAGGATGAAAATGTGGAAATACCTGCACGGTGGCGATCATTTTCACATTAGCACATTATTTAATTGAGTTTTACCTGTCCGGCCAGTTCCTGGATGTATTTTTCCTGTTCGGCTTTATTCCCCAGTTCGCGGCGCAATACTTTTTCTGATACTTCCACCACCAGGTTACCTACCTGGTTCTTAAGATCGGTAATGGCAGCCATCTTTTGCTGGTTGATGGCAGATTGTGCATCTGCCACTATCCGATCGTACTCCGTTTTGGCCCTTTCTTTTGCATCGGCTACCATTTTATCTGACACGTCTTTTGCATCTTTGATGAGGGCCGCTCTTTCTTCCCTTGCTTTTACCAGCAGGGCTTCATTGTCGCTTTTCAGCTGGGTCATTTCAAGCTTTACCTTCTCGGCGGTTGCCAGTGAATCGGCAATCGATTTTTCACGGTCGGCCAGCCCTTTCACAATAGCGGGCCATGCAAATTTTTTCAAAATAAAGAACACCACCAGGAAGGCCAGCAATGTCCATATCAGTAACCCGAATTCGGGGAGCAGTAATTTCATAACCTGTTTACCATTTTAAAAGTTTCCAATACACCCTGCCGGCGCTGCCAGGCTGATAATAAACTGCATCCTCCGCCCTTTGCTTCGGATGCAGTTTGTTTGCGCAATGAGATTACAATACCATTGCCAAAAAGCCTACAATGATAGCAAACAGGGCAGCACCTTCCACAAGGGCCGCTGTAAGAATCATGTTGGCCCGGATGTCGTTAGACGCTTCCGGCTGACGGGCAATGGCTTCTACTGCACCTTTACCAATCTGGCCAATCCCAATACCTGCACCAACCGCTGCAAGACCGGCGCCAATGGCACCACCGGCATTACCCAATGGCGTGCTGAGAAGAACAGTCATTAAATCCATAATTGTGACTTTATGTTTAGTGAAAAAAAACAATTTTATACCATTACCGGAACATTGGGCAACCCGTTGTCATGTTCATGATCATTGTGGTCGTGGTCTCCTTCAATGGCCTGCCCGATAAACACGGCGGTAAGCATGGTAAAAATAAAGGCCTGCAAAAACGCCACCAGCACTTCTATCAGGTAAATAAAAACAGTGAAAGCCAGTGAAAAAGGCGCCGTACCCCAGCCCGCAGCCGAATTCATGTTGCCAAAAATAAATATCAGCGAAATCAAACAGATAATAATAATATGGCCTGCCACCATATTGGCAAACAGACGAATAATCAGCGCAAAGGGCTTGATGAACACACTGATAAACTCTACCGGCACCAGGATGAATTTTACACCCAGCGGTACGCCCGGCGGGTTAAAGATATGCAGCCAGTAATGGCCATTGGTGCTGAATAGGATTACAATAAAGGAAATAACACCCAGCACAGCAGTAAAGGCAATATTACCGGTAACATTGGCCGACCCAGGTATCAGGCCGAAAATATTATTGATCAGGATGAAAAAGAAAACGGTCAGTAGAAAGGGCAGGTACCTGTCAGATTTCTTTCCCAGGTTGGGTTTCGCTACCTCATCGCGTACAAAAATGATCACCGGCTCCAGCAGACCCTGCGAACCTTTTGGCGCGCTGGTGACACCCTGGCCCATTCTATATTTTTTGGCAATCCGCAGCATTACCCAGGTAAAAAGAACCAGGGCAATCAGCATTTGCACCACATTACGGGTAAGCGAGATATCATATATGCGAACGGAAGGATCAATGGCGCCGTCGGCCGTTACCGCCAGTATATCCTGGGCGTTGTACTTGGTAGGGTCAAGCCGCAGGGCTTCAATCTTTTCATCGGTCAGCAGCATGTAATTATCGTAATTCTCTTCGCCATCATGAAATTTAGACGACATAAAAGCCTTAAATCCTCTTAGTTATGAATACAGGCT
>CAXTMV010000301.1:6081-6310 GCA_964245425.1 uncultured Flavihumibacter sp. | reverse complement strand
CACCGTTGTTGCCACAAATACCTGTGATGCGCCCTGTAAAGGCAAAAGCTGCCTGGGGATAATTTTTGAATTGCAATAATGATATGGAACGAAGTTCGATTACGTTGAATTTTGAATGATAAATACGAATGCTGCCGCGCAGCAAAGGAATTTAAAATTTATCATTCAGCCTGTAAAATAAAATAATCAATAATTTTCTTCAATCAACAAGGAATTTTCAGACAAAAAG
>CAXTMV010000301.1:0-6071 GCA_964245425.1 uncultured Flavihumibacter sp. | reverse complement strand
CCGCTTCGGTCATTTTATTAATCACCCGGTTATAAGTAATTTGTGCGACCGCTTGGATAATGTCGGTTTGCCGGATGGTTTCAGACATGCGCACTTTAAAGTCGGTGGTAATCTCCGCCTCGTTTTTAAGAAAATTATTTACGTCCTGGGGGAACAGATCCCTGCCATGGCTGTGGAAAGTGATGAGCATAGACAATCGTTTCTAACAACCGTCCAAAAAATATGCCTGCCGTTCTTAAACGAGGGCCATTTGTATACTGAGGAAATTCGTATACAATTTTTGGTTCAAAAGCTTATCTGTTCAGTGCAGACCGGCTAAACAATTACCCGGAAACGCCCGGCCGGCAAATGCAGAAGAGCAGTCTTGATAAACAGGAATGACGACAAAAATTAAAGTAGCTGGTTTTCAACTAACTAAGAACCGGGATGTAAAAGTTTAAACTGTTTTTTGTGTGTAAAAATCAGGTTTTCCCCCTTATCTTTGCCACCTTAAAATTGACTACCAACCGTGGCTACAAAATTCTCCAAAGAAACTTACCTGTACTGGTACGAGCTCATGCAGCTGATAAGACAATTTGAGCTGATGGCGGAAGAGAAATATAAAATGGATGGAAAAATCCGCGGATTTTTTCATGCCTATATTGGCCAGGAAGCCATTGCCGGCGGTTGCATGACCGCCACCCGCCAGGAAGATCCTTTTATTACGGGTTACCGCGACCATGGCCTGGCCCTTGCCAAGGGGGTGAGTGCCAATTCCTGCATGGCTGAATTGTATGGAAAAGCGACTGGCTGCGCAAAGGGCAAAGGCGGCAGTATGCATTTCTTTGGCAAAGAACTGGGCTTTTTTGGCGGTCATGGTATTGTTGGCGCACAAATTGGCACCGGCGCGGGACTGGCTTTTGCAGAAAAATACAAGGGTACCGATAATGTGAGCCTTACTTTTTTCGGTGATGGCGCTGCCCGCCAGGGTATGGTAAATGAAGTGTTCAATATTGCCATGACCTGGAAATTACCTGTGATCTTTATCTGCGAGAATAACAACTATGCCATGGGTACTTCGGTAGAACGTACTTCCAATGTGCATGATATCTACAAACTGGCGGATGCTTTTGAAATGCCGGCCGATTCGGTGGATGGCATGAGCTGCGAAGCCGTGCATGAAGGCGTTGCGCGTGCCGTAAAAAGAGCCCGTGAAGGCGGCGGCCCTACCTTGCTTGAAATAAAGACTTATCGCTACAAGGGCCATTCTATTTCTGACCCCCAGAAATACCGTACCAAGGAAGAGGTGGAGGAATACAAGCAACGCGATCCTATCGTACAGGTACAGACCACCATTCTCAAAAACAAATTTGCTACCCAGGAAGAGCTGGATGCCATCAATAAAAGAATTGAAGGGGTGGTAAATGAATCGGTAAAATTTGCCGATGAAAGCCCGTTGCCCAACGATGACGAAGTACTGAAAGATGTATATGTTGACCAGCACTACCCGTTCATTGTAGACTAAGGCGGAACCCTTCATTGCACAACCAACTAAAAACAACAACTTAAATACAGATTGTATACCATGGCAGAAAAGAATATTTTACCGGAACCCGAAGCAACCGATGCAGTGGAAAAAGTAACCGGTTTCTGGAACCAGTACAGCAAACAGATTTTGATTGCCGTTGCGGCAATTGTTATTGTGGTAGGTGGATTGTTCGCCTACAAGACCCTGGTGTCTGAACCCAATGAGAAAAAAGCATCGGAAGCCATGCGTTATGCGGAAGAATTTTTTCGCCAGGATTCCGTTAAGCTGGCTTTGCAGGGCGATAACCTGAACCCTGGTTTCCTGAAGATCATCAGCAAGTACAGCGGTACTAGCGCAGCCAACCTGGCTAATTTTTACGCCGGCAGCTGTTACCTGACCATGGGCGATTTTAAGAATGCCGCCAAATACCTGCAGGATTTTTCCACGTCGGAACCCCTGGTAAAAGCCAGGGCCAAGGCCTTACTGGCCGATGCCGATTCGGAAATGGATAAAAAAGAAGAAGCCGCAAAATTGTACAGGGAAGCAGGTACCACCTTCGACAAAGATGATTTTTACAGCCCTCAATACCTGTTCCGTGCGGCCTACCTATACGAAAGCATGGGCAAAACAAAAGACGCTATCGAAGTCTATAAGATGATCAAGGAAAAATATCCGCAGTTCCGTGAGTTTGATATTGATAAATACCTGGGCAGGCTGGGCAATACCGAATAAGATAAACAATTACCTGCTGTAAAGGCGGGCTACTACTATGGCTGCAGTTGGCAACAGTACACTATTAAAAATAAACACAGGCACCCTACCCAAGGGTGCCTGTGTTGTAATGGTACGCACAGAATGGAATGCGGCCATTATCGACAAGCTGGAAGAAGGTTGTTACCGAACGCTGGTAGCACAGGGAATCGCGCAAATAAAAATAATCAATGTACCCGGCGCCTTTGAAATACCTTTTGCCATTAAAAGCTATTGGGAGGCCGCCAGGGGCACCGATCGCACCCCCCATGCCTTTATTGCGCTGGGCTGTGTATTGCGGGGTGGCACGCCGCATTTTGAATACGTATGTAAAGCCGTTACGGATGGCATTGTGCAGCTAAACCTGCAGTTGCCGGTGCCCACCATCTTTGGAGTGCTAACCCTCGATAACCAGCAACAGGCCGATGAAAGAACCGGCGGCATACACGGGCACAAAGGCGAAGAAGCGGCCATCACCGCAATAAAGATGATGGCATTGCAGGAATCTTTTAATCAATAGAAACGGCCGCTGTACCACCCCAATTCATTATTCGATATTTTTACAGATGACTGTACAGCTATTCATTCCCTGTTTTGTAGACCAATTGTATCCGCAAACGGCTTTTAATATGATAAAAGTGCTGGAGCGTGTGGGTTGCAGCGTTCAGTACAATGCCAACCAGACCTGTTGCGGGCAGCCGGCATTTAACGCGGGCTTTCAGTCGGAAGCCAAAGAAGTCTGCGGCAAATTCATGAAAGATTTCAACGGCACGGATTATATAGTGGCCCCCAGCGCCAGCTGCGTAGGTTTTGTCAGAAATTATTACCCGCAGCTTTTTGATAATTCCTCTTTGCACAATGAAGTAAAAGATCTGCAGCAACGGATTTTCGAATTCTCCGATTTCCTGGTCAACGTGCTGAAAGTGGAAAATGTGGGTGCCAGCTTGAAAGGCAAAGCCACTTACCACGATTCCTGCGCCGCGCTGCGTGAATGCAAAATAAAAAAAGAACCCCGCACCCTGTTGCAGCATGTAAAAGGGCTGGAGCTGACAGAAATGAATGATGTAGAAACCTGTTGCGGTTTCGGAGGCAGTTTTGCCGTAAAATTTGAGGCCATTTCTACCAGTATGGCCGACCAGAAAGTAAACAATGCGCTGTTAACCGGCGCTGATTATATCATCTCTACCGATCTGTCCTGCCTGATGCATATCGACGGGTACATCCGCTTCAAAGAATTAAACCTGAAAACCTTGCATATTGCAGATGTGCTGGCAGGTATAGATGGCTGATGTTGGATGTGATGATGGCTGATTTTTATTGCGGGATGTTGGGAGGTAGGGATTGGGCAAGGGCGCCTAAGGGAATCACTCATCAACCAAGCGACCTTGCAACCAGTCAACTAAATGAGGAGTGCAACAATAAAGGGCCGCTTTTTGCGTATGGTTAAACAAGCCATCCCTGTTATCCGGGAATACCTACCTTTAACAAAAGTCAATTAAAATAAAATCAGCCGGATTCAGCCTGTACCATAAACAATGCCTGCAGAAAAAAATAAAAAGCCAGCCGCCGATCATATTGTTGCAGCACCCTTGTTGTGCTGGGATATATTCATGAGCGGTTACCAGCACCTGAAAATAATGGCCGATGACCTGCAGCAGTTGAAACACATGTCGCGGAGATTTGCCTGGCAGCCAGCCGCATGGGACCTGGAAGAGAAATTCCTGCAGCAGCGAAAAGTAGCCCTGGTTACGGACAGCAGCCAGCACATTGTTTTTGCCAGTAACAATATCATACAGCTAAACGGCTATAGGCCTTCGGAATTAATAGGTAAATCGCCTAAAATTTTCCAGGGCCCCGATACGGATGCCCTGAGCCGGGCCATCGTCAGGGATGCGGTGAAAGAGCAACGGCCCTTTCATGTGCACCTGCTGAATTACAAAAAGAACCAGGCCCCTTACTATTGCGATATAGAAGGCTTTCCTGTCTTTAACCGGCAGAAAAAAATGGTTCATTTTATTGCATTTGAAACTTTGTTAGATGATCATTGACGAAAAAATTACCGTTGACGGATCAGACTAAAAACCGGAGAAGATCCTATAGGTGGTAAAGAATGGGTGGTGAACCAATGCCACGCTGTTTACGTACCTTGTACAAAATATAACCTTTGAAATCCATTACTTCTTTACTGGTACTGTTAATAATACTGGCTTCCTGTAAAAATGAAAAAAAAGCCATTGTCGACAAAATATTTACAGACAGCCTGCTTGCCCATTATACCGAACCTACCACCGTAAAAGCAAATGACTCGGACAGGCAATTCTGGAAAAACCGGCTGGATCCAAAGAGCACAGGGTATGTAAACGAGTTGCGGTATGCAGCGGCCCTCAGCGGACGGTTTCATCTCTTTGGTGATATCAGGAATATACGATCGGCAGACAGCGTATTGCAACTGGTGAACCTGGCCTTTAATAATAAAGAAGCAGCGCCCAACCTGGCGCTCTGCGCCAATGCCATATTACAGCACCGGTTTACACAAGCAGATGGTTACCGTGAAAAAGCAAGATTGGCAGGTCTGAAACCGTATGAGGCACTTACTTCTGCTTTTGACGTAGATTTTGAACTGGGCCGGTATGAAAAGGCTACGAATTATGTGAAACAGCTGAAACCGTATAACGACTATAATTATTATTTCCGCCGCTCCAAGCTCGATCACCTGAACGGCGCCATGGACAGCTCCATACAAGCCATGCTGTCGGCAGCCAAACTTGCTGAATCTTCTGTATACCTGGAAGATGTGGCCTTGTCCAATGCAGCCGATCTATATATACACAACGGGGAATTAGAGAAAGCCAGCAATTTGTACCGGCTGTGCATCCGCATGAACAGCGGCGATTTTCACAGCATTACCGGACTGGGCTGGATTGCCCTGGTACACGATAATAACGATTCGCTTGCACAGCAATTATTTGAATTTGTTCACGCGAGATATAAGCTGCCGGATCCGCTCTTTAAGTTATACCAGATGGCACAGGTAAGAGGCGATAGTGTGCTGGAACAAAAATATGCAACTGCCTTTGCAGAACAGGCCATGGATACGCTCTATGGCAATATGTATAATAAATACCTGGTGGAAGTATACACCGGTATACTTCGGCAGCCCGCCCAAGCGTTGGCCATTACAATGAAAGAACTGGATAACCGCGCTACCCCGCAGACTTATGCCTGGCAGGTATGGGCTTTGTTTAACAATGGAAAGAAAGACGAAGCCTACAAGCTGTATGAACAACAGGTTTCCGGCAAACCGCTGGAAGGGCTTGAATTGTATTGGATGGGTAAGCTGATGCAGGGCCTGGGCAAAGGATACAATGCACAGGAATTTTTTAAAGCAGCATGGAAAAACAAATACGACCTGAGCCCCTTTATGGTTACCGATTTGCAAAAAAGCATGAACTAGCAGCTAAGCAGCGGCCTCCTATGTAAAAAATATCCGCTGTACTGTCCAGAAAGCGGCCACCAGGGCTATAAGGGCCGATAAGGGAATTACGATCCGGCTGCGGTAATAGGGTTTATTGCCAAACCATTTGGCCAGCAGAAACCAGGCAGTAAGGATCACCGTTAGCTGCCCCAGCTCCACGCCCACATTAAACATTATCAATGAAAGAAGATAAGCATTTTGCGGCAATCCGAGTCCACCCAACGCACCTGCAAAGCCCAGCCCGTGCACGAGGCCAAAAATAAAGACCACGCCTATACGGGACGTTTTCAATTTCGGTGAAAAGATATTCTCTAATGCCACATACATGATAGACAGTGC
>CAXTMV010000300.1:0-6359 GCA_964245425.1 uncultured Flavihumibacter sp. | reverse complement strand
AATCCAATATGTGCAAAAACTTTAACGTTCCTCACCGCTTCCTGTTTTCCCTGCCCGGTTAAAAACCTATTAAGCATAAGCGTTTTCTTTAGTTGAAGACGCTGATGCCGATTTGCCGCCGACCAGGCGTCTGTATTTGATAACCGTTGAAATGCCTGCTGCACGTGCCTCTTATCGAAAAAAAAACTCCGACAATAGTAATCCATTTGCGAGTTGATAAGTTGAAAGATTAAATCCTGGCCGGTCAGTCAACTGATCAATCGATCAACTTATATTTGGTGTATGATACAATACCCGGAGATTGTATGGAACAGTTTCAAAATGGCGCTGGCAGAGTTTCGCTCCAATAAACTGCGCACTTTTCTTTCCCTGTTTGGTATTACGGTAGGTATATTTTGCATCATCAGCGTGCTGGCGGTTATCAGCAGCATGGAGAAAGCGGTGAAGGACAACCTTAGCGCCATTGCAAAACAAACCGTTTTTATTGGCAAATGGGAAAACGGCGGCGGCCCTGATTATCCCTGGTGGAAATATGTGAACCGGCCTGAAGTCAATTATAATGAAATGCTGCTGGTCAAAAAAAAATTCAGTTATCCCGCTACCATTGCTTTTTTTTCTTCTTACCAGGGACCGGTAGAATACGAAGACGATATGGTGTCGGGCGTAAATTATTATGGCGTTAATGAAGCGTTCAGTATCCTCCAATCGCTTACTGTAGCGCAGGGAAGAAATATAGAAACCCAGGAGTACAGCAATGGTTCCAACAGTGTTTTGTTGGGCGACCAGGTAGCGGAGAGCCTGTTCGGCAGTGCGGCGGCAGCACCCGGTAAAACCATCCGGCTGGCACAAGACAAAGCCGGTGTGGTGGTGGGCGTAATGCCCCGCAAAGGCAGCAGTGTTTTTGAAGCCTGGAATTACGACAATTCCATTATTATGCCTTTCCAGGCGCTGGCGCAGGTAACGCCCCTTAAAAATGCCAACCCCCTGATTATGGTACAGCCCAAAGGCGAAAAGATAATGCCCCTGGCAGCCCTCAAAGAAGAACTCAGGGGCGTTATGCGTTCCGTACGAAAGATAGCACCTGAAAAAGAAAATAATTTTTCACTGACCGATATCGACTCCATCAGCAAAACGCTTGATCCTATTATTACCGGCATGAATATCGGCGGTTGGGCCATCTCGGGTTTGTGTTTGCTGGTGGGTATGTTTGGGGTGGCCAATATCATGTTCGTAACCGTACGCGAGCGTACGGCCCAAATCGGACTAAAAAAAGCCATCGGCGCCAAACGCGGCAGCATCATGACAGAATTCCTGCTCGAATCTGCCTTCCTCTGCATACTGGGTGGCCTGATTGGGTTGATACTGGTTTTTATTCTTACCAAACTCATTTCTTCCTCCTTCGGTTTCCCGGTATTTATTTCTTTTGGCATTTTCTTTCTTGCCATCAGCATCTGCGTGGCCACCGGCATCCTGGCAGGCATCATCCCAGCATTTATTGCTGCCCGGATGGACCCGGTAGTAGCGATCCGGAGCAAGTAGGGCAACCAGTCAACTAACCCCGGTGGCCGCTCAACCAGTCAACTGATCAACCAATCCACCGATCAACTATCTTTGACCGATGTTCAGGTTCCTCGAAATTCTCTGGAGCAGTTTAAAAATGGCCTTGTCGGAGTTCCGCTCCAACAAGCTGCGTACTTTTTTGTCGCTGTTCGGCATCACCGTGGGCATTTTCTGTATCATTGGCGTACTGGCCACCGTAGACAGCCTGCAGCGCAACGTACAAAATGATATCAAATCTTTGGGGTCGAATACGATTTACATAGACAAATGGGATTATTCCGGCCAGATACCCTGGTGGAAGCTGCTGAACCGGCCCGTTCCCAAATACGAAGAAATAAAAATGCTGAAACAGCGCAGCGAACTGGCGCTCAATGTGGCTTTTAATATCAGGAGTTCTACAAAGATTGAATGGAATGATGAGGCCGTAACAGATGTAAATATTTATGGCATCACGGAAGATTTTTCGAATATCCAGAAACTGGATCTGCAGGATGGCCGTTTCTTTCAGCCGAATGATTTTGAGAATGCTAACAATACCGCGGTGATGGGCTATAATATCGCCGAGAAATTATTTCCCAAACCAGAAAATGCCGTGGGCCAGCTGATCGATCTCTTTGGCAGGAAAGCAGTGGTGATTGGGCTGTTAAAGAAAAAAGGAGCGACCATGATGGGTGGTTTCGATTACGACGAAGGTGTATTGCTGGATTATGGCTTTATGAAAAGCCTGATCAATGAAAAAAATGCCAGCCCGGTGATTGTGCTGCAGGGCAGGGAAAATGTGCCCATGAAATTATTGCGGGATGATGTGCAGGGTGCTATGCGGTCAATCCGGAAAATAAATCCTTCTCAGGCCGATAATTTTTCCATGAATGACATAGAATCCTTCGGCGAATTCATGGCCAGTATTTTTTCGGGCGTTAATATGGGTGGATGGTTTATCGCCGGTCTTTCACTCATTGTAGGTATGTTCGGGGTGGCCAATATCATGTTTGTAACCGTACGCGAACGCACCAGCCAGATAGGCCTTAAAAAAGCCATTGGCGCCAAACGCTCCAGCATCATGACGGAATTTTTGCTGGAATCTGCCTTCCTCTGCATCCTGGGTGGTATCATTGGTTTAATACTGGTATATATTCTTACCAAGATCATCTCTCCTTTCTTTGGATTCCCGGTAACCATTTCTTTCAATATCTTTTTCACCGCCATCAGCATCTGCATTATTACCGGTGTGCTGGCGGGTATCATTCCTGCATTCATCGCCGCCCGCATGAACCCGGTGGTAGCCATCCGGAGTAAATAGTTGGGTTGCATGATTGGTGGATTGGTAAACTGCCACTGGAAATTAGTAATCCTTGTCCTCCGTTTAAACTGATGGGTAGTACCCGCATGTATCAGCTTTACCACATTTCCCGCTTCTTACAATTCCGCACATTGACTACATTTGCAAAATCAACCAATCAAACACCCATACCATTCTTGCAATAGAGTCTTCCTGCGATGAAACGGCCGCCGCTGTGTGCCGGGATGGGAAGATCCTGTCGAATTTTATTGCCAGCCAGTCGGTGCATGAGCAATATGGCGGTGTAGTGCCCGAGCTGGCCAGCCGTGCGCACATGCAAAATATAGTGCCGGTGGTAGATGCGGCGCTCCGGCAGGCAAAGGTTTCATTGCCCGAATTATCTGCCATCGCTTTTACCCAGGCGCCGGGCCTGATTGGCTGCCTGTTGGTAGGTGCGCAGTTTGCAAAATCACTGGCATTGTCCTTACAAATTCCGTTATTGCCCGTACACCATATGCAGGCGCATGCGCTGGCCAACCTGATTGGCGATCAGCCGCCTGCGTTCCCTTTCTTGTGCCTGACTGTCAGCGGTGGTCATACACAGATTGTTGTTTGTGAATCGCCGCTGCAATTAACCATCATTGGGCAAACCATCGACGATGCCGCAGGCGAGGCCTTTGATAAATCAGCGAAACTGCTGGGTCTTCCCTACCCTGGCGGACCGCTGGTGGATAAATATGCGCAGACCGGCCATCCCCATCGCTTTCGTTTTGCAGAACCGCAGGTACCCGGTCTCGATTTCAGTTTCAGCGGTGTAAAAACATCCATCCTGTATTTCCTGCAGGCAGAAATAAAAAAGAATCCCGATTTCATCACCCAGAACCTGGCTGATCTTTGTGCATCGGTACAGGAGCGGATCATCAGCATATTACTGTCGAAGCTTGCCCAGGCGGCATTGCAAACCGGTATTCAAACCGTTTGCCTGGCGGGTGGTGTATCGGCCAACAGTGGTCTGCGCAAAGGTCTCCGGCAAATGGGACAGGAAAAAGGCTGGCAGGTTTTTATTCCAGCATTTGAATATTGCACCGATAATGCCGCCATGATTGCCATTACCGGTTATTATAAATTGCTGGCGGGTCAGTCGGCCGATCTGTCTGTCAGCGCCAGTGCCAAATCCGAATGGTAATACCCATAAAAGTGCCGAACAATTATTTTCAATTCAAGCAGTTTACCATTTACCAGGACAGGTGTGCGCTGAAAGTAAGCACCGACAGCTGTGTGTTCGGTGCGTGGCTGGCCAAAAAAGTAGCCGGTTTTGAATACCATTTGTCCGGCTGTCTCGATATTGGTGCCGGCAGTGGGCTGCTGATGCTGATGCTGGCACAACAGTTTGCGGGCCCCATCGATGGCATTGAAATAGATCAGTCTTCTTATGAACAGGCAACAGAAAATATTGCCGGCAGCAGTTGGTTTAACCGGCTTCGGTTATACCACAACGATATAAAGTTATTCAGCCTGCCCCATCGGTATGATCTTATTCTCAGCAACCCGCCTTTTTTTGAAGGCGATTTGAAATCGGGTAATCCCCGGTATAATTTTGCCAAGCACAGCGATGGGCTCAGCCTGCAGGACCTGTTGCAGGTAACCGATAGGAATCTCTCTGCCAGGGGGGTGTTTGCCGTGTTGCTGCCCCAGCACCGGGCAGATTGGTTTGAAGCGCTGGCCAGCAGTTATGGTCTGTTTGTAACAGATAAGCTGTGCATCCGGCAAAGCCTGCAGCACCCTTATTTTCGTACAGCGCTGTTGCTGAACCGGCAGGGTGCCGGCCAACAGAAAAAAGAAGAACTGGTCATCAGGCAATCGCCCGGGGTGTACTCCTTTGCATTTATTGCTTTGCTGAAGCATTATTATTTGCACTTGTAAACCTGCCCCTGCTTTTGATATTCTCTGCCATCAGTAACCATCACCTTTCCGGCATGGATTTATTGTATGCCTGCATAGTCTTGCAGGTAAGCAAAGGCGGCCGTTAATTGTCCCTGGTGTATCATCGTAGCGCGTTCGATGAGCGCAGAACCGCCTTTTACCAGGTCTTCCAGTACATATTTGATCAGTTGTTCGCCAAAATAACGGCTGGCATCGCGTGGCAGTTCATTGGGCAGGTTGCCTACGGCCATCAGGTCTATAGACCCGGGCAGGTAGGGTTCGGTTTTTTGAAAGCTGTGCCGGTCAATGCCGTATACAGGGTTTTCAATGGACTGGTCGCCCAGGTTGACGGGGATGGAGCCATTTACATCGTCGGTGATATCTGCGATGGTCTGGGTGATAAAATCATGGGCCTGGATATCCTGCGTTTCAAAAAGCCGGGGGTAGCCGTTTTCCCAATAGATGCCGTTCAGCAGGATATCGGTCTGCGCGGTATAGGGCTGAAAAAGGCAGTCAAAATCTGCTGGCTGCCGGTGAAAGGCTTCGCGGTTGTAACTGGTTGACTGCCGGTGGCGGTACAGGCTGGCGCCTTTCAGCTGTGTATAAACGGGGTAAGAAAAGCGGCGGAGCAGGTATTCATCCGGTTCCACTTCGTGGATGCCCATCAGGTTCATGATTTCCAGTATGCCGTGTGCCACGCGTCCGGAGCCGGTAACGGCTATTTTTACATTGGGCAGGCGCAGCCCGAAATAAGTATGCATCAGTTCGCGGAAGCTGGTTTGCTTATACACCCGTTCCAGTTTGTACAGGCCGGTTCTGTTGCCATAGGCCATCATGCCATTATGGGCGCCTACGATGCCTGCAAAAAAGCCAAACCCGATGATGCGTTGCCCATCTTCGTGTTCCAGGCATTCGTAGTCTACCAGCGTGATTTCTTTTTGCAGCAGGGCCCGGAACAGGGCCTGGTTATGCGGTTGTTGCTTTTTGGTATGAGAAAAGAACAGGTAGGTTTTACCGGGTAGCAGGGCTGGTACGGGCACTTCCTTGATACCGAGCAGCACATCGCAGGCCGACAGGTCTTCTTTTATTTCGACGCCGGCGAGCTGGTATTCGCGGTCGGTAAAGCAGCGGGTGGAACAGGATTGAACCATTATTTTTATCCCGGCCGAGTTTTTCTGTATCCATTTGCATTGGGGCGGCGTAAGGGCCACGCGGTTGTCGGCGGGTATTTTTCCTTCGCGTATCAAGCCAATGGTCAGCATAAAGGGATGTTATTTGGAAGGGCAATTTACAGGTTCGTGGCTAAACATATTACCTTTGCAGGGCGGAAACGTTTTAAACCCCGGATCATGAATTGGATGCAAAAATGCTGGAACCTGGTCAGAAAGATATTGCTGCCTAAAAAAAGCTGTTGTAAATAAGGGGGGTAATGTGTAATATTGCATCCGCTTAGTAAAGTTCTAAGTGCTCGCTTCGCAGTTCTACGTTCGTGGTTCGTGGGGGGCGCCGTGGCTGACTTATTACTTACACTTATTACGCAAAAGGCCCATGTGGCGGAATTGGTAGACGCAGCAGACTCAAAATCTGCCATTCGCAA
>CAXTMV010000299.1:218-6380 GCA_964245425.1 uncultured Flavihumibacter sp. | reverse complement strand
GCAAAGTATTTATAGTAAAGACCAGCAACTGGAATATATGTGGAGTGGAGATCCTGCCTTCTGGGCAAAGCATTCACCTGTTTTATTCCCGATTGTAGGTACGCTTAAAGCAGATACCTATTATTTTAACAACGAGGCTTATCACCTGGGGCGGCACGGCTTTGCGCGCGAGATGGCATTTACCCCCACCCATCAAACGGCCAGCACTGTTACATTGACACTGCAGAGCAACGAAGAGACCCTGGCAAAATACCCGTTCCGGTTCAGGTTTGATATCATCTACACACTGAGCCAAAACAGCGTAAAAGTTACCTATCGTATCCAGAATACCGGCCCTGCACCGATGTATTTTTCAGTAGGCGGTCATCCCGCCTTCAGATTACCCCTGGCAGAAAGCGTTGCGTACAGCGATTATTATCTCTCGTTCAACCAACCTGAGCATGCCGGCAGATGGCCCATTTCCAAAGAGGGTTTGATTGAGGCGGCACCGATAGAAATACTAAATAACAGCAACCGCCTTCCATTGACCAAAGAATTGTTCCGGCAGGATGCCCTGGTTTTCAAAGGGCTTTCATCTAACAGCGTTACGCTCAGATCAGTGAAAGATCCGCATGGCTTTACGGTGGATTTTACCGGATTTCCGTTTCTTGGCATCTGGGCGGCTGCCAATGCCGATTTTATATGCATTGAGCCCTGGTGCGGTATCGCCGACAGCGTAAGCAGCCAGCAGCAACTGGCCGGTAAAGAAGGCATCCATGTATTACAGCCGGCAAGGGATTTTGAAAGAACCTGGTCGGTAACGGTATTCTAACCGGTGCCGGCATTGATCAACCCTGGCTATAACGGAACGGTCAATCGCAAAGGGGATTACAAAAAATGTACTACCTTTTAAGTCAAATTCAGCCATATGCCCAGCTTGCAGACAGCCCCGCGTGCCGCCGGCACCGCCACCCGGCATTTCAAATACTACGACAAGGAAGACATACTATCGCTGACACATATACGAAGATTTGAAACAAAACTGGGTGAACGGATCCGTGTTATCGGCAACAAAGAGCACCCGGAGCAGTCACTGCAGCAATCGGTGGCCAAATATGTATTGTTCGGTGTGCCGGAAGATATTGGCGTAAAAGCCAATGGCGGCCTGGGTGGTACCGATTCGGCCTGGATACCGTTTCTCAGCGCTTTCCTGAATATTCAAAGCAACGATTTTGCGGGCGGTGAAGAGATACTTTTACTGGGGCATTTTGATTTTGGCGATATCAAATACCTGATTGAGCAAAACGCGCATGGCACAGAAGAAAGGGTAGATGCCTACCGTCATGCCGTAAATATCATTGATGAAGAAGTAGAAAACCTGGTAAAGCTGGTGACTGCACAGGGCAAAATACCTATTGCCATCGGTGGCGGCCATAACAATGCATACCCGCTAATAAAAGGAGCTGCCAAAGGCTTGCACAAACGCGGCGCCGTGCCACTGGCCCAGATAAATGCGATCAACCTGGATGCACATACGAATTTCCGGCCATCTGAAGGCCGGCACAGTGGCAATGGTTTCCGGTATGCGGAAGAAGATGGGTACCTGTTAAAATATTGCGTAGTGGGGGTGCATGAGAATTACCTGCCACAAAATGTCTGGCTGGATATTGTGAACAATCCTTTTATCGATTTCATTACCTATGAAGATATTTTTATTCACGAGAAAAGAAATTTCAGGCAGGCCATTGTGCATGCAGTGAGTTTTACAGACGACAATTACACGGGTATTGAAATAGATCTCGATTGTATTGAAGGCATTTTGTCGAGCGCTGCTACACCAGCTGGCATTGGCTCCCGGCATGCCCGCCAGTTTGTACATTTTGCAGGCCGCGACAGCCAGCCGGCCTATCTCCATATTTGTGAAGGCGCCGCTCAATTGCACGACGGCCGTAAAGATGAAACCATCGGCAAACTGATCAGTTTTTTGGTAAGCGATTTTATCAAGAGCAACCATGGCTGATGTAATGACGCCTGATTTATTTTGCGTGGCAAGACAACAGGCATTAAAAGGGGATACCAATATTCACATAGCTGCTGACCTTCCGCGATTGATCGCTGTACATCAGGCTGAATTCAAGGGGGCCCAACGCAAAATTATACCCGAATGTTACGGCATAGCCGGTAAGGATATTCGGGTTTTGAAAGAATTTACTGGTGCTGATAAAATTATTGAACAGAATATTGGCCCTGCCGGTCAGGTAGGTATTATTGAACAGCTCGTATCGGAAAGCGCCCTGGAAGGCCGCCATGGAAGGCGTATACAAAGACCCTTCCTGCAACCCTGCAAAAACCACCTGGTTGTGAAAAAGTGAAGTGAGCCCTCCAATAGAAAATTCGTTCAGGATACTGTTACCGTACTTGAAATTAACGCCGGTTTGTAATAAAAATTCAAACGTACTGCGGCGGTTAAGCGGTGTATAACTGTCTAGGTTGAACAGCAGCCTGGGATAGGCTTTGTTTGATACCGGCAGCGAATCATGCGGGATGGGTTGCCCGTTCTGGAAAAAATCCACGGTGGGATCCTGGCTGCTGACCAGGCTGAATTCTTCGTGTATTTTAAAACCCCTGCGGGGGAATACCACCCTGTCTAGGCTATTGTGATCAAGAAAAAAATAAGTGGTAAAAAAATTATTATTCCCGCTGAACTGAAATGAATTGATAATGGCCGGCCGGTAGGTTACCGTCTCGAACCGTTCGCCAATGCCCAGGGCCAGGTTGCGCTGGGTGGTATACTGTGCTTTGGTATCTAAAATAAAAAAAGACTGTTTATAGATACCGCTTTGCTTATAGGTATTATACGTATTTACATCAAACCGATCGTATTGCCCGGCAAAAGCCAGTGAAAAATTCTTGCGTCGTCCAATGTATTGCAGGTGTTCGGCCCTGGCGCGAAAACTCTCGCCGATATTGAGGGTTAACAGATCGCGCGAATTGGTAATAACTGCATTGCGGGTGGTTAGGTTTACAATGGCAGCAATACCGGTAAACTTATTATAGTGAAGGCTCAGCTTGGCAAAGGTGAGCGGATTTTCCGTTACATCAAGTATGATCTTGCAGCTGCTGTCGGGCTGGGCTTCCAATGCATAAGAGACCCTGCTGTAGTAGCGGGTACCGAATGCAGCCCTCACCATTACGGAGAGTTGCTGGGCCGAGTAAAAATGGTTAAGATCAAGGTTCATGGTATGTACAAAAAAATCGGCGCCGGTGTTTTTCAGGCCTTTTATTTCATACGAAGAAATCTTTACAGGTTTCGCCGCAGGTAAACGGGTGGCCGGCAACTGCTGTGGCCCATAGATCGCATTCAATGAATCGGCCAGCCGTTTAAACCGCGGGTATAAGCGCCTGCCTTCGCGCAGCCCCAGTTCAATAATATCATCCGCCTGCGAGAAACTGCCCATATTGAATTGCGGCATATCAAAAGGAACATAGATATCACAAAGTGATACTTCTTCTTTGTGATCCTGTGCTTCCCTGAAAAACGCCACCTGTAGTAATACCTGGATGGCATTCCTAACCTTATCGGATGTTAGTAATTCGCCGGCTACATTGCTGCCGATAATGATGCCGGCACCCATTTCCTTTACATCGCGTACCGGAAAATTCCGGATCACGCCCCCGTCTATCAGCAGCTTGCCCCGGTATTCTACCGGTGTAAAAAAAGAAGGAATGGCCATGCTGGCGCGAATGGCCGATGTAATTTCACCTTTACTTATCACCACGGCTTCGCCATTGCCCACATCGGTGGCAATACATTTAAACGGAATATTGAAATTGGAAAAATCCTTTTTATCGTATACCGGAAAAAACATTTCAGACAACTGTAGTCCCAGTTCCTGTCCCTGCAATACACCGGTAGGCAACTGGAAATGATTGTTTTCCCAGGGCAGCTCAACGGTATACTTGTAATACTCGTCTTTCTCCTCCATGAATAAAGTGCGCAGTGAAGCCTGGTTGCTGAGGATCAGGTCCCAGTTAAAATGCTTTGACATTTTTTCGATGGAGTCGGCTGAATAACCAACCGCATACAGGCTGCCGATGATACTGCCCATACTGGTGCCCGTGAGATAATCAATTTTAAGACCCGCAGAATCGATGGCTTTTAATATGCCGATATGCGCCAGGCCTTTGGCCCCGCCGCCACTGAGCGTAAGACCTATCTTAGGCCGCTGGCAAATGGCCGGCAGGCTCAATAAGAGGATGAATAGGAAAAGAATACATATAAGGGACGATTTTTTCATAAGCGGGGTAACTCAAATTTACAGAGATAAGGCTGGTATTTAAAAAATAAAGCTGCCTGTAAGGGCAGCTCTACCAAATAATCAGTAAGATGATTGCTTATTGCGGTGTAAGGTACTGTGCATAGGCATACCCCTCTTCGCCTTTTTCCGTTTTTACCAGCCACCATTGTTCATTGGCTTTGCTGATAAGCGTAACGGTAGAATTGTGGGCAGCCTTACCTACAATTGGCTGATCGGTACCCGGGCCTTTGCGTATGTTCAGGTTGGTGCTGTCGGTGGTTACAGTCGCTTTTACACCCGGTGCGGCGGCGGCTACATTTACATCCAATACCAGGTCGCCGGTCTTAAAATCCGGATCTATCTTGTTATAAACCTCCCAAAGCTGATCTTTTACTTCGCCCGTTGGCGCTTCCCCATCGATGTATAAAATATTATCCTGTTCCCGCACCTGCAGGTTGGCAACGCCCGCTGCAGTGGCCGCCTCTACCAACTCTTTATATTTATCCTGTAATGCCATAAGTTATTTCCTCCGTTTTATTTAATGGTTAATTGCTTGTTGTCAACACTTTTGGGTTTCAGTGAATGCAGGGTCTGCATCAGCTTTGGCAGGCTCGACCGTTTGATTTCACCGGTTAAAACAATCACACTGTCCTTTACTTCCGCTTTAACGGTAGGGAAATCTTTGGTGGCATCTGTTACACCCTTGGCCAGCGCTTCATCACTGGCTATTACTACCGGGGCGGCCGGCGGTGGGGGAGGAGGCGCTACTGTGCTGTTGTTTACAACGGATTTTACACCCGGTATGGCTTTTACGGTGGTCTCAAAAGCAGTTTTTGATGCATCGTCTTTAAATGATCCGGTTAAAGTAACCACGCCATCTTTTACCGTGCCGCCGATACCCGTGCCATCTGAAGAAACCGCGGCGGCCTTTTCAGCAACTGTTTTTTCCAGGTCAGCATCTTTGGGCCCACTCTTGCAGGCAGGCATAGAAACAGCCATCAAGGCGAACGCAGAGAACATAAAGGCAATCCGTAACAAAGGTTTACGCATAAAATGTATTTTAGTGAATGAATATAGGCCAAATTCTAAAGTAAAAAATCAAAACTTGAGTGGCGAAAAGTGAATCCTGAGATTTGAATCGGCAGCGTTTGCTGGCATTTCCCGGGCCGCACGTCTCACGATTCATGTTTTTTCCAGCGCCATTATTTTTTCAAATACTTCTTCGTATTGCTTATTCAGCCGCTCCAGTTCTGCAGAAGCCTTTTTATAGTCTGCTTCCGCCTGTACAAATTTATTTTTATCTGAATAGGTTTCCGGCAGGCTTAACGATGCCTGCACCTGGTTCTTTTTTTCGGTAACACGGCTGATATCGGCCTCCAGCTGCTGAAAAATTTTTTGTTGCCGCTGCAATTCTTTTTTGGCCTCTTTGTTTACCGGCGCATTGTTTGCGGCTACCGGCTGGCTGGTTTTTGGTACAACCGCTTCTTGTTTTGCTGCAACTGGCGGCTGTTTTTGGGCACCGGCAACACTTTTTTTACTGCTGGCCAGGTTCCGCTCTTTCCAATCGGCCCATTCATCGTAATTGCCTTTAAATTCGCGGATCTTGTTATCGTCGATCTCCCAGATGGTATTGGCCGTTTTAGAAACAAAATAACGGTCATGGCTAACCAGTATCAGGGTGCCTTCATATTTTGTTAATGCCTCTATCAGCAATTCTACCGAATGGATGTCGAGGTGATTTGTCGGCTCATCCAGTAATAGGAAGTTGGCCGGGCGCACCAGAATGCGAGCCAACGCGTAGCGGTTGCGCTCTCCGCCGGAGAGCACACCCAGGGGCTTGAAGACGTCGTCGCCGGAGAAGAGGAAGCACCCCAGAAGGCTGCGC
>CAXTMV010000299.1:0-208 GCA_964245425.1 uncultured Flavihumibacter sp. | reverse complement strand
TGGCCTTGCTGGTAATGGTTTTGGCAAGGGCCACCCTGGCTTTTTCGCCACCACTCAGTATTTTTATTTTCTTGTCTACATCGTCGCCCCCAAACAGGAAACAGCCCAGCAGGTTCCGGAGTTCCTGTTCTGTTTGCTGGCTGCCGCATTCTTTCATTTCATCCAGGATGGTATTGTTTACATTCAATGCTTCCAGCTGGTGTTGGGC
>CAXTMV010000298.1:0-6386 GCA_964245425.1 uncultured Flavihumibacter sp. | reverse complement strand
AGATTGGCCGCTGGCCGGCCGGGCGCTCGCAGCCTTTTCGATGCCGCGTTTTGCTTTGAGGAGGTAACGCAGCATTGTCAAGTGTTTCAGCCGATACATCATTCAGCTATAGAATAAAGCTGACGTAAACCGAAGGTTCAGCAACGCCCGTAAAATATACTATTTGTTGCTAAATCGAAGATTCAGCAACGCCCGTAAAATATGATACTTGTTGCTAAACCCAAGGTTCAGCAACGCCCGTAAAATATGATACTCGTTGCTAAACCGAAGGTTCAGCAACGCCCGTAAAATATACTATTTGTTGCTAAAAGCGAGGCATCTCAAAGGCCGCTGATGTCTATTTTTGTCGGAACCTGGCACCTGTATTGGGTAATCGCTGAAAACCTTTTTTGCATCTGCCTATTATTGAAAAAAACTATTTTTATCCGGACAACAAGGTTTTTGGCCCTGTCTTTTACACGAGTGGTATTCCTTTCATCCTGCTTTTGCTGCTTTGGTACCAATTTGGCCGGCGGCTGCTGCGGAGATCAGGTAGCTTTCGCACTCAATTGTTAAAACCAAAATAACTGTTATGAAAAAAGTACGGAAACTATTGCTTTGCTGTATGGCGGCTGGTTGTTGCCTGCCAACATTACTGACTGCACAGCTGACTACCCTGCCCAGCGGCGGAAATAAAAAAGCGGCTGTGAGCGAACGCGTGGGACTTACTGATATCGCCATTCATTACGACCGCCCTGCTGTAAAAGGCCGTGAAGGACAAATATGGGGTAAACTGGTATATGTTGGTTACCAGAACCTGGGTTTTGGTTCGGCAACAGCCGCGCCATGGCGTGCGGGTGCCAATGAAAATACCAGCATCGAATTCTCAACAGATGTAAAAATTGAAGGCCAGCCACTGGCGGCCGGCAAGTATGGTTTTTTCATCGCCTACGACCCCAACGAATGCACGCTTATCTTTTCTAAGAATTCATCTTCCTGGGGAAGCTTTTATTACAACGACAAAGAAGATGTCCTGCGCGTAAAAGTAAAACCGGTGGCAACAGACAAAAGCGTGGAATGGCTGAAATATGAGTTCCTGAACGAAACAGAGCAGGGCGCTACCATTGCATTGGAATGGGAAAAACTGATGATTCCCTTTAAAATAGAAACTGATTATATCAACCAGCAAATTGCTTTGTTCAGAAACGAGCTGCGCGGGCAAACTGGCTTTACCTGGCAACCCTGGGACCAGGCAGCGCAATGGTGCCTGCAAAAAAATACCAACCTGGAAGAAGCCTTGCTCTGGAGCGATTCTGCGAGCAGTGCCAATTTTGGGGGCAGCCAGAGCTTCCAGGCCTGGAGCACAAAAGCACAGCTCTTAACCAAACTAAACCGCGGCCAGGAAGCAGACAGCATTATGAAAAAAGTATTGCCCATCGCCAGTATGCAGGAAGTGCACCAATATGCACGTTCATTATTGGTACAAAAGAAAAATAAGGAAGCATTTGATGCTTTTAAAATGAACTATGATAAACACCCCAATGTATTTACGACCAATATGGGTATGGTAAGGGGTTATTCTGCGGTAGCCAACTACAAAAAAGCGCTTGAGTTTGCCCAAAAAGCAGCCACACAGGTACCGGATCCTGTTAACAAGGCAAACCTTGATAAAATAATCAAGTTGCTGCAGGATGGGAAAGACGTGAACTGAGTTCTACGTTGTAAGTCCTCTTGCGGTAGCAAGATGCTCCGCAAGATGACTTACAACGTACAACTCATTACATACAACTTATTTTTCATCGGCACTGGGTCCGTACATACCCGGCACCGCTATTCCCAGCAGCCGCAGGTAAACAGAGAGCTGCCCGCGGTGGTGCAGCGTATGGTTCAATGCAAAATTTCTTATCAGTACCTGGCGGGGCATCTGGTAGATGGTCTGTTCGCCTCTTTTAATGACAAAACCTGCCTGTAATATTTCGTCGGTAGCCAGCAGCAGGGCGCTTTTTGCCGCTGCCTGTCTTTCATCAAACACCTGCAGCAGGGCTGCCTGGTCCGGGTAGACAGTGCGCGATAAAACAGCCGTTGAAAAATCAAACTGGTCTGCTTCCAGGGCACGGGTAATCCAAACCGGTATCTCTGCAATATGAGACGCCAGCCGTCCAATGGTCATCGATTTTTCGTGGGGCTGCCAGTTCAGCGATTCCTGCGGAACTCTTTCCAGCATTTTACGGGTATTGGCGCCTTCGTTTGCCAGTTCTGCTATCAGTGCATCTTTTTTTGCCATAGTACAGATGAATGGGTTGGTCAATTCATCCCCCTAAAATAAAAAAACTCCGGCAGATGTGCCGGAGTAAGATTTATGAATACGGTCCTTATTGCTGTGGCCACATTTCCTTATCGCTTGATAAATTTATCCAGCAATTGTGATTGTCCGCCGATGATCACTTCCACTATGTACATGCCGGCTGATAACTGGCTCACCGTAATCTGTTCATCAAAGATCAGCGAGGTTTTCTGGAATGATTGTTTTAGCATGATAATACCTGCCATACTGGTAACCCGCACAATGGCCTCACCGGTACTGTCTGAGATAGCATGTATGCGCAGGCGATCTGTACAGGGGTTGGGATACACGGAAATGGTATGCACATAGCGGGTAGTGGCTACTACACTCACCTTTAAAGTAGTGGTCGCTTTCTGGCCATAGGTATCGGTTACCGTTAACTGGAAAACATATGCCCCCGGCTCCAGGTTGGTGGCCGTGGTACGGCTTGTCTCGCTGTTGCCAATCAGTGAATTGCTTGGACCTGATAATTGCTGCCAGTGAAAATTCAGTAAAGAGGCGCCACCGGTTGCATAAGACTGGCTGGCGTCCAGTATCGCATAACCGTTGGGGAAGTATACCGTTGTGTCTCTTCCTGCATTGGGTACTGCCAGCAATGAAGGTGTAACAATAATATTTACCATGGCGGTGGCGGTAAGACCACTGGTATTGGTTACCGTGAGCTGTACCTGGTATGTACCCATGGTTAAATTACTAACGGTGGGCGTAGCCGTAGCAGCACCTGCAATGGTGATGGCAGCCGGACCTGATACCTTAGCCCAGCTATAGGTCAAGGTTCCGCCCGACGGATCGTAAGAAGCGCTGCCGTTAAGCGCTACCGAATTATTAGGCAATACCAGGCTAACAGAACTTCCACCGGCATTGGCCACCGGTGCGGGGGCCGGGTTTACGGTCACCGCCACCACATCCTGTGATGAAAGTCCCTGCGCATTGGTTACAACCAGTTTTACCTGGTAAACACCTTGTGTAAGACTTCCGATGGAAGGCGTAGTGGTCGACTGACCTGCTATGGAAAAAGAAGCAGGACCAGATACCAGCGACCAGGCATAGGTAAGTACACCACCGGCTGCATTGGAAGAACCGGTTCCGTTCAGCGTGGTTGCATTAACCGGTAAGGTGATGGTAATATCGGCGCCTGCGTTGGCCACCGGCGGTACGGCGGCTGCAGGGATAACGGTAATGAATACGGTATCTTCGCTCGCAGAGCCCAGGGCATTGGTCACTTTCAGCTGTATCTGGTAGGCGCCTTCCATTAAGTTGCTGACATTGGGAGTAGCCGATGAAGCGCCGGTAATGGTAAAGGAAGCCGGGCCGGATAGTTTGGTCCAGGCATAGGTTAATGCACCGCCGGCCGGATTGTACGACTGATCACCGTTCAGTGATGCTGTATTAGCCGGCAGGGTAATGGCAATGTCTGCCCCTGCATTGGCCACTGGCGGGTATACCGGCATGGCACTAACGGTAACGGCCACCACATCTTCTGCCCAGGATCCCTGTGCGTTGGTCGCCCTCAATTTTATCTGGTAGACGCCCTCCGTTAAATCGCTGATGATGGGCGTGGCGGTGTTGGCATTGGTAATAGTAAAGGAAGTGGGTCCGGACACCAGCGACCACAAATAGGTTAATGTACCGCCGCCCGTGCTGTACGAGGCAGTACCGTTAAGGGTGGTGCTGTTAACGGGCAGGGTTAAACTGATGTCTGCGCCTGCGTTGGCCATTGCCACGGGCGCCGCTACTACCACTATGTTCACAAAATCGCTGTTGGATATGCCTGCGGTATTGGTGACCGTTAGTTTGAACTGGTAAACGCCTTCTGCCAGGTTACTCACCGTTGGGTGAACAGTGGTATCGCCGGTAATGGTGAAAGTAGAAGGGCCTGACACTTGTGTCCATACATATTTTAATGGGCCGCCGGCCGGTGTGGTGGAAGCGCTGCCATCCAACGCGGTTGAATTGGCTGGTAATACCAGGTTAACATCCGCACCTGCATTGGCCACGGGCACCGGGGCTGGCTGTACAATAATGGTTACTATATCGGTTCCGGAAAAATAGTTGGTATCTGTTACCAGCAGTTTAACCTGGTAAGTTCCTTCCGTTAAGCTGCTGATGAAAGGTGTTGCGGTGCTGTCGCCTGAAATGGTAAAAGAGGTAGGACCGGATAATTTGGTCCATACATATTTTAACGGACCCGCTGTACTAACAGAAGCGCTACCGCTAAGACCGGTGCTGTTTACCGGCAGTGTGATGGTGATGGTGCCACCTGCTTTGGCAACCGGCGCTGCTACAGGAACGGGGCTCACCACTACCAATACGGTATCGCTGCTGCTGCGTCCCTGCGAATTGGTAACGGTTAACTGTAATTTATAAGTACCCAGTACCATGCTTTTAAGCAGGGGCCTGGCAAGTGTATCTATGGCAAACACGGCCGGTGCAGGCCCTGTTACCAGCGACCATTTATAACTGAGCAGGCCGCCCCCCGGGTTGTAAGAAGCTGAACCATTTAAAGTAATGGAATCTTTTGGCAGTAAGACGCTGGTATCTCTGCCTGCATTGGCAACGGGGAAAATGATACCGCTCTTATACTCCCTGGCACCGATATCATAGGCAGTACCCTGGGGCCTGGTTATGTCGGCGATATCGTCCTTTACCATGCTGAGCGTGGTGCCTTTATCAACGGCCGGTGAATTGGCAGTCAGCAGACAGGTGCTGTCGTCTACCAGGCCCAGCGTGGTATAGGATTGCGCATATATATTACCGATGGTATCGGGAACGGTGATATTCAGTTTCTGGTAAATATAATTCCAGGTAGGATCATAGGGCTTATCGCGCTGGATATTGAAGCCCAGGTTATTTTTGATCTCCATGGTACCCCCGGCTGCATCGTAGGTGTCTACCATCGAAGAATTCCAGTCGTATGCGCTCAGGTTGCCGAATGTATTATTATATACCTTGTAATTACAATAATGCAGGTAGGGAGAAGCGGCCAGGTCTTCCGGCTCAGTGGCTTTTATTTCAACCGCTGAATATTTCCGGGAATTCTGGATGATGTTATCATATATATTGATAGCGCCGATGGTATCAAGGTTAAAGCCGTGTGCACGCACACCGCTTCCCCAGTAATCATTGATATAATTATGGTGGATATCGCCATTGCCATATAAATAGACAATACCGGTATGCCTGAAATCATTGGCGCCGAGGTGCGAAAAACGATTGTGGTGTACATTGGCATTCACGGTCTTGTTCAGGTGCAAGACGTCTTCCTGGTCTGTATAATCAACGGTGCAATAAGCTACTTCTACTTTCCGTGCCATGCTTATCATACCATCTTCCACTATCCTGGTATAGGCACCTATCTGCAAAAAAGTAGTCAATATGTTGGTAACGCTGAAATGAAGAAAGTGCAGATCGTAAAAAAGGCTTGAATTGGTACCATCGTACACATAAGCGTTATTGGAAAGAATGATGGAGTAATCCCGGATGTTCACCATTTTTATATAGCTGAAGGTTACGCCCGATAAAGGCCCGTCTACCGAAATCCCGCGGATCAGGTCATGCATATAAAACCCGAATTCGATACCAGGGGCACCGTTTCCGTTGATCTCAACATTGGTTAAATTGGAGAACGTAGAAGGTGAAGGGTCGTTGAATTCTACCTGCCCGCTGTTGATGATGTAGATTTTATGACCGGGGCTGGCGGTAATATTCCTGAAATTCATCAGTTTGTACTGGCCGGGATTAATAACAACGGTATCATCGTCATGCAGGTTCAGCGTGGCCTGGGCGGTCGGATAGTCGATGAAACCGCTGCCGGTGCCAACGTATACCCGCTTCCCCTGTGCAGAGGCCTGGAAGGAAAAAGCTGTTAACAGTAAAAAACCTGTCAACAGGGCAAACAGCATGTTGAAAAAATGGTGGTGGTGTGGGGTTTTCATAGTTGGGTGTTGACTTTTTTGCCGGATCCTGCTCAAAAACCAAGCAATTAGGCTGATTCAGCCGTTACTTGCAAATTTTTAGCCAAAAAAACGGGTTTGCCTTGCCGATTCAGAGAACAATTTGCATA
>CAXTMV010000297.1:247-6417 GCA_964245425.1 uncultured Flavihumibacter sp. | reverse complement strand
ATATTGTTATTCAAAGCGGGGCCCAACATCTTTTTGCCATCAGCAGCCAGCCGGGGCCACAGGGTGGCATCGTAATAAAGAGTAATAACGGTGCCTCCATCATGGTAAACGACACCGGCATTTTTATCCAAAACGGAAAAGGCGCTTCCATTACGCTGAGCGGGCCTTCGGTGGATATCAATAAAGGCGCTTTAACCATCGTATAAACAATCCAAACAGTTTGTTATCATGCCTGTTTTTTTACTGCACAATCCCGCAACCGTTTTATGCCTGCATGGCGGGCAGGCACATGCGGCTGTTACAAGTGGCCGCGTACGGATAAACGGGCAGCCAATCGTATTGCAGTCTTCTCCCTATACTATTACAGGTTGTCCTTTCCGGGTTGGTTTTGCAGCTTCTCCCTGCCTGAGCGCCCAATGGATCAGCGGCGCTACCCGCATCCGGTCCGAAGGCCAGCCGGTGCTCTTATCTGACAGCAGCGCCATCTGTACACCCAATGGAACCGGCCTCCGCATCGCCGCTACCCAAACCAGGGTAACGGGCCTGTAATATTTCCGCTGCGCTTGCCGCCGATGCTTTTTTCGCTGCTCCCGGCTCTTTTCTCCCTGTTCTCTTCGTCATCTTGTTGGCTTTGTTCCGTAACTTCCGCCTCTAATTTTTATGTATGAAGCTACCATCATTTGCAAAATGCGCGGCCATAGCCGCCACCTTGTCTGTTTTAAGCGCCTGGGCACCACCCGGTCACCATCCCGGTCAGGCAAAAATAAAATACATTGATGCCAGTAATATGGATGTCTCTGTACGGCCCGGCGATAATTTTTACCTCTATGCCAATGGCAACTGGATAAAAAACAACCCGGTACCAGCCTCCAAAACCCGCTGGGGAAGTTTTGACGAACTGCGGGAAGAAAGCTCCAAGCGATTGCAGACACTACTGGATGATGCAGCCAAACATACGAACCGCGATCGCAAAACACAGATGATTGGCGATCTTTATGCAGCCGGTATGGACAGTGCCGCCGTTGAAACACGCGGCTACAACCCTATTAAAGCCGACCTGGATGTTATCAACAGCATCAGCGATGCCGCCGGCATCCTGCATGAGATCAATATCCTCCGCAGCAATGGTATCGGGGGCATCTTATTTGGGTTGAATGTGGGTCCCGACCGCAAAAGTGTATTGGTAAACATTCCTTCCATCAGCCAGGGTGGCACTTCGCTGCCCGACCGCGATTATTACCTGAAGGATGATGCCCGCAGCCTCCGTATCCGGGACGCCTATAAAGTGTACCTGCAGAAAATGTTTTCCCTGGCAGGTGAAGATGCTGCTACCGCCGCTACCAGCATGGAAGCGGTGATAAAGATAGAAACAGCCCTGGCCAACGCCCAAATGAGCCGCGTACAGATGCGCGACCCCAATGCTACGTATCATAAATTTTCTGTGGCCGGCCTCAGCGCTACAACAGCAGGTATCAACTGGGCACAGGTACTGAGTGAATCAAAAATAAATGGCGCAGACAGCGTACTCGCCGGCAACCCAGCCTTCCTGAAAACGGTCAGTGATATGATGGCGTCGGTGCCCCTCGCCGACTGGAAAAGTTACCTGCGCTGGCATTTGATCAGGAATGCAGCGCCGTACCTGAGCAGCCCGTTTGTAAAAACCGAATTTGAATTTACAAGGGTACAGACCGGGCAAAAAGAACAAACACCCCGCTGGCAGCGCGTAAGCAGTTTAATAGATCGCTACCTCGGCGACCTGGTAGGAGAACTCTATGTAGAGAAATATTTTAAGCCGGAAGCAAAAGATTATATGGTGAACCTGGTGAACAATCTACAGGCAACACTGGGCGAGCGGATTAAAAGACTGGACTGGATGAGCGAAGAAACAAAACAGCGCGCGCTCGAAAAACTACATGCTTTTGCAAAGAAAATAGCTTACCCCGACAAATGGAAAACCTATGACGGACTGGTGATTGTGCCGGGCGATTTGTATAAAAACATCCGTGCCATTAACCAATGGGCGTATAATTATGATGTGAGCAGGATGGGCAAACCGGTTGACCGCGCCGAAATGAGGATGACACCGCCCACCATCAATGCTTCCTATAATCCGTCCGGTAATGACATCACCTTTCCCGCAGGCATTCTCCAATTTCCCTTTTTTGATTTTGGCGCAGACGATGCCGTAAACTATGGCGGTATTGCCGCAGTAATTGGCCACGAGATGACACATGGTTTTGATGATCAGGGCCGGCAGTTTGATGCCGTGGGTAACCTGCGCGACTGGTGGACAAAAGACGATGCCGATAAATTTAAACTGCGTGCAGACAAGGTAGTAGAACAGTACAATGCCCTCACCGTACTGGACACCGTGCATGTAAACGGCCGGCTTACGCTGGGCGAAAACCTGGCCGACCTGGGTGGACTGAACATGGCTTACGAAGCGTTTACAAAAACAAAACAATTCAAGGAAGGAAAGAAAATAGATGGATTGACCCCGCAACAACGATTCTTTTTAAGCTGGGCGCAGGTATGGAGAAATAATATATTGCCCGATGCGGAAGCACAATCCATACTGACAGACCCGCATTCGCCTGGCATGCACCGCACCAATGCGCCGCTTACCAATATCGATGCCTGGTATACGGCATTCAATATTCAGCCCGGCGATAAAATGTACAAAGCACCGGAACAACGGATACATATCTGGTAGGAAATAATGCAGCAGTCGAAAGTAAAAATTCAAAAACCTTTGCCCGGACAAACTGAGCAAAGGTTTTTGAATTTTTACTTTCGACTGTTGATTTAATTTTAAACTTTGTAATACTGCTCCCAGCCTTTTCTGGGTGGCGGGCCCATCAGCAGATCGTTGGCCATTTTATTATTGGTAATGATTTTTTTGTCGCGGTCAAATGCCAGTTTCACATCCAGCCATTGGGCCAGCACGCCCAGGCAGAACACCTGGCTCAGCGGTCCGGCAATAGCAAAGGGCGAACGGGTTTGCTCTTCTCCTTTGCAGGCCAGCAAAAAATTCTTCCAGTGGTTAGAAGGACTTGGTGGCACCACCGGAAGGCGGCTGGCCATCTCTTTTGCCTTTTCTTCCGGTATGATGGTTAAGGTGCTGCCATGCGAGCCACCTTTAAAAGTGAGTTCTTTGCTATAAATAATTTTACCGGGATTTAATTTTACGGGTTTAAGCGCACCATTGCTGGGCGGCGGAATATTTGGATCAAGCGAAGATCCGCCATAACCGGGCGGCAATGGCGGCAGGTTATCTACACCATCGTACCATTTCACTTCTACCGGCGGCATACTGCCCCGCTGGGGAAATTTAAAAGAAAGCGTGGTTGACATCGGGTAAAAAAATGAATTGTGACCCTCTGCTTTCAGCGGATCAATTTCATAGGGCAGCCCCAGATCCAGGAACTGGTGGGTGGTATCCAGCAGGTGCGCGCCCCAATCGCCCAGGGCTCCCATGCCAAAATCAAACCAGCAGCGCCACTGCCCGTTTACAAAATCTTTATTGTAAGTATGTCCTTGCGAAGTGGTTTGCCAGATATCCCAATCAAGCGTTGCCGGTACCGGTTCTGCGGGCGGAAAGGATGTGATATGCGTATCCCAGCCATGCCAGCGCCGTGCCGAGTTCATATGAGCGGTAATAGCGGTTACATCTTTGATGATGCCAGCATCCTGCCAGGCTTTGAACTGGAAGTAGTTCCCTTCAGAATGGCCCTGGTTGCCCATTTGGGTGGCCAGTTTATTATATTTTTTTGCCGCCTTCATCATCAGCTCCACTTCATTAAAGGTTCTTGCCATCGGCTTTTCTACGTACACATGTTTGCCCAGCCCAAGGGCCATCATGGTAATAGGGAAATGAGAAAAATCCGGAACCGCAATAGACACCGCTTCTATCTGGCTGCCCATCTTATCAAACATCTGCCTGAAATCCTGGAAACGGGGCACATCCGGAAATTGTTTTAATATGGCGAGGGTTTGCGGTGCGCCCATGTCAACATCGCATAAAGCCACAATATTGGCCAACCCGGTTTTGTACAGTTCGGGAATGATCTCTCCGCCGCGGTTGCCGATGCCGATACAGGCCAGTTTTACCTGCTCTTGTCCCCTTGCTTTTAACAGGCCCGGCATCGAAACAGCAGCAGAGGCTAACATGGCCTGCTTCAGGAAACGGCGCCTCGAATAATCGTTGGTATGCATGGTTTGTATTTTATGGTCAACAATCGTATTAACTTTTATGGATACCTACACCCTGACCGGGTTGGCGGATCAATAAAAACAGACCTTAAATATATAAAGGGATTTGCAGATCAATGCTGCCAGATTCCGCAGGAGCGGATAATATTACTAAAACGATATAGTACGGATAGAAGTTGCAAATTTTAGGTCGCTATTGTCCGGGCAAACCTTTAATAGAATGGCCTCGGGCCGGCCGGGCGCTCACAGCCTTTTCCATGCTGCGTTTTGCTTTGAGGAGCTAACGCAGCATTGGCACGTGTTTGAGCCGACATATTATTCAGCAGTAGAATAAAGCGCACGCAAACCGAAGGTTCAGCAACGCCCGTGAAATATACTATTTGTTCCTGAATCGAAGATTCAGCAATGCCCGTAAAATAAAATATTTATGGTTAGAAGCGAGGCATCTCAAAAACTGTTGGTGTCGATTTTGTCGAAATCCAGGTACCAGTATTGATAATTGCTGAAAACCTTTGTTGCGCCCGCCTATAATTGAAAAAAAATCATCCGAACAATGGCGGCTTTAGTAATAAAGTTGTAAGTCCTTAACCATCGCCGCGGCAAAAGACTTACAACTTATTGCATAGAAGTTTTCTATCGCCCGTTTGCGCGCAGCACGGTCATTTCTTTGTTGTCGCGATCTTCGTAAGTCTTTTTTACAATATAGTGCCATTGCTTGTCTGAGACATCTACAAAAAATACTTCGCCCAACTTATGGTTTTTAACAGCGTCCTGGAATTCTTTTGGCATCTGTTCTTCACCCAGGAACCAGCCGGTATCACCGTGTTTCTCGTTTCCATCCATGGTATATTGGTCGGACAACTGTTCCATGCTGGGTGTTCCGGCGATGGCTTTTTGCTGAATTATTTTTTTAAGGCTGTCAACCTGCTGGGGTGTTAAAGAGCCGCCGTCGAGGAATACATAGCTGGCGCGATAGGCAATGTCTTCTGTTTCTTCCAGCACCTTATAGGTAACAAAACCAACCGAAAAGATATCCCCTTTTTTCTGCCGCAGTAAGCGTTTCTCAATGAGGGAAGAATCCTTGCCGGTAGCCAGTTTAAGCAGCACGGGTTTTAAAGGTGCATTGGCGGTAATGAACTGCTGCGCCTCTGCCTGGGTATTGATTTTTTGAAATTTTTCAGTAACGGTTTGTTGTGCAAGGATGGGCGTTGAAAAAAGCAGGAACAGGCCTGCAATGCTAATTTTCATATTGTTATTTTTAGGCTGCTGTACACGAATAAGGACGGCTTTTATTTGGAGCATCCTGCTACAGTGGTATGAAGATAGTATTTTTCGTAAGACCAGCCTTGTTCCGCCCATAAAGCCGTCGTTAAAAAATAGTCAATAAGCGAATAGAAAAAAGCGCGCGTAACGGAGACCTGCCTCCGCAACGCGCGCCCTTTGTTATCTTTGTTCGCTTAACTCAATTACCTGAAACCGCCTGATACGCTGATGCGCTCGCCGTTGATCCAACCAGAATCATCAGATGCCAGGAAAACAGCCACTTTTGCAATATCATCGGGCTGACCAAGTCTGCCCAGCGGCGTTTGTGCCACCATCATTTTTTCAAAATCGCTGCCAATGATGCCTTCAGCGTGTGTGCCTTCTGTTTCAACACCACCCGGTGAAATGGTATTGATCCTGATTTTTTTGCTGCCCAGTTCTTTTGACAAAGCCACGGCAATCGTGTCTACCGCACCCTTGGTAGCTGAATAAACCGCTGAATGGGCCATCGGGTTATCCGTTATCGCAGCACTGATATTGATGATACTTCCGCCCTGTTCGCCAAAATCACGCACTGCCTGCTGTGTGGCCAGTAAAGTGCCCAGCACATTGGTATTAAACTGGCGATGGAACTCTTCTTCCGTTATGGCTTCCAGGGGCTCAAATTTGAACACACCGGCATTGTTTACCAGGAT
>CAXTMV010000297.1:0-237 GCA_964245425.1 uncultured Flavihumibacter sp. | reverse complement strand
ACTACGCGGGTGGCGCCTTCTTTATCAGAAGAATAATTAACCACCACGGAGGCACCTTCTTTACCGTATGCCTTGGCTATACCGGCGCCAATTCCTTTGGAGGCACCTGTTACAACGGCTACTTTGTTTTTCAATTTTGACATAACTATAGTTTTTATAATGAGCAATTTTCTAACGTAATTAAATAATTAAACACTGTTAAATCCAGGGCAAAAAAATTAGCTGCTGATCGCAGCA
>CAXTMV010000296.1:0-6425 GCA_964245425.1 uncultured Flavihumibacter sp. | reverse complement strand
CATTGTTAACAAACGCATAGTTCGATATCGGGTTCGATGGAATTAAATCAATAAGTTTCTTTATAGCTCCTTTCTGTTCTTCTTTTATAATCTTTCGGATCTCGGTGGGGTTGGCGGTGTACTGTATATAATCCTGGTCGGTCAGGTCTTTATAAATGCCATTGGCAACAAAGATGTCTTTGTAGCCGTCGTTGTTCAGGTCGGTTATCAGTGCACCCCAGCTCCAGTCGGTAGCCGCTACGCCCGCCAGCCGCCCTATCTCACTGAAATGGATAGCCGCACCGGCATCCCGGCCACGGTTTAGCTGCAGTACATTCCTGACAAACTGCTGGTAGTAACCGTTGGCAAGGTTGGATTTGTATTTATCCCAGTTCTCAAAATTGGTCTTTGTTTTTACCCTGGCTTCTTTCTCGGGCAGCATATCGGTAACATAGATATCGGGCAGGCCGTCGTTATTGATATCTGCGATATCGGCACCCATCGAGTTGAGGCTGAGTTCGCGGATGGCCTGCTCCAGTGATTCGGTGAACGTACCGTCTTTATTATTGATATACAGGTAATCCCGTTCAAAAAAATCATTCGATACATAGATATCCTGCCAGCCGTCGCCATTTACGTCTGCAATGGTAACACCCAGCCCAAAACCGATCTTACTGCTGTAGATACCGGCCTTCGCCGTAACATCTGTAAAATGATTGTTGTCGTTGCGGTACAGTTTATTGCCACCCAGCGTGTCCGGAATAGTACGCTGATCTTTAATCAGGTCATAATTGCCAACGGAACGGAATGAGTTATTGAGCAGGTAACAATCCAGGTCACCATCGTGGTCATAATCAAAAAAAACGGCATGGGTGGAAAGTCCTTTATTGTTGAGCCCATAGGCGGCGGCGCTTTCAGTAAAAGTAAGGTTGCCATTGTTTATATACAAGGCATTGCTGCGCTGCCTGCTTTTAAAATCGCCCGATTTGCACACATAGATATCCAGCAGGCCATCGCCGTTTACATCGGCAAACGTAACACCGGTAGACCATACGCCTTCTGAGTTAAGGCCGGCTTTTTCTGTAATATCTTCAAATTGAAAATTGCCTTTGTTCAGGTAGAGCCGGTTAGTGGCCATATTGCCGCAGAAAAAAACATCGGGCAGGCCATCGTTGTTGATGTCACCGATGCCAACACCGCCGCCATTGTAAAAATTCCGAAACGTATACGCATTCAGGTCTTCTGTATAACTGACATCATTAGAGAACCCGATACCGGTAACCGACGCGGGCAGCAGGGTAAAAAGACTGTTGGGATTGTTTTGGGCAGGAACAGGGACCGGATGACAGGAGCTAAAGAATAAGGGAAAAAATGAGGCAGCCAGCACCCAATGCCTGACAGGCAAAAACTTCAAAAAATTAATTTTATCTGGCATAACAGTATACACTTCGCAACCACGCATTACACATTCCCTTTCCCGGTTTTTAAGATGGGCAACACCGGTATGAATGCCTAAAAATAGGTTCATTTTTTAATAAACAAAGCAAGTAATATGTTATTACTTGCTTTGTTTAAAAGAGAATTATTCAGTTCTTTCAGTTGTTAATAGCCAGGGTTTTGATGGAGATTCTTATTAGCGTTCAACTGCGCATCCGGTATGGGAAATACATTCAGGTGATTGATACCTACACCGCCGGGGCCGGTAGGACCTAAATTATCAGCCGGGTCAGCATCGTGGAACAGGAATGCACCGTTATAGGTACCAAAGCGAATCATATCCTGCCTTTTAAATCCTTCTGCAAACATTTCGCGGCTGCGTTCCTGCAGGAAGGTAGTAGCGGTTAAGCTGGTGAAAGGCGTAACACCGCCATGCTGGGTCCTGATTTGGTTTACAACAGCCAGTACGGTACCATCGTTCCAGTTATTACCCAGCCGGGCAGTTGCTTCTGCTTTGGTAAGCAGGATATCTGCATAACGGAAAACAGCAAAGTCATTGTCCATATCCTGGGTTTCGCCCAGGTAAAAATTCCATTTACCGATCCTTGCACCAGACTGGCGCCATGCGGAAGGAGCCAATTGGTTGATATAAGGCGTAAAGGTAAAGGGCTTTCCGTCTGGGTCAGATGCGTCTGCGCCATCATCAGACAATCTTGCACCACTGGAGGAGAATTGGGGTCCTACCAGGAAGTTATTGCGCATACGTTTGTCATCTGTTCCGGTTACCAGTGTTCCCAAAGGATCAAGACCGACTACCTGGCCGGTCGGGCCCGGATTAATGGTCTGATCAATATAAGTATTGTAAAACTCAGCCGTGGTTGCAAATCCATTCCAGGGTTGTGCATTAATGTTATAGGTCTGCTGGTTCAGGTAACTCAGCGTCATCATAACCATGTTAAACCCGGTAAATTTGATATGGTCGAACGGAAGCGCCCAGATGGATTCTTTCGAATTCTGGTTATTTTGAATAAAGTTATCTGCATAGTTAGGTGTCAGCACATAAATACCTGAATTGATAATCGTATTGCAGGCGGAGATGCATTTAGCCCATTGTGCTGTACCAGTATACACTTCCGCATTCAGGTACAGTTTTGCCAGGATGGCCTGGGCAACATAATAATTCATGCGATATTGCGTAGCCACGTCAGGTATGCCCAGTGGCTTTTTCAGCAAGGCGCCGTTGGTAATCAGTTCTGATTCAACAAATGCATACACATCCGCCCTTTTTGCGTTGGTAGGCGGTGTAAGATCATTAAAATCGATGCTCAAAGGTACATTGCCATACCAGTCGAGCAGCAGGTAATAATAAAAGGCACGCAAAACCTTCAGTTCCGGAACGTATGCCAAAGCGGTAGCCGTATTCAGCTTTGTCAGCGTAGCTATTAAACGGTTACAGGTAGAAATACCGCTGTAGCAGAATGTCCAACCGGAGGTAGGCCCCAGGTCAAGGCTGGTGTATTTGTGCTGTTTTTGACGAACCCAGTGGCCGCCATCGCCCCAGTCTGGTCCGCGGGTAGGCACTATTTCTTCGTCGGATGTTACTTCGCCCAGCGGGTTATAGTGGTTATTGCTACCCATACCTGCCAGGTTAGAGTAGGCAGCCGCTACGGCAGAACTGATTTCAAGATCTGTTTTACCAAATTGATCACCGGTTACCTTATCGTAGAGATAAGGGCCTTCATCCAGTTTTGTACAAGACAAGCCCGTAAAGAGCAAGCCTCCTATCAAACTAATTTTAAATATTCTGCTTTTCATATAGTAAGTATGTAATTGAATAAAAAATTTAATTTTTACAAACCAAGACTAACACCAAATGTGAAAGAACGGGTCAATACCCAGGTATCTCTTCTGTCGATGCCAGGTGCAAGGATATTGTTATTCAGCTTGTCTGAATACCGTACTTCAGGATCTGCGCCGGTATAACCGGTAATGGTAAACAGGTTACGGGCAGATACGAAAGCTTTCAGGTTCCGGATGCCGCTTCTGTTACCTTTCTTAACATCAAAAGTATAGCCCAGTGTGGCATTATCCAGTTTTACAAAATCGCCTTTTTCAACATACAGGCTACTGAATATCTGCGCATCTTTTAAGTTCGGGTTAAAGTATTTAGTAGTTACTACGTTGTACACGGATGCAACAGTGGGGTTCTCAAAGAATGCCCGTTCGGTGTTGATCAGGTCATGACCAAAAGAACCGCGCAGGAAGAAATTCAGATCCCAGTGACCGTAAGAGAAGGTATTGGTAAAGCCCATTTCAAATTTTGGTAATCCATGACCAATCACTGTTTTGTAAGTGGTAGAATCTGCCCGTACTGCTTTGCCTGTTCCGTCGTCGAACAGGAATTTTCCGCTTTTATCTACGCCCCTGTATACTGCCTGGTAGAACAGACCTACTTCAGCACCTGCATAACTGCGTGAGATTTGTGTGGCCTCCTGACCCGGAGAACCGAGGTTGGCGGCACCTACATAAGAACCTGCAGAAGCGTCGAGCCTTGACAATACAACATGATTATGAGAATAATTGATGCCGGTGGTCCAGGTCAGTTTGCTCTGTTTCAGCACATCATAGTTCAACGCAATTTCATATCCTTTACCGGTCAGATCACCGATGTTTTTATACGCTGTGTTAAACAATGCGGGTGGAGAAGGAACCGTTACGTTGAAGATAAGGTCAGAAGTCTTGCGGTTGTACCAGTCGATGGTACCACTCAGCCTGCTGTTAAAAGCGGTAAAATCAAGACCGATATCTGTTTCTGCTTTTCTTTCCCATTTTAAATCAGGATTAGAATTCTGGTTGGGACCATAGGTTGAAATCCATCCGCCGTTGATATAATAGTTACCCTGTCCGGTGAAAGTAAACTCAGATAGACCCGGGCTGGGCGGAAGTGAACCAGTTACACCGAAGCTACCCCGCAGTTTAAGGGTATTTACTTCCGGTATCTGCACAAATTTATTGATGTCTATACCTGCACTCACCGCGGGGAAATAACCCCATTTGTTGGAAGGTCCGAACTGTGTGGAGCCTTCTCTTCTCAGTGAAGCAGCCAGGTAAACCAGGTTATCGTAATTAAGGTTCACCCGTCCGAAGAAAGCCACCAGGCGGTTACCGTTTTTGTAACTGCTTACAAAGGCTTTACCATCCTGCACATCCTGTGCAGAGCCGATGCTTTCCCTGGCCAAATCAGTCACAAAATTACCAGCGCCCAGTTTCAGCCCTTCATATACAAAGTCCTGGTAAGAATAACCGGCAATGGCACTCAGATCCAATTTTGAAATTTTATGGGTGTAAGAAAGGGTATTTTCATATAGTTGTGTCAGCGCCTCGTCATCCTGGCGGTAAGCATAACCATGCCGGCCAACACCTGTTACCGTTATACCGCTGGAAGGATTGGGAAATCCGCGGTCGATAAAGGCATTGCTGGGTGAATAATCAGAGAGGTAGGTGCTGGTGGACTGTTGTGCATACCTGGTCAGCAGTTTCAGTCCTTTCAAAATTTCATACTCAACAGAACCCGCGAGGTTCAATCTTTTCAATGTCTGTGCATTGGTATTTTGCTGTAATACAGCCACGGGGTTTGAATACTCGGTGGCACTTACTTCAAAATAACCACCGCCGGCTAGATCCTGCGAAGGCGTTCTGGCATGTACAGGAGAGGTAGGGTTGTAAATCGCCGCGTATTCGAATCCCTGGTCATAACCCAGGTTGGCTGTTCTGCGTGTAGTGCTTACATCTATATTGAAAACAAGTTTGTCATTTAAAGCTTTGTGGGTAAGGTTTAGCCGTCCGTTCAACTGCTGGAAACCGGTAGTGATGGCAATACCTTCACCATTGCGGAAGTTGATGGAAGCGTTATAAGTAGTGTGTTCGTTGCCACCGGAAAAAGACAGGTTGTGCTGGTGGGTGATGCCGGGGCGGGTTACTTCTTTGTACCAGTCTGTATTGGCACCGTAGTCGTTTCCTTTTGCAACGGTATCTGCACCGATACCCGTTGGTTTGATAAAGGCGCGGTACTCTGCGGCGGTCATGTGTTTGGTAAAGCGGGCAGCCGATTCTACACTGACAGAACCATTATAACTCATCTGCGACTGGCCACGTATACCTGTCTTGGTGGTAACAATCAATACCCCGGCTGAACCGCGGGTACCGTAAATGGCTGCTGAAGAACCATCTTTCAATACATCTATCGATTTAATGTCGTTGGGGTCAATAGAATTCAGATCCGCACCAATCTGGCCATCTACCACTACCAGCGGCTGGGTACCCGATCCGATGGTTGAAAGACCTCTTAGCCGGATTTCAAAACCCGCATTGGGGTTACCACCCGGGCGGGCAATAGACAGACCGGCTACCTTACCCTGCAGCAACTGGGCCACATCGTTTACATTGCCTTTGTTGAACTGCTCGGCGCTAACACTGGTAATGGCACTGGTAATTTCCTTTTTCTTTTGTGTACCATAACCCACCACCACCACCTCGTTCAGGTTGGCATTGGTAGCCACCAGGCTAATGGTGCCTGCTGCCGTACCGGAAACAGATACTTCCTGCTTGGCAAAACCAACTGAACTGATAACCAGCGTGTTTACATTAGCTGCTACTGTAATGGTAAAACCTCCGTCGGCACCGGTAGAAGCACCGTTTTTTGAGCCTTTGGGCTGTACAGTGGCGCCCACAACCGGGGAGTTATCCTTCGAATCCAGAACCTTACCGGTAATTGTTTTTGATTGAGAAAAAAGCTGGGAGAAAGAGAAGACTAGCAGAAAGCCGAGTGACAAGGCCTTCGTAATGAAGATCTTTGTATTCTTCATACAGCAATAGTTTTTAGTTTAGCAATAGTTAAATGTCTGAAAAGCCGATATATTAATTTAGAAACAATAATTAAAGGCCGATTGCCAAAAAAGTATTATTGTAACCGATTAAAATTATATGTACTTTTTACACGGTAAATGTAC